>JAKOVT010000091.1 GCA_029781935.1 Actinomycetes bacterium | reverse complement strand
CGCCTCGACGAGCGCGGCGCGGTGCTGCGCGTCGCCGACCTCACCCTCGACGAGCTGACCCGCGAGGTCGTGCGCGACGGCGAGCCGATCGAGCTCACCCCCACCGAGTTCGACCTGCTCCGGTTCCTCATGCAGAACGCGCGCACCGTCGTGAGCAAGGCGCAGATCCTCGACCGCGTCTGGCACTACGACTTCGCGGGCCGCAGCAACATCGTCGAGCAGTACGTCGGCTACCTGCGACGCAAGGTCGACACCGACCGCGAGCCGCTCATCCACACGGTGCGCGGCGTGGGCTACGTGATGCGCCCGCCGAGGGCCGGCGACGCCGAGTGATCACGCGGATCTCCGGCGCCTGGTCGGCGATGCCCCTGCGTCGCCGCCTCGTCCTCGGTCTGCTCGGGGTCATGGCGATCACGCTGGCCCTCATCGGGACCACGACGTTCCTGTCGCTGCGCTCGTGGAAGTACGCACAGGTCGACGTCGCGCTCCAGCACGGCAAGGCCGAGCTCGAGCGCGACGGGGACGCCGGCTCGTTCCAGCAGTCGTTGCGGATCTGGAGCAACGCCGGGGCCACCGTCTACGCCATCACGGCCCGCGGCACCTACTCCGTCACCGGCGCCCTCCCCGGCCAGCGGCCGCAGCAGGTCACCTCCGGCGACGCCCTCATGCTCGCCGGTGTGCCCACCGGCCGGGCGGCCGACCCGGTCACGGTGCGGCTCGACGATGTCGGCGCGGGCCGCGCGGTGGCCGTCCTGTACGCCACCGACGACGGGTCCGCCACCATCGTGGCCGTGACGCCGTTGTCGGGCGTCGTCGCCGACACCGACCGGCTGCTGGCCGTCTCGGTGATCCTCATGGCCGGCGGCCTCATCATCGCGGGTCTGGCCGCCGCCTGGTTCGTGCGCCGCTCGCTGCGCCCGCTCCAGGACGTCGCAGAGACGGCGAGCGCCGTCGCCGCACTGCCGCTCGACAGCGGCGAGGTCGCGATCCCCTCGCGCGTCCCCGATCCCGTGCCGACCACCGAGGTCGGGCAGGTCGGGCTCGCCGTCAACAAGATGCTCGACCACGTGGAGAGCTCGCTGCAGACGCGCGCCGACACCGAGGACCGGCTCCGCCAGTTCGTGTCCGACGCCGGCCACGAGCTGCGCACCCCGCTCGCCGCCGTGCGCGGGTACGCCGAGCTCATGCGCCGCGGTGTGGCGACCGACCCCGAGGCCGCCCGTCACGCGGCCGAGCGGATCGAGTCGGCCGGTGCGCGCATGGGGATGCTCGTCGACGACCTGCTGCTGCTCGCCTCGCTGGACGAGGGCCGACCCATCGCGCACGAGCGGGTCGACCTGCGCCGCGTCGTCGACGAATCGGTGGCCGAGGCCGCGACTGCGGGCCCCGACCACGCGTGGTCGGTGCGCGCGAGCGGCGAGCCCGTCGTCGTGATCGGCGATCCGCTGCGGCTGCACCAGGCGATCGCGAACCTGCTGGCCAACGCCCGCGCCCACACCCCCGCGGGCACGGAGGTCACGGTCTACCTCGGCACCGACGGCCGCACGGCCGTGGTCGACGTCGTCGACGACGGGCCCGGGTTCCCCGCCGACCTCCTCCCCCGCGTCACCGAGCGGTTCGCCCGCGGCGATGCGAGCAGGTCGCGCGCGACCGGCGGGAGCGGCCTCGGGCTCGCCATCGTGAAGGCGGTCGTCGACGCGCACGACGGCACCCTGCAGGTGGGCAACCGGCCCGACGGCCCCGGGGCCTACGTGCGGCTGCAGTTCCCTGTCGCCTCGCCCGTCGTCGACGTCGCGGCATCCGACGCCGCGTTCGCCGACCCGGCGCCCACGACGTAACCCGGTACCGCTGTCCGACGCCGGGGTCCAGGATCGCCGCATGACCTGGACCGCACCCGAGATCGACCGCTCGCCGTCGCCCAAGCTCCTCGACGAGCGCGCCTGCCTGCAGGGCTGGCTGGACTTCCACCGCGAGACGCTGCGCGCCAAGTGCACCGGCCTCACGCACGAGCAGCTGGCCCTGCGCAGCGTCGAGCCGTCGCGCCTGTCGCTGCTCGGTCTGGTGCGGCACATGGCCGAGGTGGAGGCGTGGTGGTTCCGCAGCAACGTCACCGGCGTCCACGCGCACGGCTTCTACGGCCCCGACGACAACCTCGAGGGCGACTTCGAGGACCTCGACTCGGTCCCCGCCGAGCAGGTCTTCGCCTGGTACGCCGAGGAGTGCCGCCTCGCCGACGAGGCGGTGGCCCACCTCCCGCTCGACACCCGCTTCCGCTCGATCGGCCGCGGCACCGAGCTCGACGTGCGCTGGGTGTACCTGCACATGATCGAGGAGTACGCCCGCCACAACGGGCACGCCGACCTCCTGCGCGAGCGGATCGACGGACAGACCGGCGACTGACGCGGGAGGATCGCGCCGTGCTCCTCGACGGCGAGACCCTCTGGCCCGACCTCACCGCGCTGCGCTGCACCCTGCTCGCCGAGCCGGTGCCCACCGACGACGCAGGCACCACGCGCCTGCTGCTGGTGCGCATCGAGAGCCCTCGCGGCGAGCTGCTCGACACGGCGGTGTTCGCCGACGTCGACGAGCTCGGCCGCCGGCTGGCGACGTCCACCGGGATCGGTGGTGTCGTCGTCACCGGACCGCGTCCGGGCGTGTTCGTGCCGCACTTCCGTCTCGTCGAGATCGCGGACGGGGCCGAAGCGATCGGGGTGGCGCTCCCCTGGGCCGCGGCGCGCGCGGCGTACGCGTCGGTCGCAGCCGTCACGCGGTTCCCGCCGGTGTCACGTGCGCTCCTGCCCGGGCCCGTCGGCGGCCTCGCCGAGCTGGCCCGCACCCACCGGGCCCTCGACCGGCTCGGCACGCTGCCGCAGGTGATCGTGGCGGCGATCGACGGCGATGCGCTCGCCGGCGGGTGCGAGCTGGCGCTCGCGTGCGACCTGCGGGTGATGTCGCGCGGCGAGGGCCGTATCGGGCTGGTCGAGGTGACGGCGGCGATCCCGCCGGGAGCCGGTGGGACGCAACGCCTCTCGCGGGCCGTCGGCCCGGTGCGCGCCCGGTCGATGATCCTGCGCGCGACGACGCTGGACGCCGACGAGGCGCACGCCGCGGGGCTCGTCGACGAGGTGGCGTCGTCCGACGACCTGCTCGACGTCGCGCTCGGGCTCGCCGCCGAGGTCGCGCGGCGCAGCCCGGAGGCGATCGGTGCGGCCAAGCGCGCCGTGAGCGGTGGACGTGCCTGGCGCGAGGGCATCGCCCGCGAGGCCGCGGGCTTCGTGAGCACCGCGTCGGGCAGCCGGGCCATCGCGCGGCTGCGCAGGTTCGACGAGGAGAGCAGCACCGACGGGCGCAGCACGCCCTGGCGCGACCGCACCTGGTTGCGCTGAGCGGTCAGCGCAGCGACATCGCGCGCTCGGCCAGTGCGGCGATAGTGAGCGACGGGTTCACCCCGATGTTCGACGGCACCACGCTGCCGTCGATCACGCGGAGGTCGTCGTGGACGTCGCCGTCCTCCGAGGCGAACACGCGGTGCGCGGTGTCGACCACGCCGTCCTGAGGTGATGCGCCGATCACCGCGCCGCCGAGGATGTGCGCCGTCGCACCGATCCCGAGCAGCGGATCGAGCAGCGTGCCGTACGGCGTGCCGCCGCTCGCCCGGGCGACCGCGCGCGCCGCGGCGTTGGCCTGCGGCAGGTAGGTCGGCACGGGCGACGCGCCGGGGGCCAGCCGGGATCGCAGTCCGTGCCGCGGCGGACGGCCGAGGTGCAGCTCGAGCTCGTTGTCGTCGTGCTGCATCACGGTGAGCACGGTCGCCCTCCGGTTCCAGGAACGGGCCCGCTGGTTGGCCGTGGCCGACGCCGGATCATGCGCGAACGCCGACAGCGTGCGCCGCAGCCGCTCCCCGCGCGTGGCGCCGTCGACGAGCGGTCCGCAGTACAGCCGCATGAACGAGTACGACGCCGGGAACCGGTTGTTCGTGACGTGGGTGCTCGCGTCAGGGTGGAAGTCGCTGCTGATGGTGGAGCCGTCGGCGGTCACGTCGACGGCGTCGTCGGGCTGGAGCACCAGCGTGAACGCCTCCGAGTTCGTGCGCACCCGGCGACCGAGCAGCGGCGACAGGTAGGGCATCGTCGCCCAGCGGTCGCGCGCCGAGAGCAGCAGCTCGGTCGTCCCGAGCACGCCCGCCGCGAGGACGACCTCGCGGGCGGTGAGGATGCGAGGAGAGGCGCGCCGGTCCAGCGGGTCGACCACGAGCAGGACCCAGCCGCCGCCGCGTAGCCGTTGCAGCCTGCGCACCTTCGAGCGCGGCGTCACGCGGGCACCGAGCCGCTCGGCGTCCGCCAGGTACGTGCGGTCCACCGTGTTCTTCGCGCCGTGCGCGCAGCCGGAGATGCAGGCGCCGCAGCGTAGGCAGGCGTCGAACGCGATCCCCTGCGGCGTCGGCGCGAACGAGCCGCTCACGCCGAGGTCGTCCGCGGCCTGCGCGAGCCACCGGTCCTGAGCACCCACGTAGGGGTTGGTCTCGACGCCGAGACGCGTCGCGGCCTCGGCGTAGTGAGGATCGAGCTCGGCCGCCCAGTCGAGGCCGGTCGCGGACCATCCGGGGGCGCTCCAGGCCTCCGGCTTGGGGCGGAGCAGGACGGCGGCGTAGACCAGGGAGCCGCCGCCCACGCCCACGCCGTGCACGACGACGACGTGGCGCAGGACCGACTGGCGGAAGAAGCCCGACAGGCCGACCTCCGGAGCCCACGTCAGCCGGCGCAGGCTGCGTCCGCCCGCCTCGAGGTCGTCGCGCGCGAGCCGGCGGCCCTGCTCGAGCACCGCCACCGAGCGCCCGGCCTGGGCGTGCCGCAGCGCTGCGACCCCGCCGCCGAACCCGGAGCCCACCACGGCGACGTCGACGTCGAAGGTGCCCACGGCGGCAGTGTGGACCATCGACGCCGGCTATCCCTCCACGACCGGAGGATCGATGTGCGGCAGCCCGACGTCCGGGGTGGGCACCACCAGGATCCACACGCGCTTCTTGCCGACGAGCCGCAGCGGCCAGCGGGCGGGCCACATCATCGAGAAGTGCGCGCCGTACTTGGCCCGGTGCGCCCGCACCCCGGGGCGGAACTCGCTGCGGTCGAGCACCTCGGCGCGGCCGGCGACGTACTGCTCCCCCGGCAGGAGGCGCCCGGGTCCGTCGCAGGCCGCGAGGGCGACGACGGGGTTCGCGCGGATGCGCCGCACCTTGTACGAGTCGCCGAACGTCGACACGAACAGGCTGCGGCCGTCGCCGCTGATCCAGACGGGCGTGTGCGCGGGCGACCCGTCGCGCCGGAACGACACGAGGTCGACGAACGGCTCGTCGCCGAGCCGCTGCGCCACCTCGTCCGTCCCGCCCACGTCCCCGAGCCTGGCACGACCCGGCGGTCTGCGGGGCGCAGCGCGCAGGGACGCCCTAGGGTGCGTGTCATGAGCGACGCCGGCCCGCCCGTCCCCGAGGCTGAGGACCGCGCAGGGACGCAGCCCGCGGCGGACACGGACCGGGCCGCCGCGCCCGCACCCGCGCTGGACAAGAAGAAGACGGCGATCATGGCCGTCATCGGGATCGTCGCCCTGGTCCTGATCTTCGTGAAGGTCATCCCTCAGATCGGGTCCTACGAGGACGCCTGGGCCGCCATCCAGGGCATGGACGCGTTCGACATCGCCATCATCGCGACCACCGTGGTGGTCTACCTCGTCGTCTACGGCTTCCCCTTCATGGCCGCCACGCCCGGACTGCCCTACCGGCAGTCCTTCCAGCTCAACCAGGGCGCGTTCGCGATCAGCAACGGTGTGCCCGCCGGCGGTGCGTTCGGTCTCGGTGTCCAGTACGCCATGCTCGCGTCGTACAAGGTGGAGCCCACGGTCGCCACGGCCGCGATCGGCGCGACCGGTGTCTGGTCGGTGTTCGTGACGCTCGGCCTGCCGATCTTCGGCATCATGGCGATCTCGGCGTCGGGCACCATCGACGCCGGCGCCTACGTCTACATCGGCCTCATCGGGCTCGCGGCGCTCGTCGCGATGATCGTGGTGTTCGCGCTCGTCATGCGCAGCGAGGCGCTCGCCGTGCGGATCGGCGGCTGGGCCAACGCGCTGGCCGCACCGG
>JAKOVT010000366.1 GCA_029781935.1 Actinomycetes bacterium | reverse complement strand
TGGGCGCTCGACCGGCTGCCGCGCGACGACCTGAAGCTGCCCGCGTTCCTCCCCCGCACGAGCCGCGAGCTCACCGACGTCGAGACGGCGTCGGCACCCGACGTGCTCGAGGCGATGCGCGACCACGAGGTCCTGCTGCACCACCCGTACGACTCGTTCTCCACGAGCGTGCAGCGCTTCCTCGAGCAGGCCGCCGCAGACCCGCACGTCCTCGCGATCAAGCAGACGCTCTACCGCACCAGCGGCGACTCGCCCATCGTCGACGCCCTCGTCGCTGCAGCCGAGGCCGGCAAGCAGGTGCTCGCCATCGTCGAGATCAAGGCCAGGTTCGACGAGCAGGCCAACATCGACTGGGCCCGCAAGCTCGAGCAGGCCGGCTGCCACGTCGTCTACGGGCTCGTCGGCCTGAAGACCCACTGCAAGCTCTCGATGGTGGTGCGCGACGACGGCGACCGGCTGCGCCGCTACCTGCACATCGGGACGGGCAACTACCACCCGAAGACCGCGCGGCTCTACGAGGACGTCGGACTGCTGACCACCGACGAGGAGGTCGGCGAGGACGTCGCCCGGCTGTTCAACGTGCTCTCCGGCTACTCGATGGAGACCGACTACCGGCGCCTGCTCGTCGCGCCGCACTCGCTGCGCTCCGGGCTCGTCGAACGGATCGATCGCGAGATCGAGAACAAGAAGGCCGGCCGGTCGGCCCGGATCCGCTTCAAGTGCAACTCGATCGTCGACGAGCAGACGATCGACGCGCTGTACCGCGCATCGCAGGCCGGCGTCCCCGTCGACATCTGGGTGCGCGGCATCTGCGCCGTGCGGCCCGGCGTCCCCGGGCTCTCCGACTCCATCCGGGTCCGCTCGGTCCTCGGCCGCTTCCTCGAGCACTCGCGCGTGTACGAGTTCGACAACGACGGCGACCCCGAGGTGTGGATCGGGTCGGCCGACCTCATGCACCGCAACCTCGACCGGCGGATCGAGGTGCTCGTGCGCCTCGGCTCCCGCACGCACTCGGAGAGCCTCTCGGCGCTGATCGACTTCGCCTTCGACGAGGGCACCAGCTCGTGGCACCTCGGTCCCGACGGCTCGTGGACGCGGGTGAGCCGCGGTCCCGACGCCGCACCCCTCGCCGACGTGCAGGAGACGCTCATCGCCCGCCGGGCCCGGCGCTAGGAGCACCGTTGCCGGATCCCGAGGTGGTGGCGACCGACCCTGATCGCCTGCTGCCTCCGGCGGTGCCGGTGAGCCGCGGGTCGACCGCGGGCGTCGCCGTCCTCGGGCACCTGCGGCGTCAGACCGCCGCGCTGCTCTCCGCCGACGCCGGCCTCGCCGAGGGTGCCGACGACAG
>JAKOVT010000072.1 GCA_029781935.1 Actinomycetes bacterium | reverse complement strand
CCGCGCGCTCATCCAGTCGTCGATCTACGACCAGTTCCTCACCGATGCGACCGCCCGGACGAAGGCGATCAAGCAGGGCAGCCCGCTCGACACCGAGACGATGATCGGCGCCCAGGCGAGCAACGACCAGCTCGAGAAGATCCTGTCCTACATCGAGATCGGCCAGCAGGAGGGCGCTCGTCTCGTCACCGGCGGCGAGCGCGCCGACCTCGGCGGCGAGCTCTCCGGCGGCTACTACGTGACGCCGACCATCTTCGAGGGCGACAACTCGATGCGGATCTTCCAGGAGGAGATCTTCGGCCCCGTCGTGTCGGTCACGCGGTTCGACCACGTCGACGACGCGCTCAAGATCGCGAACGACACGCTGTACGGCCTCGGAGCCGGCGTGTGGAGCCGCGACATGAACACGGCGTACCGCATGGGACGCGGCATCCAGGCCGGCCGCGTCTGGACCAACTGCTACCACGCCTACCCGGCGCACGCGGCGTTCGGCGGGTACAAGGGATCGGGCGTGGGCCGCGAGACCCACCACATGATGCTCGACCACTACCAGCAGACGAAGAACCTGCTGGTGTCGTACGCCCCGCAGAAGCTCGGCTTCTTCTAGGTCGTACGACGATGGCCCACGACACTGTCGCGCGCGTCGCTGTCACCCCGGAGGCTGCGGAGCTCTTCTGCAGCCTCCGGGCGCAGCACGGCCCGCTGATGGTCCACCAGTCCGGCGGCTGCTGCGATGGCAGCGCGCCGATGTGCTACCCGGCAGGGGAGTTCCTGACCGGCCCCAGCGACGTGCTCCTCGGCACGATCGACATCGGGGACGTCGACGACTCGGGCGACGCTGAGCCGGTCGAGGTCTGGATGAGCAACGGGCAGTTCGAGTACTGGTCGCACACCCACCTCACCATCGACGTCGTCGCGGGCCGCGGCGCGGGCTTCTCCCTCGAGGCCCCGACCGGGCAGCGCTTCCTCATCCGCTCGAGGCTCTTCACCGACGACGAGCTCCCCCGCCTCGCCCCGGTGTCCCACGGCGTCCTCTGACCTCCACCTCTCTGAGGCGGGCTTTCCGGCGTCCACCCCACCAGCGGCTGGTGACGCGATGTGCGAAGGGCGCGACGGAGGCGCGCGGGCGGGACGTGGACGACGGGAGCACGACCGGAGAGCCAGCCACGAAGCCTCCTCCCGACCGGCGGCACAGTCGCGTACGGTCGGAGGCATGACGCCGGAGGAGCTCGCCGACCTCGCGCACCTGCGCCGGGCCCGCGACCTCATGGACCGCGACTACGCGCAGCCCCTCGACGTGCCGCGCATGGCACGCGCCGCGCTGATGTCGCCCGCGCACTTCTCGCGCAAGTTCCGGGCGGCGTACGGCGAGACGCCCTACTCCTACCTGATGACGCGCCGGATCGAGCGCGCGAAAGCACTGCTACGGCAAGGGTTGTCGGTCACCGACGCGTGCATGGCGGTGGGCTGCACCTCGCTGGGCTCGTTCTCGAGCCGGTTCACCGAGGTCGTCGGCGAGACGCCGTCGCAGTACCGCGCGCGCGACCACAGCCACCTCGAGCAGGTGCCCGCGTGCGTCACCAAGGTCGCCACCCGACCGCAGCGACGCCCCGCCCCCGCCTGAGCTCGCGTGATCTTGCTCGGATGCGGGTTTCCCGGGCCTGGAAACCGGCACAGCAGCAAGATCACGCGGGGACAGGGCGGCGAGCAGGATCGGAGAAGCGCGGACGACGGCGCGGCGCTTACGGTCGGGGCATGTCGATCACCGTGCAGACCATGTTCATCCCCGTGCACGACCCGGAGGCGGCGCTCGCGTTCTACCGCGACGCGCTCGGCCTCGAGGTCCGCATGGACGTCGCATCCGACGGCTTCCGCTGGATCACCGTCGGCGCCCCCGGGCAGGACGTGAGCGTCGTCCTGTCGCAGCCGCACGGCGGCCGGTCGCAGGCCGAGGGCGACGCCCTGCTCGCGCTCGTCACGCAGGGCTCGCTGCAGGCGGCCATCTTCGCCACCGACGACCTCGATGCCACGTTCGAGAAGGTCCGCGCCTCCGGTTCGGCCGAGATCCTCCAGGAGCCGACCTCGCAGCCCTGGGGCGCCCGCGACTGCGCCGTGCGCGACCCCTCGGGCAACCTGGTCCGCATCGCCCAGGCCTGAGCCGGCCCGGAGCCGGACGCCGCACCGGCACCCTCGGGATCCCCTGCGCGACAGCGGAACCCCGGGGCCGCCTGGCCCACGCAGGGGTTGGCACTCCCGGCCCGACAGTGCCAGAATCGGAGGTGCACGGAACCGCCCGCCAGGGTGGCGAGGCGGTACGGATACGCCGTAGGAGGTCACCATGGCCGTGCTCCGTTTCGACCCGTTCCGCGAGCTGGACCGGATGACCGAGCAGATGCTCGGCGTCCCCGCAGGCACCGCTCGCACCCCTCGCTTCATGCCGATGGACCTCTACCGGTCCGGCGACCACTACGTCCTGCACGCCGACCTCCCCGGGGTCGACCCCGGCTCGGTCGACGTGAGCGTCGACAACGGCACGCTCACCATCCGGGCCCAGCGCTCCGCACGGACCGAGGACGGCGTGGAGTGGCTGGCGAGCGAGCGCTTCACCGGCAGCTACCTGCGCCAGCTCTCGCTCGGCGACGGGATCGACGCCGACGCCATCCGCGCGACGTACGAGAACGGCGTCCTGACCGTGACGCTGCCCCTCGCTGCCCGGGCCAAGCCGCGCCGCATCGATATCGCCGTCGGCGGCGACGCTGCCGTGATCGCGGGCGAGACCGCACCCCAGCAGGCGGTCACCTCCGGCTGACTCGGCGAGAGGTCCTGGTCCTCCGCACGCGTCTCGACGCTGCCAGGCCCGGGGGTCCGGCTGCTCGACCACGACCACGCGGATACGACGAGGCCCCCGACCGTGTCGCGGTCGGGGGCCTCGTGCGGCGTCGGGGGCTAGAGGCCCGCGGCGTTGCTGACCGCGCGCCTGGTGAGCACGCGGGCGAGGTGCTTGCGGAACTCCGAGTCGGCGTGGGTGTCCGACGTCGGGTTGGTGCCGTCGGCGGCCGACTCCGACGCCGCGGCGATCGCGTCGGCCGTCGCCGGACCGCCGGTGAGCGCGGCCTCGGTGGCCGACGCCCGGTGCGGCGAGCTGGCGACGTTGGTCACAGCGACGCGCGCCTCGGTGATGGTGCCGCCCTCGACCTTCACCGCCGCGGCGGCTCCGACGATCGCCCACGCCTGCGCGGTGCGGTGGAACTTCTGGTAGTCGAAGCCCCAGCCGTCGCCCAGCTTCGGCACGCGGATCGCCACGAGGACCTCGTCGACTCCCACCGCGGTGGTGAAGTAGTCGACGAAGAAGTCCGCCGCGCCGACCGTGCGGCGGCCGCCCGGTCCGGCGATGACGAACTCGGCGTCGAGGCAGCGCGCGATGGTCGGCAGGTCGCCAGCCGGGTCCGCGTGCGTGCACGAGCCGCCGAAGGTGCCGCGGTGGCGGATGGCCGGGTCGGCCACCTCGCGGGCCGCCTGCGACAGCAGCGGGGCACCCGCCTTGATGGCGTCGTGGTGCATCACCTCGTACGTCGTCACGCCCGCACCGATGAGCAGCGAGCCGCCCTCGTCGGTGACCGTGCGCAGCTCGTCGATCTGACTCACATCGACGAGCACCGACGGCGCGTTCATGCGCAGCCGGAGCACCGGCATGAGCGACTGGCCGCCGCCGAGCACCTTGGCGTCCTCGCCGCCCGCGGCGAGCGCGGCCACCGCCTCGTCGACGCTGCCGGCCTTCACGTAGTCGAATGCGACGGGGATCATGCCTGGCCTCCCTTCGCGTTCTGGATCGCTCGCCACACGTTCTGCGGGCTGGCCGGCATGAAGACGTCGTTGACACCGAGGTGCCGGATCGCGTCGACCACGCCGTTGATGATCGCCGGCGTGGACGCGATCGCGCCCGCCTCGCCGATCCCCTTGGTGCCCAAGGGATGCGTCGTGGAGGGCGTGACCGTCTGGTCGGTGATGAACGACGGCAGGTCGGCCGCGCTGGGCAGCAGGTAGTCGCCCATCGAGCCGGTGAGCAGGTTGCCGTCGGCGTCGTACAGAGCACCCTCGAAGAGCGCCTGGGCGATGCCCTGGGCGAGACCGCCGTGCACCTGGCCCTCGACGATCATCGGATTGATCTGCACGCCGCAGTCGTCGACGCAGACGTACTTGCGCAGCGTGACCTGGCCCGTCTCGGTGTCGACCTCGATGGCGGCGAGGTGCGTGCCGTGCGGGTAGGAGAAGTCCATCGGGTCGACCGTGGACTCGCCCGACAGCGTCGGCTCCACCCCTTCGGGGAGGTTGTGCGCGGTGAACGCCTCGAAGGCGACAGCCTGGATGGTCGTCGACTTCTCGGGGTCGCCCTTGACCGAGTAGGTGCCCGCGTTGAACTCGACGTCGTCGACGCTCACCTCGAGCTGGTGCGCCGCGATGATGCGCGCCTTCTCGACGAGGCGCTCGCCCGCCACCTTGATGGCCTGGCCGCCGACGGCCAGGGAGCGCGAGCCGTAGGTGTCCATGCCGTACGGCGCGCGACCGGTGTCGCCGTGCACGACCTCGATGTCGTCGACCGGGACGCCGATGATGTCCGACGCGATCTGGCTCCACGCCGTCTCGTGCCCCTGGCCGTGCGGCGAGGTGCCGGTGATGAGCTCGATCTTGCCGGTGGGCAGGGCACGGATCGTGCAGTGCTCCCAGCCGCCTGCGACGTACTTGAGGGCGCCCAGCGTGCGCGACGGCGCGAGGCCGCACATCTCGGTGAACGTCGAGATACCCAGCCCGAGCTGGACCGGGTCGCCCGACTCGCGGCGCGCCTTCTGCTCGGCACGCAGCTCGTCGTAGCCGAAGAGCTCCAGCGCACGGGCGGTGGCCGCCTCGTAGTTCCCCGTGTCGTAGGTCAGGCCCGCGATCTGGGTGTAGGGGAACTCCTCGTGCTTGATCCAGTTCTTCTTGCGGAACTCGAGGGGCTCCATGCCGAGCTCGGCCGCGGCCTCGTCGACGATGCGCTCGATCGCGTACGTCGCCTCCGGACGGCCCGCGCCGCGGTAGGCGTCGGTCGGCGTCTTGTTCGTGTAGACGCCGGTGCAGGTGAAGTCGAGCGCCTCCATCTTGTAGATGCCGGAGTACATGAACATGCCGAGCAGCGGCGTACCGGGCGTGATGATCTGCAGGTAGGCGCCCATGTCGGCCAGCAGGTCGACCTTCATGCCGAGGATCGTGCCGTCGTCGGTCACGGCGAGCTCGATGTCCTGGATCTGGTCGCGTCCGTGGTGCGTCGAGACGAAGTGCTCGCTGCGGCTCTCGGTCCACTTGATCGGGCGGCCGGTCTGCTTGGCCAGGACCAGCGCGAGGACCTCCTCGCGGTTGATCTGCAGCTTGGCACCGAAACCGCCGCCGACGTCGGGGGCGACCACGCGGATGTTGTTCTCGGGGATCCCGGTGAGCAGCGCGAGGAGCACGCGGAGCACGTGCGGGATCTGCGTCGCCGACCAGATCGTGATCTCGTCGGACATGCCGACCGCCGGTGCTGCCACGACCGAGCGCGGCTCCATCGTGTTGGGGATCAGACGCTGGTTGATGAAGCGGCGCTTGACGATGCGGTCGGCCTTGGCCGCCACGGCGGCGTAGTCGCCGCACGGCATCTTCGCGGTGTACGACGCGTTGGTGCCGAAGTCCTCGTGCACCAGCGGCGAGCCGTCCTTGAGCGCAACCTCCATGTCGACCACGGCCGGCAGGGGCTCGTAGTCGACGTCGACCATCGACGCGGCGTCGTAGGCGAGGTAGCGGTCTGTCGCGAGCACGATGGCCACGACGTCACCGGCGAAGTTCACCTTGTCCTTGCAGATGGCCGGCATCGTCGCCGTCTTGATGTCGTCGGTGACCGGCCACACGCAGGTCGAACCCGGCAGGTCGGGGAAGTCCGCCCCTGTGTAGACGTGCACGACGCCCTCGGCCGCCCGTGCCGCCGAGGTGTCGATGCTGGTGATCCGCGCGTGCGCGACGGGGCTGCGGACCGTGGCCATGTGCAGCGTGCCCGGCAGCTGGATGTTGTCGGTCCAGTTGGTCTTGCCCGTGAGCAGGCGGGCGTCCTCCTTGCGGCGGACGGGACGTCCGATCGCGCCGCCCTCGACGCGCTCCTCGGTGGCGGTCATGCGCTCTCACCCCGCATCTCCGCGGCCGCGGTCGCGACCGCCTTCACGATGTTGTGGTAGCCCGTGCAGCGGCAGAGGTTGCCCTCGAGGCCGTGCCGGATCTCGTCCTCGGTGGGGTTCGGGTTCTCGCCGAGCAGGTCCACCGAGGCCATCACCATGCCGGGGGTGCAGTAGCCGCACTGCAGGCCGTGGCACTCCTTGAACGCCTTCTGCACGGGGTGCCACTCGCCCTCGCCCGCGAGGCCCTGGATGGTCGTGACGGACCGGCCGTCGACCTGGACCGCCAGCAGGCTGCACGACTTCGCGCTGCGACCGTCGACGAGGACGGTGCAGGCTCCGCAGTTGGACGTGTCGCACCCGATCGGGGTGCCGACGAGGCCGAGGTCGTCCCGCAACCAGTGGACGAGGAGCCGGCGCGGCTCCACATCCCCGTGGCGCAGGACGCCGTCGACCGTGACGCCGATATGGACCATCGCGTGTCTCCCGGTGGGATGAGGGTGGGGAACGGGGCGCGGCCGCCGAGTCGGCCGCGGTGGAGGGACGCTACCTCCGCGCGAGCCGCGAAGGGGGTGGATCGCGCAAGGCTGGACCCGCTTCTGAGGAAGGCCGGTCCAGGTGACCGGATCCGATGCGTGACAGGGGTTCTCGACCACTCCGAGTATGCGTCCGAGATGGCTCGCTTCTGCCGATCCTGCGTCGGAGTGATCGATTGTCGACCCACAGATGCGGTCAGGCACCCCTCCGCGGTCCGGGCCGGTAGCCTCGCCCGACGACCCCGAGGAGGGACGCCGTGCGCGCTGTCGTGTTCACCGGTCCGGGCGAGCCGGTCGACGTCCACGAGGTGGACCTCGAGGGACCACGGGCGGGCGAGGTGCTCGTGCGCATCGCGGGGGCCGGCGTCTGCCACAGCGACCTGCACGTGTGGCGCGGGGAGTGGCCGCGCCGGGTGCCGGTCGTCCTCGGGCACGAGGGCGCCGGCGAGGTCGTCGAGATCGGCCCCGGCGTCACCGGGCTGCGGCCCGGCGACCACGTCGTGCTGTCGTGGATCGCGCCGTGCGGCGAGTGCCGCTGGTGC
>JAKOVT010000364.1 GCA_029781935.1 Actinomycetes bacterium | reverse complement strand
CGACCCGCCGTCGACCACAACGGGCGACCCATCGGGCAGCCCGCGTCGTTCGTGTACGACGACCGTGGCCACCTCGTCAAGGTGGTCGTGCCGCCCGCAACGGACCGCCGCTGATGGCGCGCATCGCCTCGAGCCTCGGCCACGACGTCGAGCTCATCACGCTGCAGCGCCCTGCCGCACCGGGCATCCCGGTCGGGGAGTTCCTCGGCCGCTGCACCTGCGGCTGGCTCGGCCACGAGGTCAACCGCGACGTGCTCACCCGGGCCGCCGTCGCCCACGCCAGACAGGAGACCGCAGCATGAGCAAGCCCAGGACCACACCCGCGTGGGAGGGCAGCGACCGAGCCGCACGCCTGCCCCGCGACTGGCGCGAGCGGCGAGCGAAGGTGCTCGAGCGCGACGGCCACCGCTGCACCGTGCTGATGCGCAACGGCAGCCGATGCCGGGACCGGGCCACCGAGGTCGACCACATCGTCCCCGGCGACGACCACCGTCTCGACAACCTGCGCGCTATCTGCGCGTGGCACCACGCCCGCAAGTCCAGCGCCGAGGGCAACGCCGCCCGCACCCGGCTGTCGTCGTACCGCGAGCCCGAGCGACACCCGGGACTCGCATGAGGATCACCACCCCCACCGGGTGCCCCCCGGTGCCGGGTGCCCAGCCGCCAGGAACGGACTGCCGCTCGCCTTCCGAGCACGTGCCCGTGAGAGAAACCAGGAGGTCCGATGGGCCGCAAGACCGCTCTGAGCGCCGGTGATCGGCTCCGCGCGAGCGTCACCGGCCGCTACGAGCTGGCCGATCACGAGCTCGTGCTGCTCGACTCCGCGTGCGCGCAGGCCGACATGATCGCCAGGCTCGAGGCGCTGCTGGCCGACGACCTGACCACGCGCGGCGCGGCCGGGCAGGTGCGGCTGTCCGCCGCGGTCACGGAGCTGCGCCAGTCCCGTCTGGCGCTGTCGCGGCTGCTCACCGACCTGGCGCTCCCGCCCGACGAGGGCGAGCAGCCGGTCAAGCTGCAGTCGCCGGCCTCGCGCCGCGCGTCGCGGGCCGCGACGTACCGGCACACCAAGGATCGGCGCCGGGAGGTGAACCGACGTGGCTCGGCTGAGGCGGGCTGAGGTCGCTTCGACGCTGCACCGGGACGCGTTCGTCGCGTCGGTGCGGCACTCGATCGACTTCTTCGAGGCCAACTTCCGCAGCCTGCCGGGACGTCAGCAGTACATCGACCATCTGCGCCGGCGCGTCGACGACGCGCTCGCCGGTCGACCGGTCGTCGACAACGGCACGAGGTTCGGCGTACCCCGCGCCGGTGGCCGGCTGTTCGTGCTGGAGCCCGACGCGTCGATCACCCGGGTGCGCGATGCGCGCCAGGTCAACGGGATGCACGACTACGAGCGCCCCGACGGGTCGCTGGTGTTCACGAGCAAGAAGACCCGAACCGAGAGGAGTCGCTGACATGGCCGAGCCACTCGCGACCGCGTACATCCAGCTCATGCCCAGCCTGCGGGGCGCGCAGGCGCAGATCCAGAAGGAGATCCAGGGCTCGATCCAGGCGCCCCTGGCGCGCGAGGCCGAGAAGGCCGGCGCGACCTCGGGCAAGGTCCTGGCGACCGCGATGTCCCGGGAGCTGACGGCTGCGAACGCGCCCGCGCT
>JAKOVT010000060.1 GCA_029781935.1 Actinomycetes bacterium | reverse complement strand
GAGATCGAGGCTTCGAAGTTCCGGGCCTCCTGTAGCGGGCGCGCTCCCTACGCCGGGTTGTTGTCGGTGGAGGTGGTGCAGGGCGACGAACGGCTCCTCCTCGCGCAGGCGACCCCGGAGGGATCATCCGCCGGATTCAAAGTGACGAGCGCCCTGCCGCTGACCGTTCATACCGGGCCGGCGGCGATCGAGGTTCGCCCGCCGGCGACGACGCACCGCGGTCGGCGGTCGGTGTCGCCCAACTCGTGGTGGGGGTGGACCGTGGCTGAGGACGCACCCGAGGCCGGCTGGTACGACGACCCACACGATCCCGACCTCTATCGCTTCTGGAACGGGCACCGCTGGACGAGCAACGTGCGGCGACGCGACCTCGAGTGGGTGCCGAGGGTGCGACGGGAACCGGATGAGGTACGTCCGGTCGAGGCTGAATCCGAGGTGCAGCGGCAGCCTCGGGTGCGCCCAGAACTGCAGCCGGAGCCGGAGCCGGAGGTGGAGGTGGAGCCGCGAGCGGAGCCGCGCGCAGAGCCGGAGGTTGAGGCGCGAGCGGAGCCACGCGCAGAGCCGGAGCCAGAGGTTGTTGGCGAACCGCAGCCTGAACCCGAACCGCGCGACGAGGCGGAGCCGTCGCTGCCCCGTCGCACGTCCCGGGACGCTCAGCGCCAGGCCCGGCGCCGGCAGATCCGTCGACGCCGAGCGCTCGTCGGGGTAATCGTGGTCGCACTCGTCGCCGCAGCATTGGTCGCCCTGTTCGCGACGGGAAGCGACGGCGGTGGTGACGGGAGCGTGAAGCAGCTCGTGAGCTCGGGTCTCGCAACATGTGCGCGGCTCGACGGCGGCGACGTGCGGTGCTGGGGTTCTGCCGCGGGCGGCCAACTCGGGAGCCCCGACGGAGGCGCGGCGGTTTCCGGCGCGACCGACCTCACCGCCGGGGGCGGACGCGTGTGCGCGATCGAGGACGGTGACGCCCGGTGTGGGGGTGGCGGCAACGCGACCGCGACCGACGCAGCACAGCGCGCGGCGGCGGTGATTGCGGTCGCCGCCGACCACAGCTGCGCGGTCCGCGACGACGCGTCAGTCGTGTGCTGGGGCGCGAACGACGCCGGCCAGCTCGGTGTGCGCGGAGCGAGCCGTCGTCGTCCGGTTGCAGTCGGTGGACTTCCCGCGATCCGCTCGGTCGCGGTGGCCGACCGGCTTTCGTGTGCGTTGGCCCGCAACGGTGGGGTCTGGTGTTGGGGCTCGAATCTTTCCGGGGAGCTCGGCCGAGCGACGCTTTCGGGTTCCAACCCGACCCCACAGCGCGTGCCGGGAGTGAAGGACGCCATCGAGGTCGTCGCGGCGGAAGCGCACGCGTGCGCTCGACTTCGAGCGGGCACGGTCACGTGTTGGGGTCGCTCGAACCGCGGGCAGCTCGGCGTCGGAGTGATCGCTGACGCGGTCACGCCGTCGACGGTCATCGGGCTCGATCACGTCGAACAGTTGTCGATCGGCGACTGGTCGGGATGTGCGGTGCTGCGGGGCGGGCGGATGTCGTGTTGGGGCGACGATGTCTTCGGCCAGACGAGCGGCTCCAAAGCCGCCGCGGCGCGGCCGAGGCCGGTCGAGGTCGACCTTCGCGACGTCCGCGACGTCGCTGTCGGCACGTTCCACACGTGCGCTCTCGTCGGCCGCAACGACATTCGCTGCTGGGGAGCCGAAGGCGACGGACAGCTTGGTCGAGGTCGCGGGAGCGGGTCGGCGAAGCCGGTGCGGGTGACGCTCTGAGCGGTACCCGATCAGGGTTCGGCGACCATTTCCCACATCGCCGCACGAAGCGGCGCGTCGAGCGGCCAGGTCACGCCGCCGCCCGCGAGCTGCGACCCGGTCAGGTGGCCGACGCCGGTGGGGTCGCCGAGCAGGTCGGTGTGGGTGACGCGGTAGGTGGTGGACGGGTTGAGTCCGGTGAATCGGAGCGTCGGTGCCGGAGCGTCGCCTGCCTCGAGCTGGTACGCGAAGAACACCGCGCTGCGAGCGTCGGCCGACACGTAGCCGAGCGCTGCCCGGTCGGAGCTCGTCTCGTCGACGGGCGAGACGAGCCGCTGCAACCGGCCGTGCTGCACGACGGGCTGAGTGCGCCGGGCCAGTGCGACCGCCCGACGGAGGATCGCCGTCTCCTCGGGGGTGAGGGCGGCGAGGTCCAGGTCGATCCCGAAGCGCGCCGAGAGCGCGACGGCGCACGCGAACTCGATGGGACGCTCACCCCAGCGGGTG
>JAKOVT010000055.1 GCA_029781935.1 Actinomycetes bacterium | reverse complement strand
TCGAGCGGCGACATCGAGCGCAGGTCGATCACCTCGAGGTCGGTGCCGTCGTGCTCCGCGGCCGTCGCGGCCTCGAGGCAGGTGCGCACCATCGGGCCGTAGCAGACGACGGTGGCCGACGACCCCGGCCGCACGACGCGCGCCTGGAACGGCGACAGCGCGGAGGCGATGTCGACCGTGTCGTCGACGTCGGCCTTGTCCCAGTAGCGGCGCTTGGGCTCGAAGAACACGACCGGGTCGTCGCACGCGATCGCCTGCTGCACCATCACGTAGGCGTCCATCGGGTTCGACGGCGAGATCACGCGCAGGCCCGCGGTGTGCGCGAAGTAGGCCTCGGGCGACTCGCTGTGGTGCTCGACCGCGCCGATGCCGCCGCCGTACGGGATGCGGATCGTGATCGGCATCTTCGTGCGGCCGCCGGAGCGCGCGTGGTGCTTGGCGACCTGCGACACGATCTGGTCGAAGGCCGGGAACACGAAGCCGTCGAACTGGATCTCGACCACCGGCCGGAAGCCGCGCATCGCGAAACCGACTGCGGTTCCCAGGATCCCGCTCTCGGCGAGCGGCGAGTCGATGACGCGGTCCTCCCCGAAGTCCTTCTGCAGGCCGTCGGTGACGCGGAAGACGCCGCCGAGCTTGCCGATGTCCTCGCCCATGAGCACGACCTTCGGGTCGTTCTCGAGCGAGCGGCGGAGACCGGCGTTGATCGCTTTGGCGAGAGTCGTGACGGCCATCAGTGCTGCCCTCCTACGAAGGAGGCGTGGTACGCCGTGAACGCCTCGCGCTCCTCGTCGACGAGCGGGTGCGGCTCGGCGTAGACGTCGTCGAACATCGACGCCGGTGCGGGATCCGGCATCGAGCGGCAGTCGTCGCGGAGCTTGATCGCGAGGGCCTCCGCCTCGGCGTCGATGCTGTCGAAGTAGGTGCGGTCGGCCCAGCCGTTGCGGGCGAGGTAGACCTTGAGCCGCTCGATCGGGTCCTTGAGCTTCCAGGCGTCGAGGTCGGCGCTCACGCGGTAGCGGGTGGGGTCGTCGGAGGTCGTGTGCGCACCCATGCGGTAGGTGAACGCCTCGATGAGCGTGGGGCCCTGGCCCTCGCGAGCGGCCTGCAGCGCGGCGCTCGTGACGGCGAGCACGGCGAGCACATCGTTGCCGTCGACGCGCACGCCGGGGACGCCGAAGCCGTCGGCGCGCCGGTAGAGCGGGATCCGGCTCTGCCGCTCGAGCGGCTCGCTGATCGCCCACTGGTTGTTCTGGCAGAAGAAGACGACCGGCGCGTTGTAGACCGCG
>JAKOVT010000021.1 GCA_029781935.1 Actinomycetes bacterium | reverse complement strand
CCCCGTCACCGTCTCGCTCGAGCCGGGCGGCCTCGGCTTCCTGCTGACCTGCTCCATCACCGGCTACTTCGACGACGCCCCCGACACCACGAGCTTCGACACCGGCATCCCGGCCGCGCTCCCCGACGAGGAGCAGTACGCCATCCTCGACCGCGTGCTCGCGCTCGCCTACCCGCTCGTCATGGCCGGTCGCCCGCTCGGCCCGCTCTGCGAACGTCTGGCGAAGCTCAACGTCGCCGGCGACGAGTCGCCCTTCCCGCCGTTGTATGGTGACGCTATGCCGCCATCCGAGCTGCTCTCCCCCGACACGCTGGCCGCGGTCGAGGCGCACGCCATCACGCTCGGGCTGCCCGTCGACGCCGCCGTCTCCCTGGTCGAACAGCTCGTGGTCGCCGGCGTCCTGGCCGCGCCCCTCGGCGCGGCGCTCTCCCCCGAGGCTGAGGCTCGCGTCGCGCTCCGCCGCTTCGAGGGGGCAGTCCCGCCTCCGCCTCCCGGCGGGGAAGCTCCCGCGCTGGAGCCGCCCGAATGACCGCGACCGTCGCCCTCAACACCGACGACCTCGCCGACCTGTCCGGCCTCACCGAGCGGCAGGTCCGCCTCTACTGCTCCGTCGGCGTGTTCGGTGAAGCCAACGTCGCTCCGGGCTCCGGTCGGGCGCGCTCGTTCGCGCCCGACGACGTGGTCGTGGGCGGCGCCCTGTACCGGCTGGCCGAGCTGTTCGCGGTCCTCACCGGGCAAGGGCAGGGCCTCCACCACGGGCTCGCGCTCCGGGTCGCTGACGCCGTGCGCGGGCGCGCCGGCCTCCGGTGGCTGGTCGTCCACCACGACGGCTCCGTCCTCGTGTCCGCCTTCCCGCCGGAGCCCTCGGCCGCCTTCATCCTCGTGGACCTCGAGGACATCTCGTGACCGGCGAGCTGCCGCGCCCGGCCTACCTGTCGCCATCGGCGGCCGACACCTACGAGTCCTGCCCGCAGAAGTGGTACGCCAAGTACGTGATGAAGGTCCCCGACCCGGCTGGCCCCGAGGCCGAGGTCGGGACGCTCGCTCACGCCGTGCTGGAGGGCCTGGCTGCCTTCCCGCCGGGTGAGCGGACGGCTGCCGCCGCGCTGGCGCTCGCCGACGAGCAGTGGGCCGGCGTCGAACGCGGCCAGCGCCGGCTCGCCTGGGGCCACGTCGTGCGCGCCCTCCGCAACCTGGAGGTGACCCACGGCGATGTCGTCTCCGCCGAGGAGGTGCTCGAGGTCAGCATCGGTGGCGTCCCGTTCAAGGGCATCATCGACCGCGCCGACGAGCTGCCCTCGGGCGCGGCCCGCATCCTCGACTACAAGGGGCTCGCAGTCGACACGCCCCTGCCCACCCCGACGGGCTGGACGACGATGGGCGCTGTCGATGTCGGAGACGAGCTACTCGGGGCTGACG
>JAKOVT010000016.1 GCA_029781935.1 Actinomycetes bacterium | reverse complement strand
CCGGTGGCCAGCGCGAGCCACGTGCGTGCGTCGCACTCCACGACGGCCGGTGGCGTGCCGCGGCGGTGCGTCGTGCCGCCGATCGCCTGCACGGCGGCGTACGGCGGGACGCGCACCTCCACCGCGCGCCCGGGTGCCGTGTCCACGAGCACGGCGAGAGTGCGCTTCACGGCGGTCTTCACCGCCGCGCGGTCCGGGACCGCGCCCGCGTCCCAGGCCGCGAGCACCTCGCGCGGGTCGCTCATCGCGGGCGCGCCGTCCCCCACGGCGGCAGGGGGGCCGCGAAGTCGAGCACGGTCGCCAGCACGTCCTCCCAGCCGCGGTCGAGCATGAGGTCGTGCCCCATGCCGGGGAACCAGATGGGCTCGACGCCGTAGTCGGCGGCGGTGCGCTCGACGTCGGCGGGCCGCACCAGCCGGTCGTCCGGTGTGCCGATGACGAGCACAGGGCAGCGCACCGGGCCGCGTGCGCGCCGCAGCAGCAGCTCCCACTGCACCAGCGGCGACTCCGGACCGGTGCGGTCGGAGTAGCGGCGCGCGGTCTGCGGATCGAGCCCCTCGAAGAGGATGTCGGGCTCCATCGACAGCGTGCGCCCGACGACCGCGCCGAGCGCGTCGCCCGGGCGGTCCCTAGCAATCGCGAGCAGGTCGCCGACCGCGGAGTGCAGCGGCGCCGGCGTCAGCAGCACGAGACCGCGCAGCGGATACCGGTCGGCGACGAGCTGAGCGACGAGAGCCCCGTTGCTGTGCCCGACCAGCACCGGTGGTTCGGGCAGCTCGGTGATGGTCTGCAGCACGTCGTGCACGTAGTCGCGCGTGAGGGTGCGGCGCAGGTGACGAGCACCGGCCGACCCGCCGTGGCCGCGCAGGCTCACGGCGTACGACGGGAATCCCGCCTCGGCCGCGGCAGGCACCCAGTGCTCGCCGAAGCACCAGGCGGCGTGCGCGAGCCCGTGCACCATGAGCAGCGGCGGCCGCCCGGTGGGCTCGTCGGGGACGGCGCTGATCACCTCGCGATGGCCGACGGGCGACGGCGGGAACGCCCAGTCCCACGGGCGCACGGCGCGGGTGAGCCTCATGCGCTGCGCCTCGTCGCGTGCGTCTCCAGCTCGCGGATCGCCTCCTGGAGGGCAGCGAGGTAGTCCTGGTGCGCGACCTCGTAGTAGTGCCGCGTGGAGTCCTTGTAGGTGGCGCCGGCGGAGTACCGGCGACCCGCCTCGTGCGGCGCGCGCGACAGGAACGCTCGTGCGCGCACCGGGTCGTCGCGCAGGGCCTCGGCGACACGCGCGGCCAGCACCCCCTGCCAGTGCGCGAGCGTCCACTGGCCGCTGTCGGGCTGGATCAGCCCGCTCACGACGAGCGTGTCGAAGGACGGCGTGAACATCTGAAGGAACAGCTGCGGGTGGTCTCCCTGCCAGTTGAGCCACTCCCGCTCGAGGAACGGGAACACGACGAGGTAGCCGGTGCAGAAGACCACGACGTCGACGTCGGCGCGTGTGCCGTCGGTGAAGACGGCGCCGTCGGCGTCGAAGCGCGCGATGTCGTCGACCGGCGCGATGTCGCCCTGGCCGACGTAGTAGACGAGCTGCTGGTTCACGATCGGGTGCGTCTCGAAGAACTTGTGGTCGGGCCGCTTGAGGCCGAACTTCGTGAGGTCGCCGACCGCGATCTTGAGCGTGGAGTTGAAGAGCACCCGGCGTACCGAGAGCGGGATGCGCAGCGCGAGGAGGCTGTCGGCCACCTGGTCGCTCGGCCGCCCCATCGTGAACTTGGGGTTGTAGTAGTAGCCGCGACGCGTCGAGTGCCAGGTGCGCGCCGCGTTCTGCGCGCTCTCGACCGCGACGTCGCATCCGGTGTTGCCGGCTCCCACGACGAGGACGCGCTTGCCGCGCAGCACGTCCGGGCCCTTGTAGTCGGCGGAGTGCAGGACGGTGCCGCCGAAG
>JAKOVT010000009.1 GCA_029781935.1 Actinomycetes bacterium | reverse complement strand
GGTCAGCGCGTCGAACATCGCACGCGTCCAGTACTCGCTGTGCCCGGGCAGCACGACCTCGGTGCGGTGCACGAGCAGGGAGGGCCAGGCGTCGACGTCGGTGTCGACCAGCGGGTCGGCCGCGACACCGGCGCGGTCGAGCAGTTGCGCGACGGGGACGTCGTAGGTCAGCAGCGGGCTGCCGGAGTGGAACATGAGCGGTCGCTGCACAGCGACCGAGAGCGCACGGGAGTCGGAGCTGCCGGTCGCGCCGCGGTAGAGGCTCGCCCCACCGGCGAGGCTGTAGGCGGCCCAGGTCAGGTTGGAGTACAGGACCGCGGCAGCGCCCTGTGCCGCGTCGTCGCGCACGACGAAGCCCGCCTCGCCGGACGGTCGTCCGTGCACCTGCGCCACCAGCAGGTAGAGACCGGGCGGCCACCGCTGGTCCACCGGCAGCCGCACCGTGGTCGTCCACCGAGGCGAGGGCACGGCACGGCCCCGGACGGGAGCAGGCGCGGCACGAGGGACATCGACCGGGGACGACGACCAGACCAGCCGCGCGCCGGCGCCGGAGTACCAGCCCACCCGGTAGGCGCGCACGACCACTCCCTGCGCGCCTCGACCGCCGAGACGCACGTCGACGGACTCACCGCATCCGGCTGACGGTCGGTCGGGGTACAGGGTGACGCGGGGTGACAGCTCGGTGTTCGCGCGGCGCCAGTCCGACGCGCCGGGCAGGTTCCGCTCGTGCGCCAGCCAGTCGGCGCCACCGGCCGAAGTGCAGCGCGGGGTCGGAGGCGGGCTCGCGTCGACCGGTGCCTGCACCTCGTACGAGGAGGCGTACGTCCAGGACGCCGTCGTGCCCGTCGGCCGGTCGACAGGGACCGTCGCCGTCGGTCGTGCTTGCGGCGCGACGTCGGCGGACCCTGCTACGTGCCGAGGGTTGCTGCACGCGGACAGCACAACGCCGGCGATCACGACAGCCGCCAAGACCCGGATCACGCGCACGTCCACTCCGACGTACGACGACCCATCCGACGTTCCTCCGCCCAGGACGCGCTGCTGTCGCGGCACACGCTAACCCGGCGAGAGCCCTCGACCTCACGCGCCTGCACTCCGAGAAGGGTGCGCCCCCCAGGTGTGGGCCGTCAGCGGACGTCCGTCGGCGCCGTCGTCGTCGCAGATGAGGAGCGGCGACGCAGCCACCGGACCACCTCGTCCGCTCCCCAGACCAGCAGTGCGAACGCGGGGAGCACGGCCAGCTGCGCGACCGGCGGGACGCTCATGCCGAGAACCTCGCTCACGCCGGGCACGACCACGACCAGCATCGCGAAGAGCAGCTCGAACGCCACTCCCCAGAGCAGCATGGTGTTCGAGAGGACGCCGATCGAGCGCAACGACGCGTGATCGGTGCGGGCCGCGAACGCCGTGCCCACCTGGCAGGCGACGATCCCGAGGAACGTCATCGTGGTCGCCTGAAGGTAGACGTCGTGGAGCGGCGCCCCGACGGCGACGTCCGCCCCAGGCGACCAGCCACCCGAGAGGAGCGTCCAGAAGAAGCCTGCCGTGACGAGCAGGGCGGACACCCCGCCGAGCAGGAGCCAGGCGCGCAGCAGCAGTCCGCCGCGGATCAGCCGTTCGGCCGACGGCCTCGGCGGCCGGCTCATGAGACCGGCTTCCGCGCGCTCGCGACCGAGCGCCAGAGCCGGCAGCGTCTCGGTACCGATGTCGATGCAGAGGATCTGCAGCACGGTGATGGGGAGAGGAACGCGTCCACCCGACAATGCGAACACGAGGAACGGCACGACCTCCGGAGTCGCGTGCGCGAAGATGTAGAGCACGAACTTGCGCACGTTGTCGTAGACGCGTCGTCCCCC
>JAKOVT010000005.1 GCA_029781935.1 Actinomycetes bacterium | reverse complement strand
ATCGGGGTCCGGTCACACCTTCCCCACGAGCACCGGCCGCCACTACTCTGCGGACCACGCGGGTGTGTCGTCGCGGGTCGGGTGGGGAAGCCGGATCCGCCACAGCCGTGGCGAAGGACTGTGACGTGATGGCGAGCAACGAGCGGCCTCTCTCGGAGGTGCGGTTCCTGACGGTGGCCGAGGTGGCGACCGTGATGCGCGTGTCGAAGATGACCGTGTACCGCCTGGTGCACGGCGGCGAGCTCCCCGCCATCCGTGTGGGCCGCAGCTTCCGGGTGCCGGAGCAGGCCGTGCACGACTACCTCCGCGACTCCTTCGTGGAGACCGCCTGACCCTGCGCGGGGAGGGGCCGGGGGTGCCCGGCCCGAGCACGTCGGCGAGCCAGGTAGGCTGGCCCCGGTCGCGTGCGGCATCCCGCGCGCACGTTCGTGGCTCCCTCCGGGCGCCGCAGTCCGGACAAGTGAGGTTGGCCCGTGGGCTCCGTCATCAAGAAGCGCCGCAAGCGCATGGCGAAGAAGAAGCACCGCAAGCTGCTGAAGAAGACGCGCGTGCAGCGTCGCAACAAGAAGTAGCGAGCGAGCGAAGGCAACGCTGAGGGAGGCGACCCGTGGGGTCGCCTCCCTCAGGCGTTCCGGCTGGGGCATGATCGGACGCAGGGGCCGGGAGGCCCCGGACGGAGGTGCGGGGTGAGCGGCCGGGTCGTGCTCGTCACCGGGGTGTCGCGGCACCTGGGGTCGCGGATGGCCGCGATCCTGTCCCGCGACCCGGGTGTGGAGCGCGTCGTCGGGGTCGACATCGTCCCGCCGCGGGAGGACATCGGCGGAGCCGACTTCGTGCGCGCCGACATCCGCAACCCCATCATCGGGAAGGTCATCGCCGCGGCCGGCGTCGACACCGTCGTGCACATGGGTGTCCTGTCGACCCCGGTGCAGGCCGGCGGCCGCGTGACGATGAAGGAGATCAACGTCATCGGCACGATGCAGCTTCTCGCCGCGTGCCAGAAGGCCGAGAGCATCCAGCGGCTCATCGTGAAGTCGACCTCGTCGGTCTATGGAGCCGGCCCCAAGGACCCGGCGATGTTCACCGAGGACACCGAGCCGCGCAGCCAGCCGAGGTCGGGCTGGGCCAAGGACAGCGTCGAGGTCGAGAGCTACGTCCGCGGCTTCGCCCGCCGCCGCCGCGACGTCGCCGTCACGACGTTCCGCTTCGCGAACTTCATCGGCCCGAAGGTCGATACGCCGATGGCGGCGTACTTCGGGCTCCCCGTCGTACCGACCGTGCTCGGGCACGACGCCCGGCTGCAGTTCGTCCACGAGCACGACGGCCTCGAGGTCATCCGCATCGCGGCGCTCGGCGAGCACCCCGGCACGTACAACGTCGCCGGCGACGGCGTCCTCATGCTGTCGCAGGCGCTGCGGCTCGCGGGCAAGGCGATCCTGCCGGTGCCCACGCCGATGGTCGGCATGGTCGGCGGCTGGTTCCGCCGTGCCGGGCTGGCGGACTTCTCGCCCGAGCAGATCAAGTTCCTCACCTACGGGCGCGGCCTGGACACCACCCGGCTGCGCGAGCGCATCGGCTTCGTGCCGTCGTACACGACCCGCGACGCCTTCATCGAGTTCGTGCACGAGCGCGGCCTCGACCACCAGCTCCCCAAGCACCAGGCCGAGGCGATCGAGCGCGGCATCGCGCACGCCCTCGGCACCTCGACGCTGTCGGAGGCGCGCCTGGCCGCGCGCCTGCGGGAGGAGGCGACCGGACGTGCCTGACGCCACCGTGATCCCGATCAGCGGCGGGGACGACCCCGGTCGCAAGGCCGCGTCGCGCGCGGCCCGCGAGGCCGGCGCCACAGGTCCTCGGCCGCGCAAGGCCAAGGTGCCGACCCAGGACGTCGTGCAGGCCGCCACCGACGCGATGGAGCTGATCGCCGAGGGCGAGCACGACATCGACGGCTCGCCGTCGCGCCTCGATGAAGGCCTCGCCGAGTGGCTGGACTTCCTGCGCCGCCGGCTCACCGGCGAGTACCAGGTCGACGACTTCGGCTTCGACCCCGAGCTCACCGACCGTGTGCTCCTCGCGCCGCTGCGCCCGCTCTACGAGAAGTGGTTCCGGGTGGAGACCCGCGGCATCGAGAACGTCCCGTCGGAGGGGGGCGCGCTCGTCGTGGCCAACCACTCCGGCACGATCGCGCTCGACTCGGTCATGACCCAGCTCGCGCTGCACGACCACCACCCCGCGCATCGCAACCTGCGCATGCTCGGCGCCAACCTCGTCTTCCAGGCACCGATCATGGGTGAGATCGCCCGCAAGTCGGGCCACACCCTGGCCTGCAACCCCGACGCCGAGCGGCTGCTGTCGACCGGCGAGGTCGTCGGCGTCTGGCCCGAGGGGTTCAAGGGCATCGGCAAGAACTACAGCGAGCGCTACAAGCTGCAGCGGTTCGGTCGCGGCGGCTTCGTCGCCACCGCGCTGAAGACCAAGACGCCGATCGTGCCGACCGCGATCGTCGGGGCGGAGGAGATCTACCCGATGATCGCCAACGCCAAGACCCTCGCGCGGCTGTTCGGCCTCCCGTACTTCCCGATCACGCCGACCTTCCCCTGGCTCGGCCCGCTCGGCCTCGTGCCGCTGCCGAGCAAGTGGATCATCGAGTTCTGCGAGCCGATCCGCACCGACGAGCTCGG
>JAKOVT010000355.1 GCA_029781935.1 Actinomycetes bacterium | reverse complement strand
CGCGCGGGCTCGGGTCGGCGTGCGTGCTGGCCGAGATGGGCCGCTGCAGCGCGCCGTGCATCGGCGAGGTCGACCGCGAGGGCTACGCACCGCTCGCCGAGGCCGCCCGCCGGGCGCTGCTCGACGACGCCCGGATCGTCGAGTCGGCCCTGCTCGCACGGCTGTCCGCGCTGGCGTCCGACCTGCGCTACGAGGAGGCGGCGCAGTGGCGCGACCGCCTCGAGGCCTTCGCGCGCGGAGCCGCTCGAGCGCAGGAGATCGCGTCGCTGGCCGCGCTGCCCGAACTCGTCGCCGCGCGGCCCACCGCCGAGCGCGGGTGGGAGATCCACGTCGTGCGCCACGGCCGGCTCGCCGGCGCCACCGTCGTCGCTCGCGGCGTCGACCCACGCCCCGCCGTCGACGCCCTGATCGCCACGAGCGAGCAGGTGCAGCCCGCCGACGGCCCCGCCCCGGCCGCACTGGTCGAGGAGACCGTGCGCGTGCTGCGGTGGTTGGAGTCCGACGGCGTGCGCCTCGTCCCCGGACCGTCCGAGGTCGCGTGGTCGCTGCCGGCCCACGGCGCCGGCGGGCTGCTCGCCCGGCTGCAGAGCTCCGCGCGTGCCGAGGTCGTGGTCGCGCCGGCGGCTGAGCGCAGCCTGCGGCCCGCGGGGTGACCGCCGTCGGCGATGCGAGCGCCGCCCATCAAGGGGCCGTGCGGCCTAGGGTGGCGGCCATGGTGACCGCCCTCGTCTTCATCCGCACCGACGTCGACGCCGTGAACGGGGTCGCCGAGACCATCGCCGCGCTCGACGGCGTCAGCGAGGTCTACTCCGTCACCGGCGACCTCGATCTCGTGGCGCTGGTACGGGTCCGTCAGCTCGACGACGTGAGCGCCGTGGTCACCGACGGCATCGCACGCGTGCCGGGCATCGTGGAGACCCAGACGCACATCGCGTTCCGGACCTACAGCAAGCACGACCTCGAGAGCGCCTTCGCCATCGGCCTCGACTGAGCGCTGACGGTCCGGCCGCGCGCCGCCCTCAGCGCGCGGCGAGCCGCTGCGACGTGGCGATCCAGCGGTCGAGCACCGCGCCCGCGGACCCGTCGTCGATCGCCGCGGCCGCTCGGGGCAGCGCGGCCGCCAGCCGGTCGCCCACCGACGCCGACGCTCCGGTCCCCGGCACCGCGTCGTGGGCCACCAGGGCCGCGGCCGCACCGAGCAGCACAGCGTCGCGCACGGGGTCGAGCGCGGCCGACCGCTCGCCGGCGAGCACGGCCCGCGCGACGGCGGCGTTGTACACCGCGTCCTGACCCCGCAGCGCTCCGGGCTCGGAACGCGCGATGCCGAGGTCGAGGGCGTCGATCTCCGCCGCGACGACCGCCGTGCCCGTCGCGTCCCAGACGGTCGTCGGGGCGTGCGTCGAGAGCTCGTCGAGACCGTCGTTGCCCCGGACGACGAGCGCCCGGGTGCCGCGCTCGAGCAGTGCCTGGGCCATCACGGGGGCCAGCCGAGGGTCGGCGCACCCGACCACCTGCGCCGCGGGGCGCGCCGGGTTGGCGAGCGGGCCGAGCACGTTGAACACCGTGGCCACCCCGAGCTCGCGGCGGGCGACCGCGGCGTGGCGCATGCCGGGGTGGAAGACCGGGGCGAAGCAGAACACGATGCCGGCGTCGGCGAGGCACTCCCCGACCAGGCCCGGCGACAGGTCGACGGCCACGCCGAGCGCCTCGAGCACGTCGGCCGACCCCGCGGCCGAGCTCGCGGCGCGGTTGCCGTGCTTGACGACCGGGGCGCCCGCAGCCGCGACGACGACGGCGGCCATCGTCGAGATGTTCACGGTGTGGGAGCGATCTCCGCCGGTGCCGCAGGTGTCGACGGTCGGGCCGACCGACGGATCGATGTCGACGAGCGCCGCGTGGTCGAGCATCGCCGACACCAGGCCGGCCACCTCGCCGGGCGTCTCCCCCTTGGCGCGCAGCGCCACGAGGAAGCCGGCGAGCTGCACCGGGGTTGCGTCGCCCTCCATCACGCGGGCCATCGCCCACGCCGTGTCGTCGGGTCCGAGGTCCTCGCGGCGGAGCAGGGCCGCCGTGAGGTCGGGCCAGGCCCGCTCGACGGGGTCGGGAGCCGGTGCCGACGAGGACGTCGCGGGAGTGCTCACGGAGCGAACCCTAGCCAGGGCGGCCCCGTCTCGGACGGGCGGTTCCGTGCCGGGCGGGCTCGGCGGGAGAGCGGCCCGAGCGGGCGCAGCGCGACGCGACGTAGAGAGAACAAGAGCGGTGCCGGGCCGGAGCGGCCGAGGGCGGTCAGGACGAGGTGACGGCCACGCGGGGGCGCAGCAGCGACGCGGCGGTGCGCGCGAGCACGAGCGGGTCGATCGGGTGCGGCACGACGGCCTCGGCCTGCGACCAGGTGGCCAGCCAGGCGTCCTGCGGACGCCCGGTCAGCAGCAGCACGGGCGGCGCGTTGTGGATCTCGCGGCGCAGGCGCATCGAGATGCCCATGCCGCCGGAGGGGACGGCCTCGCCGTCGAGCACCGCGAGGTCGACGCCGCCCTGGGAGATCCGCCGTACCAGGGCCGCCTCGGTGGCGAAGTCCTCGTACGCGATGACGGGCAGGTCGGCCGCCGGGCGGCGACCCAGCGCGGTGCGGACCGCATTCCGGACCGTGACGTCGTCGCTGTAGACCAGCACGGTGAGGGGTCGCTGCTCGACGGCGGTGCTCATGGCGCCATCGTAGCCACCGGCCGCGCGCACGCCCCGCGGGGCGGCGGCCAGGTCGCGGCACGCCGCGGTCCAGGCGCAGCGCCCCTCGGCACGAGGGTCCTCGCCGAGGCGGTACGCCGCACCCGGACGCACCTCGCCGGCCCCGATTTACCGTGCCGCGGAACGCGGGAGCGGTCCCCTCCCGACGGCCGCGACGCGCCGTGCCACGGAGTGAGGGGGTGGGGCCGCGCACGGGCCCCGGACCTGACACAATGCCGCGCGTGGCGACCGCAACCGTGATCGAGAACGCACCCGCGCACGCGCCGGCGAACCGGCCCAACCTCGTGGCCGTGGGCACCATCGTGTGGCTGGCCAGCGAGCTGATGTTCTTCGCGGCGCTGTTCGCGATGTACTTCACGATGCGTGCGGTGAACCAGGCCGAGTGGTCGGAGTTCACCGAGAAGCTCAACGTGCCGTTCGCGGCGGTCAACACCACGATCCTCGTGCTCTCCTCGGTCACCTGCCAGATGGGCGTCTTCGCCGCGGAGCGCGGCGACGTCCACAAGCTGCGGCGCTGGTTCATCATCACGTTCGTCATGGGCGCGGTCTTCGTCGCCGGCCAGATCACCGAGTACGCCCAGCTCGTGGGCGAGGGCGTCACCTGGTCGACCTCGGCGTACGGCTCGGTCTTCTACCTCACGACCGGCTTCCACGGCCTGCACGTCACCGGCGGCCTCATCGCGTTCCTCTTCGTGCTCGGCCGCACCTACGCCTCGCGCCGCTTCACCCACCGCCAGGCCACCTCGGCGATCGTCGTGTCCTACTACTGGCACTTCGTCGACGTCGTGTGGATCGCCCTGTTCACGATGATCTACCTCATCAAGTGACGCTCCTGACCTCGACCCGCCCCCGTACCCACCACACGAAGGCGCACTCGTGACCAGCACCTCACTACGACGGCACAAGGCCACCGGCCTCGTCGTCCTCCTCGCGGGCCTCGTGGCCACCGGCGTCGGGTACGCCGCCGTCACCGGCACCGCCGAGGCCGCGCCGACGACCGCCTCGCAGGCCGTCGTCGACCAGGGCAAGCAGCTCTACCTCGAGGGCTGCTCCTCCTGCCACGGCCTCGCAGCCCAGGGCACGAGCGCCGGCCCCGGCCTCATCGGCGTCGGCGCCGCCGCGGTCGACTTCCAGGT
>JAKOVT010000456.1 GCA_029781935.1 Actinomycetes bacterium | reverse complement strand
TCCGCCTCGGCCCGGCGGAGCGCCTCGGCGAGCGGGGTGTCGGCCACGACCACGACCGCGGGCCGCGAGAGCGTCCGCGCCGAGAGCCCGGGGACCCGCGCATGGACCGCCGCGCTCGTGAGCGCCTGGCTCGCGCCCTGCCAGATGAAGAAGCCGATGGCCACGCTGAACACCACGCTGACCAGGTCCGGCGACCTGCCGTTCCGGAACGCCGTCCAGAACGGGATGGTCATGACGAGGACGGCCACGACGCGCCCGCCCCAGGCCGCGACGACGGTCCCGCGTCGCTCGTCCTTCGTGATCCCCCAAACGACGGAGCGCAGCACGTTCCCGCCGTCGAGAGGCAGTCCCGGGAGCGAGTTGTAGATCGCGAGGAACACGTTCGAGAACGACAGCGCGTACGCCAGCACGTAGACGGTGACGTTCCCGCGGTAGGACAGCGTCGCCACGAGCCCCGCCAGCACGCCGATCACCAGCGACGTCAGCGGGCCGGACGCGGCGATGAGCCCGTCGCGCAGCGGCGAGGCCACCGTGCGCCGGAAGGTGGTGAACCCGCCGAGCCACCACAGGGTGATCCCGCTGACCGGGAATCCCGAGGCCCGGGCCACCACCGCGTGGGCCAGCTCGTGCCCCAGGATCGTGACGTAGAGGAGCACGGCGAAGGCCCCGGTCAGGACGTAGGCCCGGGTCCCGTCGGTGGGATCGAACGAGAAGAAGTCGAACCACAGCCAGCTGATGATCACGATGCCGAGCAGGCTGCTCCACGGCATGTGGACCGGGATCCCGCCCAGGCGGAACGTCAGCCCGGACCCGCGCTGCTCCTCGACCACCCGTCCACAGTAGGCGGGCACCCCTGCCGGACCGGCACGCCGGGGGTCGCGAGTCGCCCCGGGGTTGTCGGCGGCCCGCCGTAGGGTCGGCAGCGTGACCGAGCAGACCGAGTCCTCCGCCCTCGTCGAAGGGGCAGGCTCCGCCGCCGCCCCCGTGCTCGAGGTCGTCGACCCGGCCCAGGCGTGGGAGACCGGCCCGAGCATGTCGCTCTCGCCGTCCCGCGCGTCGGACTTCATGACCTGCCCGCTGCTCTACCGCTTCCGCGTCGTCGACCGCATCCCCGAGAAGCCGAGCCGGGAGGCGGTCCGGGGCACCGTCGTCCACCAGGTGCTCGAGGATCTCTTCGACCTCCCGCCGGCGCAGCGCACCGTCCAGACAGCGACCGCCCTGCTCCCCCGCGCCTGGGAGACGGTGAAGGAGCAGGACGAGGCCCTGGTCACCGAGCTCTTCGACTCCCCCGACGAGGCCCAGGAGTGGCTCGCGTCCGCGGTGCCCCTGGTGGAGACCTACTTCCGGCTCGAGGACCCGGCCGCCCTCGAGCCGGCCGAGCGCGAGCTGCGGGTCGAGACCTCGCTCGACAACGGCCTGGTGCTGCGGGGATACGTCGACCGGCTCGATCGCAACGCCGCCGGCGACACCCGGGTGGTCGACTACAAGACCGGCCGCGCGCCGGGCGAGGGCTACGAGCAGAAGGCGCTGTTCCAGATGCGCTTCTACGCGCTCGTGCTGTGGCGCGCCACCGGCGTCGTGCCGCGGCTGCTGCAGCTGCTCTACCTCGGCAACGAGCAGATCCTGCGCTACGAGCCCGACGAGGACGACCTCCGGGCCACCGAGCGCAAGGTGACGGCGCTGTGGGCGGCGATCCAGCGGGCGCACGAGACCGGCGACTGGCGTCCGAGCCCCTCGCGGCTGTGCGACTGGTGCGACCACCAGTCGCGCTGCCCCTCGTTCGGCGGAACGCCTCCGCCGCTCCCCGCGGCCGCTCCCCCGGCCTGAGTCGAGCCACGGGCACCGGCGCCGCTGGGGATCGCCGGAGCGCGCTCCCAGAGCCCGGGTTAGCGTGGACGGGTGACTCCCGCTGCTCGCGCCACCGCGCTCACCAAGGTCTACGGCACCGGCGACACCCGCGTGACCGCCCTCGACGCCGTCGACGTCGAGATCGACACCGG
>JAKOVT010000448.1 GCA_029781935.1 Actinomycetes bacterium | reverse complement strand
CTGGGGACCGGAGATCCTGCTGCGGCACGCGATCGTGAACTCGTCCGACGAGCTCCTCACCCTCTGGCGCGACTGGGAGCACTGGGCGGCCGACGTCGCCGAGAGCCACGTGAACTACCCCGTGCTCATCCACGTCCGGTCGGCGCAGCCGATGCGCAACTGGCTCATCGCCGCGCTGTCGGTGATGGACGCCGCGGCGCTGCAGCTCTCGCTCAACCCGCAGATCCCGCAGGGCCCCACCAGGGTGGCGCTGCGGCAGGGTTTCGTGGCCGTCCGCGACATCGCCCGTGCCGAAGGCATCGCCGTCGACGAGGACCCCGACCCCGACTCCGACGTCTCGCTGACCTTCGACGAGTTCCTCGACGCCTACGAGCAGCTCGTGGCCGCGGGCTACTCCATGGCACGCACGGCGGAGGAGGCGTGGCCGCACTTCCGCGGCTGGCGAGTGAACTACGAGACCGCCGCTTACGCGCTGGCCGAGCGGATCGACGCCGTGCCCGCCCGATGGAGCGGTCGGCGTACGCCGCCGCTGCCCACGATCGCCCCCGAGCGCCCCACCAACCGGATGCCCGGCGGCCGCACCGGCCGCCTCGAGATCGGCGAGTGAGCACGTGACCTGGACCCTCGACCTCGCGGTGCTGCTCGCGACGTTCCTCGTGATCTTCCCGGCCGAGCTGCCGGACAAGTCCTTCATCGCCACCCTCGTGCTCGCCACGCGGTTCCCCCGGCTGTGGGTCTGGATCGGTGCGACCGTCGCCTTCGGGATCCAGATGGTGATCGCCGTCGCCGCCGGCCAGCTGCTCGGGCTGCTGCCGGAGCGGCTGGTCCAAGGCGTCACCGCGACCCTCTTCGCCGTGGGTGCCGTCCTGCTCGTCCGGGCCGGCCTCCGGGCGCGGGGCGCGGAGGCCGAGGAGGAGGCGGAGGAGGCCGCCGAGGTCGACCGGGTCGTGCGCGAGCGCGGCGGCTCGGGCGGGCTCGCCGCGTTCGGCACCACGTTCGTCATCATCTTCACCGCCGAGTGGGGCGACCTCACGCAGCTGATCACCGCCGGTCAGGCGGCTCGCACGGGCGCGCCGCTGTCGGTGTTCCTCGGCGCGTGGCTCGCCCTCACCGCCGTCGCCGGCTTCGGCGTCCTCGTCGGCGACTGGCTGCAGAAGCGGGTGCCGTTGTGGCGCATCGGCATCATCGGCGGGGTCGTGCTCGCGATCCTCGCGGCGGTGACCCTGGTGGAGCTGGTGCGCGGCTGAGCCCGCTGCGCGGTCCGGCGCCGAGAGGCGCACCGCTCCCGAGACGCCGAACGGCCCATCCGAGGAACGGATGGGCCGTGCGTCTGCGGATCGCGGTCCGCGGCCGCCCTGCGGCGACCGGGTCGGGCGACACCCCCGCGGACTCCCGACCGTCGTCGGGATACCCCGGCGTCGGCCAAGGGACACGATGCCACCTCGACGTGTTCTTGTGACCTCCCCCACGTGGGGAGTTTTTTGCCACCCATCGGCGCAGGAATTGCGGCGGAACGCACGATCGACCGGACGGGGGACCCACCGAACGGGACCGGGAAAAGAAAGCGATCGGACGCCACCGACGGGGGATGCAGCGGCGTCCGATCTGCTCAGACCGTACGGCTATCCGGCCAGAACCTCAACCGGCGGTTCCCTGTGGGCGGGACTTCTTGGCAATTCCTTTACCATTCCGGGTCCCCGTGCGGGCGAATCGGTCTAGACCGTTGGTACGGCGCCCACCCGCCCGCGAGGCTCCCACGGCGACGATGCCGGCGGGTGTCGCTCACCCGCCGAGTCAGCGCAGCGTGACCTGCCGGTTGGCCAGCCCGGCGCGGGCGCGGCGGGTCGGCTCGTCGAGGTCGCCGGTCTCGGCCAGAGCGGCGTCGAGCCGCGCCGCGAACGCGGTCGCCGGTTCCTCGACCTCCTCCGCCGACGCCCCCGGCACGAGGTCCCAGACCGGCACGAGCAGGCCGTCGGCACGGAAGGTGCCGATCAGCCGGGTGCCGGCGCCCAGGGTGTCCTCGCCGCGGGCGTGCAGCCGGGCCAGCGCGGTGAGCAGCTCCTCCTCGTCGTGGGGGAGCACCCACCGGAGGTGCTCCTTGGCGCCGATGCGGCACCAGTACGCCGCCTCCACACCGGTCAGCCGCTCGGTGGGCACGACAGCGGCGTTGGCGCGGTCCATCGAGGCGGCCACCTCGTCGGTGATCTCGGCGCCGGTGCCCTCGATCCAGAAGTCGAACCCGGCGTGCACCGTGACGTCGAACCCGGCGGCCGGGTCGAGCACGTCCTGCAGCCGCGGCCCCGCGCCGGGGCGGCTGGGCGGCACCGGCTGGCCGGGCTCGGTGTCGATCGCCCGCAGCAGGGCGTCGGCGACGTCGCGCGACGCGTCGCCGGTGCCCGTCGCGGTCTGCAGCCCGAGCACGATCGACCCGTCCTGGCGCACGAGCGCCGGCCAGGCGAGCGGCAGGACGGTGGCCACCGTCACCTCGCGGCCACCGAGAGCGTCGGCGTACTCCCCGGCGAGGGTCAGCGGCGCGGTGGCCGAGGGGACGATCTCGCGCATCGCGATCCAGTCGCCCTCGCCCGCGAGGCCCTCGAACGGGCGGCGTACCAGCGCCTCGCCCGCCGCAGCGAGGCCGCGGCCGTGGCAGGCCTTGTACCGGCGGCCGCTCCCGCACGGGCACGGCTCGCGCAGACCCACCACGGGGACGTCGGCATCGGACACCACAGGACGCGGGGAGCGCTGCTTGTTGGCCACGGTCCGGGAGCGTAGCCCGGACGGTCAGCCGACCGTGCGGCCCAGGTGCTCCAGCACCGCGCGCGGGCGGTTGGTGATCACGGCGTCGACGCCGGCGCGGGCGCACACGTCGACGTCGTCGAGGGAGTCGACGGTCCAGACGTGCACGCTGTTGCCGGCGTCGTGGAGCCGCTGCACGTAGCGGGGGTAGGCGCGCACGACCTCGATCGACGGACCGGCGATGCGCGAGCCGAAGGGGAGCGAGCCGTCGCGGAACCGCAGCGGCACCCGCTCCATGAGGAAGACCGTCGGCAGACCGGGGGCGAGCGCACGCACGCGGCGCGCCGAGAGCTGGGAGAAGGACATGATCCGGATCCGCGAGTCCTGCTCGCTGCGCGGCCGCGCCAGGCCGAAGCGGCGCAGCAGCTCCACCGTGCGCTCCTCGACCAGCCCGGCGTACCGCGTGGGGTGCTTGGTCTCGATCGCGAGCCCCAGCTCGCGCTCGGAGTCGACCACCAGCTCGAGCAGCCGCTCGAGCGTCAGCACGCCGTGGCGCTCCTCGTCGACGACGACCGGCTCGTCGTCCTGCACCGCCTCGCGCAGCTCGCGACGGCCGAGCAGCCCGCGACCGGCGAGGCGCACCCGACGCGCGAGGTCCTCGGCCTGCGCCGCCGCTTGCTGCACCGCGAGCTGCGCGGTGAACGAGGCCAGCTCCGTGGGCCGCAGGGACCGACGCAGGGCCGCGTCGGCATCGGCGCGCTCGCGGGCTTCGCGCTGCTCGGCGTACCAGGCGCCGAAGTCGAGCCCGTCGAGGTCGGAGAGGGTCATCGTGGAGACGATGCCGCGGCCGTCGCTGGTGCGGTCGATGCGGCGGTCGTGGACGCACACGAGGTGCCCGTCGGCCGTGAGCCGCACGTCGCACTCGAGGGCGTCGGCGCCGTCGGCCGCGGCCTGCTCGTAGGCGGCGAGGGTGTGCTCGGGTACGTCGGCGCTCGAGCCACGGTGCGCGACGACCTCGGTCACGGCGCCCATCGTTCCATCGCCGTACGCCGACCGCCCCTGCGACACGTGGCCGCCCGGTGAACCCCCGCCGACCAGCTGCGGTCGGTGTGCCCCCGGCCCCGATAGGCGCAGGAATCCCTGCCCATGGCTGGTGGATGGGGGAACCCACCACCCGCCTCACGCAGGTCGGGGCACATCGACCGCGCGGGGTCAGGCCAGGAGGGCGCCGGGGTTGAACAGGCCCTGCGGGTCGAGGGCGTTCTTCACCGCGCGCATGGCGGCGATCTCGGCGGGGGAGCGCGTGTAGTGCAGGTACGGCGCTTTCGCCCGGCCCACCCCGTGCTCGGCGGAGATGGAACCGCCGTGGTCGGCGACGCAGCGCAGCACGATCTCGTCGACGCGGTCGTCGTCGGCCGCCGGGCCGATCACCTCGAAGTGGATGTTGCCGTCGGCGAGGTGGCCGAACGAGAAGACGTGCGCGACGTCGTCGACCGCCGCGAGCCGCTGCGTCGCATCTGCCACGAACGCGTCCCACTCGCCGTGCGGCACGGTGACGTCGAAGCGGTGCGTGATCCCGAACGCGGTCACGGCCTCGCCCGCGCGGTCGCGGTAGTCCCAGAACCGGGCGCGATCGACGGCGTCGACCGCCACGACGACGTCGAGGTCGTCGGGCAGATCGAGGGCGACCTCGCCGGGTGCCGGGCTCTCGGTCTCGATCACCATGACGTGCGCGGGGCGCGAGGGGAGCGGCCACGGGAGGGAGGCATGGTCGCAGATCACCTGCAGCAGAGGGGCATCCACGATCTCCGCGGCCAGCAGTCGCGAGCCGTCGGGCACCGCCGAGGCGACCAGCTCGAGGCCGTGCGAGGCGTCGCGCACACCGACGAGGGCGACCGCGGAGGCCCGCGGCGGTCGGTGCAGCGCGAGCCGCGCCGCGGTGACGACACCGAGCGTGCCCTCGCTGCCGACCATGAGGCCCGCCAGGTCGTAACCGGTGTTGTCCTTGAGCAGCCCGCCCAGGTGCGAGATGACGCTGCCGTCGGGCAGCACGACCTCGACGCCGACCACCTGCCGGCGCGTCATGCCGTAGCAGCAGACGCGGATGCCGCCGGCGTTGGTGCCGATCGTGCCGCCGACGGTGCAGCTGTCGCGGGCCGCGAGGTCGACGCCGTACATCCAGCCCGCGGCGCGGGCGTGCTCGTGCAGCGCCGCGATCGTGACGCCGGCGCCGGCCGTCACCTGCCCCGCGGCCTCGTCGACCGGGTCGAGCCGCTGCAGCCGCACGGTGCTGAGCACCACCATCGGCGGGTCGCCCGCACCGGGGACCGAGCCGCCGACGAGCCCGGTGCGCCCGCCCTGGGGAAGAACGGGGAGCCCGGCGTCGACGCAGATCCGCACGACCGCGGCGACCTCGTCGGTCGTGCCGGGCCGCACCACCGCGAGCACGGGCCCGGCGAAGCGCCCCGACCAGTCCTCGCCGTACGGCGTCGTGAGGTCGGGATCGGTCAGCACGTGCCCCGCCCCGACGACCTCGACCAGCGCCACCCGCACCCCGTCGTCCAGCGCCGCCCGCACGTCGTCCGGCACCCGCATCTGGTCGTCCCGCACACGCACCTCGTCGCTCACCCCCGCATCCTCCCGCGCCCGCCCCTCTGTCATGAATGTGCCCCTCGGTGCGCTAGAAGCACCGCGAGCGCCCCATGCGACGGCGGCGCCGCAGGGCTTGGGGCGGATGCGGTGCTTCTAGCGCACCGCGGGGCACATTGACCGCGGAGAGGGGTGCGGCTATTTGAGGAACTTGCTGGTCCGGCGGTCGGCGAGGGGCTTGCCGTCGGTCTGGCAGGTGGGGCAGTACTGCAGCGACGAGTCGGCGAAGGACACCTCGCGCACAGTGTCGCCGCAGACGGGGCAGGGCTGGCCGGTGCGGCCGTGCACGCGCATGCCGAGCTTCTTCTCGGCTTTGAGATCGGCGGCGCCGAGGCCCTGCGAGCGGGTGACGGCGTCGGTGAGGACGTCGTGGATCGCCTGGTGCAGCGTCGCGATCTCGCCCGCGTCGAGCTTGTTGGCGGACTTGTACGGCGAGAGCCGTGCCGCGTGCAGGATGTCGTCGCTGTAGGCGTTGCCGATGCCGGCGATCGTGCCCTGCTCGCGCAGCACGCCCTTGATCTGCTTGCCGCCCGCCTCGCGCAGGATCCCTGCCAGGACGTCGACGGTGAACGCGTCGTCGAGCGGTTCCGGACCGAGGCGGGCGATGCCCTCGAGCGTCGAGGGGTCGCGCGTCACGTACACGGCGAGCCCCTTCTTCGTGCCGGCCTCGGTGAGGTCGAAGCCGCCCGCGGGTACGCCGTCGTCGTCGACCAGCACGACCCGGAACGCCAACGGCCCCTTGCCCGGACGCGGCGGGGCGTCGCTCATCTCCCGGCGCCAGTGCAGCCACCCGGCCCGGGCCAGGTGCGTCACCAGGTGGAGCACCTCGCCGTCCTCGTCGACGAGCGCGACGTCGAGGAACTTGCCCCGCCGCGAGGCGTCGACGATGCGCGCGCCCACGAGGTCGGTGACGGGCGGATCGAAGGTCTTCAGAGCGCTGATCGCGGCGAGCTCCACGCGGGCGACGCGCAGCCCCGTCGCGGTCGCGCGCAGGTACGCGGCGAGCGACTCCACCTCGGGCAGCTCGGGCACGGGGACGAGCCTGCCATGCGACGAGCGGCGCGGGGTGCCCGTCCACCAGCACGGCACGCGTGACAGCGGCCGCGACGCGCGCGGTGCGGGGTGCTCGTGCTGCAGCAAGCGACCGCGCGCCAGGGAGCGGCAAGCACGGCACGGGATGCCCGCCGTGGCAGCGGGCGCCGCCTCGGCGTACGTCGCCGTCCCGTCCTGCGGACGTGGTGTCGCACGCAGCCGACCGTGCGCGACACTACGCAGGTGAGCCAGGACCCTGCCGTCGACGCCGTCCTGCCCGGACGCATCGGCCTGCTCGTCCGCATCCCCGTCGTCCCCGGCATGCGCGCGGCCGCGCTCGACGTCCTCAACCGGTACGTCGACGACCTCGACGAGGAACCCGGCACGGAGGCGTTCATGGTCTGCATCGACCCGAGCGACGACGACGTGGTGTGGCTCTACGAGTGGTTCCGCGACGAGGAGGCGCTGGCGGCGCACCGCGAGTCGCCGCTGTTCCACCGCCTCGTGGGCGAGCTCCCGGACCTGGTCACCGACAGCCCCGGGCTGATGCGCCTCGACCCCCTCCGGCTCCGGATGACGCCCGGCGTCACGGCGCAGTCGTTCTGAGCCCGGCTCAGGCGCTCGGGCGAGGAGCGCCGGCGGCAGCGCGCGTGCGCCAGAGGAACCCCAGGCCCCAGATCGGGAGCACCAGCGGCACGAAGAGGTAGTCGCGGCCGTACCAGAACCACACGCTCGACTTCGGGAACGCGGCACCGTCGAGCACGCTCCACGTGCCCACGACGAGGACGCCGACGAGCTCGGCCACCATCGCGATCACGGCGACCCGGCGCCAGCCCGGTGTGTCCTTCACGAGCGCGACCGTGATCAGCACGTAGACGACGGCCGCGATCGCCGAGAGCGTGTAGGGCAGGGGCGCGGTCGAGAACTTCGTGGCGAGCTCGAAGAGCACGCGCGACGTCGCACCGATCGCGAGGATCGCGTAGACCACGACGAGCGCGCGTCCCGCGCCGTGCCGCGTCGACGACGACTGCGCAACCACCTCCGCCGCAACGGGTTCCGGCGTCGGCTCAGCCACGACCGGTCCAGACCTGCTGCAGCCGGACGACGAGCACGGGGACGACGAGGGCGGCCACCGCCACGACGCCGGGGCCCCAGCGGCTCGGCTCGCCCGTGCCCCACCAGTAGGTCGCGGGGCCCGCCGCGAGGCACACGATCAGATAGGCGAGGAACACGGCGGGCTCCAGCGGCGCCGAACCGCCGACCCACGCGGCGAAGCACTGGACGGTCATCACGACGAGCGCGACCTCGAGCAGCCCGACGAGCACCAGCAGCCACGGCTTGAGCCGCTTGTCGAGCAGGGCCAGCACCCCGGCGACCACGGCCAGCAGGAGCGACAGCACGGTCACCGCGGTGGCAGCCGTCGTGGCGGGCCACTCGGGGCCGGTGGTGGTCGCTGCGGTGAGCACGTCCCGATTCTGCCCCGCTCCACGCCGGGCACCCTCGCGAGGGTCGCTCAGGCGGGCACGGCGAGCAGCACCGCAGCGACGAGCGCCGTCACCATGCCGATCTTCTGCGGCGTGCGCAGCCGCTCGGCCAGCACGTAGCGCGCCAGCAGCACGGTCGCGGCCGGGTACAGCGACCCGAGCACGGCGACCAC
>JAKOVT010000441.1 GCA_029781935.1 Actinomycetes bacterium | reverse complement strand
GTGGTCGCTGGTGTAGAACCGGGCGCCGTCCTGCCCGGCGATGATGCGCCGCGCGCCGCGGTCGTCGGAACCCGGTGTGTCGACGGTGAACTCGCGGTACCAGCCGCTCGGGTGCCTCGGGAGCAGCCCCTCGCGGTTGGAGAACGTGGACCCGTCCTTGGCATACGGGTAGGGGCCGCCGTCGGCGATCAGGCGCAGGGTGTCGATCCCCTGCTTCGGCAGCATCGCGACGGTCATCGTGCGCAGGTCGGTGGTCGGCTGCACCGGCGCGAGCCGACCTGCGTCGGCCGGGCTGGCGACCGGCTTCGGTTGGCTCGTGTGCCCGCCGGAGGGCGACGTCGACGTCGCCTGCGGGGCGCTGGCGGTCGTCGCCGCCGCACCGGAGCCGGAGGCGCCGCAGGCGGTGAGGGCCAGGGCCACGAGAGCCGCGGCTGCTACGGCGAGCAGGCGCCGCGGCGTCGTCGTCACGAGAGGCACGGCGGCATTCGACCACACCCGTGAGGCGCACGCTCGGTCTCGGTGGAAGGATCGCGCCATGAGCCGACGGGACCTCGACGCCGCGGGGATCGTGGACCCGGCGCTGCGGGCCTCCTACGAGCGGTGCCGGCAGCTCAACGCCGAGCACGGCAAGACCTACTACCTCGCCACCCTCCTGCTCCCCCCGGCGAAGCGGCCGTACGTCCATGCGCTGTACGGCTTCGCGCGGTACGCCGACGAGATCGTCGACGATCTCGCCTCGACGCTCACCGACCAGGAGAAGGCCGACCTCCTGCGCACCTGGGGGGAGCAGTTCTTCGCCGACCTGCGCCGCGGCCGCAGCGACGACGAGGTCTGCCGCGCGGTGATCGACACCGTTCAGCGCTGGGACATCCCGGTCGAGCACTTCGAGGCCTTCCTGCACTCGATGGCGATGGACCTCACGGTCACGGAGTACGCGACGTACGACGACCTCTACGAGTACGTCTACGGCTCGGCGGCGGTCATCGGCCTGCAGATGGTGCCGATCCTCGAGCCGAGCTCGCCCGAGGCGTACGAGCGCGCGAAGGACCTCGGCGTGGCGTTCCAGCTCGCGAACTTCGTGCGCGACGTCGGCGAGGACCTCGAGCGCGGCCGGGTCTACCTGCCGCTCGACGAGCTCGCGCGCTACGGCGTATCGCGCGGCGACCTCGAGGCACGAGTGATCACGCCCGCGATCCGCTCCGCGCTCGAGTTCCAGATCGCGCGGGTGCGCCGGCTCGAGGAGGAATCGCGCGCGGGCATCGCGATGCTGCACCCGTCGTCGCAGCCGTGCATCGAGGCCGCGCGCGTCCTGTACTGCGGCATCGTCGACGAGGTCGAGGCGATCGGGTACGACGTGTTCTCGACCCGGGCCACCGTGCCCCTGTCGCGGCGGCTCGCGGTCGCGCTCCCGGCGTGGCGCGAGGCTCGCGGCGCCCGCCGCCGCTACGGCGAGGGGCACCCCCGCGGCCTGCACGCGCCCGCCGCCCACTGGTGACCCGTCGACTCCCGCATGTCCGCGGGCCCGGCTAGCGTGCGGGCATGACGGCGAGCTCCCTGCGCACCGTGCCGCTCGACGAGTCGACCTGGCCGCTGTTCGCGACGCTCCTCGAGGCCAACAACGGCGTCTTCGGCGGCTGCTGGTGCATCGGCTTCCACGAGGAGGGGCCGGTCGGCTCGGCCCAGGTGAACCACGACCGCAAGCTCGCCCGCGTGCGCGCCGGCACGACCCACGCCGCGCTCGTGCTCGACGGCGAGGAGTGCGTCGGCTGGGTGCAGTTCGGCAGCCCGGCGGAGGTGGTGCGCATCAAGAACCGCCCCGCCTACGAGAAGGAGCTCGTCGAGCTCCCCGACTGGCGGATCGGCTGCAACTTCGTGGGCAAGGGGCACCGCCGCCAGGGTGTCGCCACCGCGGGGCTGGCCGGGGCGCTGGAGCAGATCGCGGCGCTCGGCGGCGGGGTCGTCGAGGGCTACCCGGAGCCCGCGGGCGACGTCTCGGCCGGGTTCCTCTTCCACGGCGCCCTGTCCACCTTCGAGGCCGCCGGCTTCGAGCGCGACCGCAGGATCGGCAAGCACCGCTGGGTCGTCCACCGCGTCGTGGAACCCGCCCCGAAGCGCCGTCGGTCCGCGCGGTGACCGCGCGCTGGGCCGTGATCGTGAACGGCCCGCCCGGGTCAGGGAAGTCCACGCTCGCGGGTCCGCTCGCCGAGCGGCTCGGCGTACCGCTGCTCGCCAAGGACGCCGTGAAGGAGACCCTGCTCGACACCCTCGGCTACGCCGACCGCCCCGAGTCGCGTCGGATCGGCGCGGCGAGCGGCGAGGTGCTCTGGACGGTGCTGGCGTCGTGCCCCCGCGGCGCAGTCGTCGAGTCGTGGCTCGCGCCGTCGATCCGCGGGGTCGTCCGCGCGGGCCTCCACCGCGCCGGGATCGACCGTGTCGTCGAGGTCTGGTGCGATTGCCCGCCCGACCTGGCCCTGTCGCGCTACGCCGCCCGCACCCGCCATGCAGGCCACTTCGACGAGGCGCTCGTCGACGACCTGCCCGATGTGCTCGCGATCGCCGAGCCGCTCGCCCTCGGCCCGGTGCTCCGGGTCGCCACCGACGTGCCCATCGGCCTCGACTCCGTCGTCACCCGTGTCCGCGAGGCGCTCGCGTCGTAGCGTGAGCGCGTGAAGAGGGCTCGGCTCGGCCGGACGGACCTGACGGTCCGCCGGATCGCGCTGGGCTGCATGAGCTACGGCGACCCGACCGCCGGTCTGCACACCTGGACCCTCGACGAGGTCTCGGCCGCGCCGTTCTTCCGGCAGGCCGTCGAGCTCGGCATCACCTTCTGGGACACCGCGAACGTCTACCAGTCGGGCACGTCCGAGGAGTACGTCGGCCGCGCCGTGCGGCGCTACTCCCGGCGTGAGGACGTCGTGCTGGCGACGAAGGTGTGGGGACGCATGCACGACGGCCCTACCGGGGGTGGCCTCTCGCGTGCGGCCATCCATGAGCAGTGCGACGCGTCGCTGCGCCGCTTGGGGACCGACTGGATCGACCTCTACTACATCCACCGCTTCGACGACACCGTGCCCGTCGAGGACACGATGCAGGCCCTGCACGAGCTCGTCGTGGCGGGCAAGGTGCGCTACCTCGGTGCCTCGTCGATGTGGGCGTGGCAGTTCGCCAAGCTGCAGACGGCCGCCGCGGTCAACGGCTGGACCCCGTTCTCCGTGATGCAGGACCAGTACAACCTCCTCAAGCGCGAGGAGGAGCGCGAGATGCTCCCCATGTGCGCCGACATGGGCGTGAGCGTCGTGCCCTACTCGCCGCAGGCCAAGGGTCGGCTCACCCGCCCTTGGGGCGAGCAGACCGCTCGTGCCTCCGTGGACGAGGTGGCTCGCAGTTTCGACACCGAACTCGACCGACCGGTGGTCGAGGCGACCGAGGAGGTCGCACGCGAGCGCGGTGTCCCCATGGCGCAGATCGCGCTGGCCTGGGTGCTGAGCAAGCCGGTCGTGACGTCCGCCGTCGTCGGCGCCACGAAGCCGCACCACCTCGCCGACGCCGTCGCGGCGCTCGATCTCGAGCTGACCGACGACGAGATCCGACGCCTCGAGGAGCCGTACGTCCCGCAGGCGCCGTACTGGTGGTGACCGACCCGCTGGTGCACAGGCCGGCGCGGGGCGAGGATGCGGGCATGTTCGAGGTGAGCCCGGACGCGTACGGACGCTTCATGGGCCGCTACTCGTGGCCGCTGGCGCCGCTGTTCCTCGACGCCGTCGGCGTACCGGTGCAGGGGCGGGCCCTCGACGTCGGGTGCGGCACGGGGGCGCTCACCGGCGTGCTCGTCGAGCGGCTCGGCATCGACGCCGTCTCCGCCGCCGACCCGTCGGAACCGCTCGTGTCGGGGCTCCGCGCGCGCTACCCCGGCCTCGACGTGCGCATCGCGCCGGCCGAGGACCTGCCGTTCGCCGACGACGCGTACGACGCCGTGCTCGCGCAGCTCGTCGTGCACTTCATGGTCGATCCCGTGCGCGGCATCGCCGAGATGGCCCGGACGACGCGACCCGGCGGGACCGTCGCGGCGTGCGTGTGGGACGGGTCGACGGGGCCGCTCGCCGACTTCTGGGCGGCCGTGCGCGCTCTCGATGCCGCAGCGGTCGACGAGTCGCGGCTCAACGGCGCCCGGGAGGGCCACCTCGCCGACCTGTTCGAGGCGGCGGGTCTGCACGAGGTGGTGTCCGGGTCGGTCACCGTCACGATCGAGCACGAGGGCTTCGACGACTGGTGGGAGCCGTACACGCTCGGCGTCGGGCCCGCCGGCGCCTACGTCCGCAGCCTCGACGACGATGGCCGAGCCGCCGTGCGCGAGGCGTGCCGGGCGAGGATGCCCGATGGCCCGTTCACGACCTCGGCGACCGCCTGGACGGCGACCGGCCGAGCCTGATCGCCGGGCTCCCCCGGCGGGACAGCATTGACGCGCTGCGGCGAGGGGCGCCCGACGGTCAGCGTCGGTCCGCCGCGCCGGGCCACGTGATGCGCGGCGGCCCGGAGTAGGGCGTGCGCTGCACCCCACGCCTGCCGAGCCACACCCACAGCACCAAGGTGAGCACCACGAGGGCGAAGCCGAAGAGCAGATCCTCGAACGGGGCGTAGGCGATCCGGCCGTCGCCGAGGAACGGCGGTGGGCGGTCGACCGGGGTCGACGACCCGACGATCGCAGCGCCGTCGTAGCGCACGATGCGCAGACCGGTGAGCGTCGCGTTCGTCACGAGCTGGAAGAACACGATGATCGCGTACGCCGTCCAGAACGCGCGACGGCGCAGCAGGCGGGTGCGCACGACCACGAGGTCGAGCAGCACCACGACCACGACCCCGAGCACGGCGAGCTGCGTGTAGGTCATGAGGCGTCGTCCTCGTCGTTCACGCGCAGGCCGTCGACGATCGCGCCCGACGACTCGTCGCCGACCTCCCAGCGCTTCACCGACCGCACCGCCTCCAGCGTGAGGATCGCAGCGATCGGGACGACGACGAAGAACAGCACTTCGTCGAGCGGAAGGCCTCCCGGGAACAGCACACCGGTGGTCCGCTCCGGGTCGAACGTCCAGTGGCCCGACGCGATGGCGTAGAGGTCCCATGCGCAGAACAGGAGGACGACCGGCACGAGCGCGAGAAGCAGCCGGCGCCAGCGTGAGTAGACCCGCGTCCGCAGGGCGACCTCGAGCCAGCCCGAGCCCAGCAGCACGAAGACGAGGACGCCGACGTAGGCGAACCGGCTCACTCGGTGCCGCCCGACGACGCGGCGAGCTTCCCGTGGTCCCACGACACGCTGCGCTCCACGTCGAGCCTCAGCACCCGCTGCTTGGGCGCCCGGTCGCGGTACGCCGTGCGCACCGACTCGACGTGCGCCGGGTCGAGGCCCTCGTACTTGACCATGAGCGCCGCGAACACCTCGCACACGAGGTCGACGTCGTCGAGCAGCGTCACCGTGCCCGAGAGCTGGACGCCGCGGAGCTCGACGTACCGGTCCCCCGTCTCGACGAGCGCTGCGAACCGGGGGTCGCGCTGCAGGTTGAGCACCTTCTGGCTCTTCGCGTACGTGCGCATGTGCACGACGCTGTCGCGCTGCACGAACCACATCGGGACCGGGTCCGGGACGCCGTCGGGCCCGTTCGTGACCAGCACCATCGTCCGGGCGGCCGCGAGCAGGTCGGAGACCTCCTCGGGCGTGAGCGCGATCTCGGCGCGTGCGTGGGCCACCCGCCCATCCTGCCCGCAGGTGCGGCCGCCCGCCCGACGCGCCGCCGCGCAGGGGCTCGCCTGCCGGGCCCTCCGGCGTGTCGAACGTAGACTCGTCGATCGTGGAGACGTCTGCCGGCACCCAGGTCGCCGACCCGCTCGTGGGTCGCGTGGTCGACGGGCGCTACCGGGTGGAGCAGCGGCTCGCCCGCGGCGGCATGGCGACGGTCTACGAGGCCACCGACCTGAGGCTCGACCGCACCGTCGCGCTCAAGATCATGCACGCGAGCCTGGCCGACGACGCCGCGTTCGTCTCGCGCTTCGTCCGCGAGGCCAAGTCGGCCGCCCGTCTGTCCGACCCGCACGTCGTCGCGGTCTACGACCAGGGCGAGGACGACGGCATCGTCTACCTCGTCATGGAGTACGTGCCGGGGCGCACGGTCCGCGACGTCCTGCGCGAGCGCGGCCGCCTCACCGCCGGGCAGGCGCTCACGATCCTCGACCCGGTCCTGCAGGCTCTCGACGCCGCGCACCGGGCCGGCTTCGTGCACCGCGACGTCAAGCCCGAGAACGTCCTGCTCACCGACGACGGCCGCGTGAAGGTCGCCGACTTCGGCCTCGCCCGCGCGATCTCCGCCGCCACCTCCACCGCCGCGACCCAGGGTCTGCTCATCGGCACGGTCGCCTATCTCTCCCCCGAGCAGGTCGAGCGCGGCATCGCCGACGCCCGCAGCGACGTCTACGGCGCGGGCATCCTGCTCTACGAGATGGTCACCGGAGCGGTGCCGTTCGCGGGCGAGACGCCCCTCGCGGTGGCCTACCAGCACGTCAACGCCGCGGTGCCCCGCCCGTCGAGCATCCGGTCCGACGTACCCCCGGGCATCGACGCCCTCGTCGCGCGCGCGACCGCGCGCGACGCGGACGAGCGCTACGCCGATGCCGCCGACTTCCTCGCCGCGGTCCGCTCGACCCGCACGGGTCTGCCGGCCCCGAAGCCGTTCGGCGTCAACGAGGACCAGGCCGCCACGCTCGTCGTGCCCCTCGCGGCCGCAGCGGCCACCGGTCCCGTCGCGGCCCCAGGTGCACAGACCCCCCTCCCGCCGACGAAGGTGCGGCCGAAGCGCAAGCGTCGCAAGGGCTGGCTGGTGCTCGCCACCGTGCTCGCCCTCGGTGGTCTCCTCGGCTGGCTCGGCTGGTCCTACGGCCTCAAGACGGTGCCGGTGCCCGTGGTCGTCAACCTCACGCCCACCCAGGCCGAGGCGAAGCTCTCCCCCGCCGGGTTCGCCCTCGACACCTCGCAGACCGAGTTCAGCGAGACGGTGAAGAAGGGCCTGATCATCTCCACCGACCCCGCCGGCGGCGCCGACGCGCGCGAGGGCTCGACCATCACGGCCGTCGTGTCGAAGGGCCCCGAGCGGTACGCCGTCCCGCAGGTCGCCAGCGCGACCGTCGACGAGGCCACCCAGGCGCTCACCGACGCGAACCTCGCGGTCGGGGCCACGACGCAGGCCTACGACGAGACGATCAAGGCCGGCCTCGTGATCACGACCGATCCGAAGCCGACGTCGCTGCTCAAGCGCGACCAGCCCGTCGACCTCGTCGTGAGCAAGGGCCCGGCGCCGGTCAAGATCCCGAACTTCGTCGGCAAGCCGGCCGACACCGCGACCGCCGCGCTCACCAAGCTCGGCATGAAGGTCACGACCACCGACGACTACAGCAAGACGGTCGCCAAGGGCTCGGTCATCTCGTCGAACCCGAAGCCCGGGGTCGCGGTGCCGAAGGGCACCACCGTGGCGCTCGTCGTGAGCAAGGGCCCGCCGCTGGTCACGGTCCCGGACGTCTACCGCGTGCCCGAGGCAGAGGCGCGCGCCGCGCTGCGCAAGGCCGGCTTCAACGTCACGGTCACCTACCCGATCGGCTTCACGCCGTTCGGCCGCGTCGTGGCGCAGTCGCTCGACGCCGGCTCCAAGGCGCCGTACGGATCCACGATCGAGATCCAGGTCGTCTGACCCGACGTCAGAGCAGCACCAGGCGGTCCTGAACCTCCCGCATGGCTCCGGCGCCGTCGCCGGTGTTGGAGACGACCGTGCAGGTGGTGCCGTGCTCGCGGTGGTGCAGGCTGCGGAACGACGCCCCGGCGTCGTAGCCGTGCATCTCGAGCACCGGCGCCCCTCGGTGCAGCCACATGCCCATACCGTGGTCGAGGGCGCCGTCCTGAGGGCCGAGACCCGGTCTGACCATCTCCTCGACGAGCTCGGGCTGCAGGATCCGGCCGCCGAGCAGGGCCGCCCAGAGCAGACCGACGTCAGACGCGCAGGTGTAGAGCCCGCCGTCGCCGCTGCCGCGCACAGGGAGGTGGAAGACGTTGGTGCGCAGCCCCTCGTCGTGCAGGTAGCCGATCGCCGCGCGCGCGGGCAACGCGTCGGACCGGAGGAACTCCGTCGACGTCAGGCCCGCGGGCCGGCAGACGCGGTCGGCGACCAGGTCGTAGAACGACGCCCCGCCGGCGCGCTCGGCCAGCAGCGCCAGCACCACGTATCCGCCGTTGTTGTAGGTGAACCGCGTGCCCGGGTCGTCGACCATCGGATGGCCGTCCAGCACCTGCAGGTAGGCGCTGGTCGACGACAGCCGCTGAGCCGGGACGGGCAGCTCGAAGTCGGCGATGTCGGCGTACAGCGACTCGTCGAGGTAGTCGCCGATGCCCGAGCGGTGCCGGAGCAGCTGCTCGACCGTGACCTCGTCGTGGATCAGCGGCAGATCGGCGCCGAGGAGGTCTCGGGCGGCGGTGCCGAGCGCGAGCAGCCCGTCCTGGACGAGGCTCAGGACGACCAGCGCGGTCACGGTCTTGGTGCCGCTCGCGATACCGAACTGCGTCGTCACCTCGTTCGGGGTGCCGGCGCGCCGGTCGGCCGCGCCGTAGGCGGCGACCAGCTGCTCGCCGCCGTGGGCCACGAGCACCACCCCGCTGCACCGTCCCGCGTCGGCAGCGCGATCGAGGTCTGCCCGGATCCCCGAGGCGTCCATCCCCCCATGGTGCTCCCGTCCCGTCCGGGCGTCACGGGGGTTGCCGGTCCGCGTGCTGGAACGCGTGTCCGACCGCTGGATACCACCGGCTACCCTCGCGCCATGAGCACGCAGTGGTTCTATGGCAACCGGCCCGGGTCCTCCCGGGTGGGCTGCTAGCACCGCGCGCCCGCCCCACCGAAGCCCCGAGCCGCACCCGGCCGGGGCTTCTTCCATCCTCGGACGGGCCGAGTACCAGGAGAGTTCACCGTGGTCGTCGTCATGAGCCCCGGAGCCACCGACACCGAGATCGCCGCCGTCGTGCGCCGCGTCGAGGACGCCGGCGGCGACGCGTTCGTCAGCCGCGGGGACACCCGCACCATCATCGGCCTCGTCGGCGACCTCGACCGGTTCCACGGCCTCAACCTGCGGGCGCTGCCC
>JAKOVT010000337.1 GCA_029781935.1 Actinomycetes bacterium | reverse complement strand
CGCCGGTCGGCTCACGTCCGCCACCACCGTGCAGGTCGGCGACGAGACCTACACCGCCTCGAAGGCCGTGGTCCTCGCGACCGGCTCGTACGCCCGCTCGCTGCCGGGCCTCGAGATCGGCGGTCGCGTCCTCACCTCGTACGAGGCGCTCGAGCTCGACCATGTGCCGGGCTCGGCCATCGTGCTGGGCGGCGGCGTGATCGGCGTCGAGTTCGCCAGCGTGTGGCGCTCCTTCGGCACCGACGTCACGATCGTGGAAGCGCTTCCGCGCCTGGTGCCCAACGAGGACGAGTCCTGCAGCAAGGCGCTCGACCGCGCCTTCCGCAAGCGCGGCATCAAGGCGAGGACCGGCGCGCGGTTCCAGGGCGTGACCCAGGACGCCGACGGCGTCGTCGTCACCCTCGAGGGCGGCGAGACCCTGCAGGCCGAGATCCTCCTCGTCGCCGTGGGCCGCGGCCCCAACGCCACCGGCATGGGGTTCGAGGAGGTCGGGGTGGCGATGGACCGCGGCTTCGTCCTCACCGACGAGCGCCTGCGCACCAACGTCCCGGGCGTCTACGCCGTCGGCGACATCGTCCCCGGCCTGCAGCTGGCCCACCGCGGCTTCCAGCAGGGCATCTTCGTGGCCGAGGAGATCGCCGGGCTGAACCCCCGCGTGATCGAGGAGTCGGGCATCCCGCGCGTCACCTACTCCGACCCCGAGGTCGCCTCGGTCGGCCTCACCGAGGCGCAGGCCAGCGAGAAGTACGGCGACGGCAACGTCGAGACCTACGAGTACAACCTCAGCGGCAACGGCAAGAGCCAGATCCTGGCGACCGCGGGGTTCGTGAAGCTCGTGCGCGAGAAGGACGGCCCGGTGGTCGGCGTCCACATGGTCGGCGCCCGCGTGGGCGAGCTCGTGGGCGAGGGCCAGCTCGTCGTGAACTGGGAGGCCTACCCCGAGGACGTCTCCGGCCTCGTCCACGCCCACCCCACGCAGAACGAGGCGTTCGGCGAGGCCTTCCTCGCGCTCGCCGGCAAGCCCCTGCACTCGCACGCCTGACCTCTGCGGCCGACCGCCTCTGGCGCACCCGGCCACCGCCCGCCACGATCGCCCCGTAGACCCGACCGAAGGACCAGGTTCATGCCCGTCTCCGTCACGATGCCCCAGCTCGGTGAGAGCGTCACCGAGGGCACGGTCACGCGCTGGCTCAAGCAGGTCGGCGACACGGTGGTGGCCGACGAGCCGCTGCTCGAGGTCTCGACCGACAAGGTCGACACCGAGATCCCGGCCCCGGCCTCGGGAGTGCTGATCTCCATCACCGCCCAGGAGGACGACGTCGTCCCCGTCGGCGCCGAGCTCGCCGTCATCGGCTCCGCCGGCGAGGCCCCCACCCCGGCCGCGGCACCGGAGGCAGCGGCCCCGGCACCCGCCGCCGAGGCCGAGCCGGCCGCCGCGCCCGAGCCCGTCGCCGCCCCGGCGGCACCTGCCGCCGCTCCCCAGCCCGCGGCGACCGCGTCCGCCCCGGCGGGCCCCGGCACTCCGGTGGTGCTCCCGGCCCTCGGCGAGAGCGTCACGGAGGGCACCGTCACCCGCTGGCTCAAGGCCGTCGGCGACGCCGTCGCGGTCGACGAGCCGCTCGTGGAGATCTCCACCGACAAGGTCGACACCGAGCTGCCCTCCCCCGCGGCCGGGACCCTGCTCGAGATCACGGTGGGCGAGGACGAGGTCGTCGCGGTCGGCGCGACCCTCGGGATCATCGGCGCCGCCGGTGCCACCCCCGCCGCGGCTCCCGCACCCGCGCCCGCTCCGGCTGCCGCACCCGCTCCCGCTCCCGCACCGGCTGCCGCACCCGCACCGGCTGCCGCACCCGCACCGGCTCCCGCACCCGCTCCCACGCCTGCTCCCGCTCCCGCCCCGGCTCCCGCCGCCGCGGCGCCAGCGGCTCCCGCGGCGCCGGTCGACGCCTACGTCACGCCCATCGTGCGCAAGCTCGCCGCCGACAACGGCGTCGATCTCGCGACCGTCACCGGCACCGGCGTCGGCGGCCGGATCCGCAAGAGCGACGTGCTCGAGGCCGCGGCCCGCGCGAAGGCGCCGGCCCCCGCCGCGACCGCCGCCGCAGCAGCCCCCGCAGCGGGCGCGGCGTCGCCGCTGCGCGGTCGCACCGAGAAGATGTCGCGCCTGCGCAGGGTCATCGCCGAGCGCATGGTCGAGTCGCTGCAGACCTCGGCCCAGCTCACGACCGTCATCGAGGTCGACGTCACGCGGATCTCGCAGCTGCGCCAGCGCGCGAAGAAGAGCTTCGAGGCCACCGAGGGCGTGAAGCTGTCCTTCCTGCCGTTCTTCGCCAAGGCGAGCGTCGAGGCGCTCAAGCAGTTCCCCCAGCTCAACGCCTCGATCGACATGGCGGCCGGAACCGTGACCTACCACGAGGGCGAGCACCTCGGCATCGCGGTCGACACCGAGCGAGGCCTGCTCGTCCCGGTGATCCGCGACGCCGGCGACCTCAACATCGGCGGCATCGCGCGCAAGGTCGCCGATCTCGCCGAGCGCACCCGCACCAACAAGGTGAGCCCCGACGAGCTCTCCGGCGGGACGTTCACGATCACCAACACCGGCAGCCGCGGAGCACTGTTCGACACCCCGATCATCAACCAGCCGCAGGTCGCCATCCTCGGCACGGGCGCTGTCGTGAAGCGGCCCGTCGTCGTCACCGACGAGACCGGGCTGGACTCGATCGCGGTGCGCTCGATGGTCTACCTCGCGCTGTCCTACGACCACCGCCTCGTCGACGGCGCCGACGCCGCCCGCTTCCTCGTGGCGATCAAGCAGCGGCTCGAGGACGGCTCGTTCGAGGCTGAGCTCGGCCTCGGGTGAGGCGGCCCCGGTGACGAGCACGCAGCGCACGTACGTCGTCGCCGGATCGAGCGGCTTCATCGGCACGGCCCTCGTGGCGGCGCTCGAGTCCGACGGGCACCGCGTGGTGCGGCTGGTACGCCGTCCCCCGGAGCACGCCGACGAGGTGCTGTGGAACCCGGCCCTCGGCGCCACCGGCGCATCGCGGGAGCTGCGCGAGGCCCTCGAGGGAGTCCACGCGGTGGTCAACCTCGCCGGCGCCGGCGTCGCGGAGAAGCGCTGGGACGACAGGTGGAAGCGCGCGATCCTCGACTCGCGCGTCGCCGCCACCACGTGCCTCGCCACCGCGATCGCGGAGACCGACGAGCATCCGGGCGTCCTCGTGTCCGCCTCGGCCAGCGGCTACTACGGCGACACCGGCCCCGAGCCCGCCGAGGAGGACGCGCCGCCAGGCACGACCTTCCTGGCCCGGGTCTGCCAGGCGTGGGAGCAGTCGGCGGCCCCGGCGCGCGAGGCGGGCGTGCGCGTGGTGCACCCGCGGACCGGCCTCGTGATGGCGCAGGGCGGCGGCGCGCTCGACCGGCTGCTGCCGGTCGTGCGGCTCGGCGCGGGCGGACGCCTCGGCTCGGGGAAGCAGTGGTGGTCGCCCATCAGCCTCGCCGACGAGGTCGGCGCGCTCCGTCATCTGTGTGACACACCCTCCGTGTCCGGCCCGGTGAACCTCGTCGCACCGGAGCAGGCCACCAACGCCGCCATCACCGAGGCGCTCGGCCGCGCTGTGCACCGTCCCACGCTCGCTGTCGTCCCGGGCTTCGCCCTGCGGATCGCCTTGGGGGAGTTCGCAGATGAGCTCCTCGTCGACCAGCGGATGTCGGCAGCGACCCTCATCCGGTCGGGCTACGGGTTCCAGCACCCGACCGTCGAGGCGATCGTCGACGAAGCGGTCAGAACGGACAATCCCGTCACGCGATCGGAGTAACAGCCGCCGATCGGGGGACGTTCCGTAACTGTGCGATGGCGCTTCGGCGTGAACATCGCGTTACCTGTCAGCCGTTCGGCGGAAGCACCCCCTAGCGTTCCGTGACATGGTGGGGGCTGCGCCCCGACCGGGTGGTCGAGACCTGTGGGGACGGCGGAAGGAGCACGCGGATGACGGCGCTGGACTCGTCGAGCACCAAGCTCACCGACGAGCAGTCCCAGAGCTCTTCCAGCACCGCCTTCCCCGACCAGCGCTCGAGCCGTCGCCGCTCCGCTGCACCGGTCGGCCCCGCTCCCCTGGGAGACACGACGCGCACCCGTTGGATGGCCGCGTTCGCGCGCTCGATCATCGCCGCCGACCTCGTCGTGGCCGTCCTGGCCGGCTGGGTCGCGCTCCTCGCCGTCGAGGGCACCCCGACCGCCGCGCAGTGGGTGCTCTGCCTCACCGTGATCCCGGTGGCGATCGTGGGCGCGTGCACCCTCGCGCGCTGCTACGAGCCGCGCTTCCTCGGCGTAGGCACCGACGACTACCGGCGCCTGCTCGACGTCGCCCTCAAGCTCATGGCCGTGGTCGGCGTCGTCGCGCTCGTCTCCGAGAAGGAGCTCGCGCGCACCGTCGCCATCGTCATGTTCCCCGTCTTCATCGTGGGCGCCCTGCTCGTCCGCTGGGTCGGCCACCTCGTGCAGTCGCGGGCCCGCGCCCATGGCGTCGCGGTGCACCGCGCGCTCGTCGTCGGCACGGAGCGCGCCACGGCCGAGATGATGCGCCGCATCTCCACCCGCGACGACCACCCGTTCCAGGTCGTGGGCGCGCTCGTCGACCGCAGCCGCCAGGACGTCATCGAGGGCGTGCCCGTCGTGGGCATGTCCACCGACGTGCGTCGCGCGCTCGACCTGCACGACGCCGACACCCTCATCGTGGCCGCGTGGTCGACGTTCTCCCAGCAGGAGCTGCGCCACCTGTCGTGGGCGCTCGAGGACAGCAAGGTCGACGTCCTCGTCTCGCCGAACCTCACCGACGTCGCGGGCTCGCGCATCTCGGTGAAGCCCGTCGTGGGGCTCCCGCTCCTGCACGTCGAGCGCCCCGAGTTCAGCGGCAGCCGTCGGGTGGCCAAGGGCCTGTTCGACCGCGCCATGGCGCTGTTCGCGATCCTGGTGCTCTCCCCCGTGCTGCTCGGGCTCGCGATCGCCGTGCGCCTCGACTCGCGCGGCCCGGCGTTCTTCAAGCAGACCCGCGTGGGCCGCAACGGCCGCACGTTCCGCATGGTGAAGTTCCGCTCCATGCACGTGAACGCAGACCAGATGCTCCCCGAGCTGGCCGACCAGAACGAAGGCGCCGGCGTCCTGTTCAAGATGAAGGACGACCCGCGCGTGACCCGCGTCGGCTCGCTGCTGCGTCGCACGTCGCTCGACGAGCTGCCCCAGCTGTTCAACGTCCTCACCGGCTCGATGTCGCTCGTCGGACCGCGCCCGCCGCTCCCCGACGAGGTCGCGCAGTACGGCGACGACGTCCACCGCCGTCTGCTCGTCAAGCCCGGCATGACCGGTCTCTGGCAGGTCAGCGGCCGCTCGGACCTCGACTGGGACGAGTCGGTCCGCCTCGACCTCTACTACGTCGAGAACTGGTCCTTCCTCATGGACATCTCGATCATCAGCCAGACCTTCCGCGCGGTCCTCGCGGCCCGCGGCGCCTACTGACCGGTCGCGCCCCGTCCGACGGCGACCACGTCGCCGATCCGCCACCCCGCAGCGCTGCGCAGCAGCGTGACCTCCCAGGTCGCCTCGCCCCGTGCGGGCACCCGTTCGGTCCGGCCTCCCCGGGTGACGGCGTACGCCGCCCGCCGGTCGCTCACGCGCAGCCGCACGCGTGACGCGTCGACGTCGAGGACCTCGACGGCCGTGCGCACCAGCGCACCACCGGTGACGACGGCGCCCGTCTCGTGGATGCGGCCGACCAGCGCCGCGTCGGCGGCCCAGGCGCGGCCGGCCGGGTCGACGGCACGGGCCAGCAGCGCGGTCGAGCCGGCCGCCACCGCCCCGAGCCGCAGCGCGTCCAGGCGCGCCAGCACCGGACCCCAGGTGCCGGCGGAGGGCGCAGGGGTCGTCGTCGGCGCGGGCTGATCGGGCGCGGCGGGTGGGGTGGTCCCCGCGTGCGACGTCGGTGACGCGGGTGACGTCGGCGACGCGGGCGACGCGGGGGCGGAGGCGCTGATCGCGGCCGCTCGCGGGTCGCCCGGGTCGGCGGCGGCGAGCGCGGGCACCCGCAGCGCTCCCCACGCGAGCAACGGCAGCGCGGCCATCGCGAGGCCGACGACGAGCGGGGACGGCCCCCGACGCCGCCGGGCGACCGGCCTGGGGACCGTGCCCACCGGTCGGCGTGCGAGGGCGGGCTCGGCGACCGGGTCCGGGCGGTCCGCGACGGCCGCGACCGGCCCCGGCGCACCGACCAGGGCAGCGGGAGCCGCTGCCGTGACGCGCTCGGTGGTGGCCAGCCACAGCAGGTCGAGGAGCGGCTCGGCCGGGAGCGCCGCCCGCACCGACGCCGCGAGCGCGGCGGCGTCCGGACGCAGCAGCGGGTCGGGGTCGGCGGCCCGCAGCAGCGCCAGCACGAGGGCCGGCGGCGCCGACGCGGGGCCGAGCAGCCGTCGCGCGAGCACGGCCACCTCGGCGACGTCGTCGGCGGCCGTGGGACCGGTCGGCTCCCCCGGCGGCACCGACCACGACAGTCCGCAGCCCACCAGGACGACCGAGCCGTCGGGGCCGACGAGGACGCCTCCGGCCGTGACACCGCCGTGGGCGAGGTGCGCCCGGTGCACGGCGTCGAGGGCCCCCAGCACCGCGCCGAGGACGGTCACGACGTGGCCGGGTCGCAGCGGCACGCGGTCGCGCAGCGCGGCGAGCTCGATCGCTCCGGCCGGCACGAGGTGGGTGAGCGCGTGGGCGTCGCCGACCGCCGTGGCGCGCACCAGCGGCACCAGCGGCGCCAGGGACGGCGAGCGGACGAGGGAGAGGGCACCGAGCGCGGTGTCGCGCTGAGGCAGGAGGGCGGGGTCGCCGGCGAGCACGCCGGTCCGCTCGATCAAGGCGATCTCGGGCTCGGTCATGCGGCTCAGGGTGCGGGGTCGTCCGGGTCCGCGGCCGACGCGATCCACAGGCGCGAGATGCGCCGACGGAGCCCGGACGCGACGATGGACCGCCGTCGAGAGGAGCACCGGTGACCGACTACGACGTCGTCGTCGTGGGCGCGGGCCTGGCCGGGCTCGCCGCGGCCAGGCACCTCTCCGGCGCGGATCTCTGCGTGCGGGTCGTCGAGGCGTCCGACGGCGTCGGAGGGCGCGTCCGCAGCGAGCGCGTCGACGGCGTCACGGTGGACCGCGGCTTCCAGCTGCTGAACCCGGCCTACCCCGAGGTGCGGCGGATGGTCGACCTCGAGGCGCTCGACCTCCGGCCGTTCGAACCCGGCGTGCTGCTCGCGACCACCGACCGGCGCACGCTGGTGACCGACCCGCGTCGGCGGCCCGGGTCGCTGCTGTCGACCGTGCTGCACGCCCCCGGCAGCCGCGCCGAGCAGCTGCGGTTCGCGGCGTACGCCGCGCGGGTCCTGCGCACGGACCCGCGCGACCTGCGCGAGGCGGTCGACTCCACGGTCGGCGAGGCGTGGGCCCCGTTCGGCAGTCTCGCCCGCGACGCCCTCGCGCCGTTCCTCACCGGAGTGCTGTTCGACGACTCGATGACGTCGAGCAGGCGGTTCGTCGACCTGCTGCTGCGCTCGTTCGTCCTCGGTACTCCGTCGGTCCCGGCGACCGGCATGCAGGCGCTGCCCGATCAGCTCGCGCAGGGCCTCGACATCGGGCTCGGTCGCCGGGCGGTCGCGGTCACCGGCACCACCGTGACGACCGACGACGGTGTGCTCTCCGCGCGGGCCGTGGTCGTCGCCACCGACCCGGCGACCTCCGGCGCCCTGCTGCCGGGTCTCGACGTACCGAGCATGCGCAGCGGTACGACGTGGTGGCACCTCGCCGACTCCGACGGCTCGCAGCTCACCGGCGGGCGCGGCGTGCTGGTGCTCGACCCGGGACGGCGCGGTCCGGTGGTGAACAGCGTCGTGACGACCAACGCCGCCCCGTCGTACGCCGACGGCTCTCGCGCGCTGGTCGCGTCGACCACGCTCGGCACCGGGACCGACGAGGGCGACGTGCTCGCGCACCTCGCGCTGATGCACGGCGTCGACACGCGCGGCTGGGACACCGTGGCCGTGCACCGCATCGCGGCGACCGTCCCGGCGATCGAGCCGGGGACGTCGCTGCGACGACCGGTCCGCCACGGCGACGTGTTCGTCGCGGGCGACCATCGCGACACAGCGTCGATCCAGGGCGCGCTCGTGTCAGGGCGACGAGCCGCGGCCGCGGTACGGGCGGCGCTCGCGTAGGTTGGCGCGGTGGCCACCCGACGCATCCTCGCGACCAGCGGCGGCTTCCTGGCCGCACCCAGCAAGCACGAGAACATCCGCCGTCCCGGCGGCCTGTTCCTCGACGCGGTGCGCCTGTCGGGCAAGGAGCGGCCGCGCGTGCTGTTCGTGATGACGGCGTCGGCCGACAACTCGCAGTACCTCGCGATGAGCTACCAGGCGTGCCGCGACCTCGCGGTCGCCCCCGACCACCTCGTCGTCTTCCCCTACCCGAACCAGGATCCGGCGGAGGCGTTCGGCCGTGCCGACGTCGTCTGGGTCGGCGGCGGGTCGGTCGCGAACCTGCTCGCGCTGTGGCGGGTGCACGGCATCGACGACGCCGCGCGCGACGCGTGGGAGAGGGGCGTCGTGCTCGCGGGCGTGAGCGCCGGCTCGATCTGCTGGCACGTCGGGGGCACCACGGACTCCTTCGGCCTCGAGCTGAAGCTGGTCACCGGCGGCCTGGGCCTGCTCCCCTACGGCAACGGCGTCCACTACGACAGCGAGGAGCAGCGCAGGCCGCTGCTGCAGTCGCTCGTGGCCGACGGCTCGCTGCCGCTGTCGTACTGCACCGACGACCGCGTCGGGATCCTCTACGAGGGCACCGACCCGGTCGAGGTGCTCACCGACTACGCCGTCGACCCGGCACTCGGGCCCGCGGCGTACCGCGTCGAGCGCGACGGCGACGCCGCGGTCGAGACCCGGCTCGCCCCCGGTCGGATCGCCTGACCGACAAGGACACCTCGTGCGCTTCCTCGACCTGCCGCTGCTGTCGCCGCGTCGCGTCCCCGTCATCGGTACGGGCGCGATGCCGCTGTCCGACCCGCGCCACGGACCCGACCCGATGGACCGCGACACCGCCATCGCGGTGCTGCACCACGCGTTCGACGCCGGGCTCACGCTGGTCGACACCGCCGACATCTACGCGCCCGACGCGCAACGGTTCGGCCACAACGAGGAGCTGGTCGGCGAGGCGGTGCGCACCTGGTCGGGTGGCCGCGACGGCATCGTCGTGGTCACCAAGATCGGCATCACCCGCACCGTCGGCGCCGACGGCGACGTGTGGGCCCGCGACGGCTCGCTCGACCACCTGCTGCCGGCCGCCGAGGCGAGCGTGGCCCGTCTCGGGTTCGAGCCCGACGCGATCCTGCTCCACCGGGTGAACCGCGAGCAGCAGCCCTTCGCGCACACGGTCGAGAACCTGCTGCAGGTGCGCGAGCGCGGGATCGTGACGCGGGTCGGGATCGGCAACGTGCACCTCGACGAGGTCGAGACCGCGTGGGACGTGAGCGGCGGGACGATCGCGGCGATCGAGAACGAGCGCAGCCCGCGCTACCGCGACGACGCCGAGATCGTCGGCTGGGCGGGAGAGCGCGGTGTCGCCTATCTGGCGTGGTCGCCGCTCGGGCAGGACCACGCGTCGCGCCTCGGCGAGCTCTACCCCGAGTTCGCCGTCGTGGCCGCCGAGCTCGCGGCGTCGCTCGGCCACGACGTCACCGCGCAGCAGGTGGCGCTCGCGTGGCTGTCGGCGTCGGGCAGCACCCTGGTCCCCATCCCCGGGTTCACGCGTGCCGCGACCGTCGACTCCAGCGCCGCCGCCGCCGACCTCGTGCTCTCGCCCGGGCACCTGGCGCGCCTCGACGCGAGCCCCGCCGGCCCCGGCTCGATGTACCCCGACGACGAGGACTGACACGACCTCCCGCCGTCTCGCGGTACGCCGGGAGCGGACGCGGGAGGCGGCTCCCGGCTCAGCACGTAGGCTGGACCCGTGACGATCGCCGACCTCGCCCGTCCCGCGCTGCGGCCCCTCGGCTTCGGTGCCGACGCGGTGCCGTACCAGGAGGCATGGGACCTCCAGCGCGAGGTGCACGCCGGGGTCGTCGACGGGTCGCTGCCCGACACCGTGCTGCTGCTCGAGCACCCGTCGACCTACACCGCCGGCAAGCGCACCCGTCCGGAGGACCGCCCGGTCGACGGCACGCCCGTGGTCGACGTCGACCGCGGCGGGCGGATCACCTGGCACGGCCCGGGCCAGCTCGTCGGCTACCCGATCGTGCGCCTCGCCAAGCCCATCGACGTCGTCGAGCACGTCCGTCGGCTCGAGGCGATGCTCATGGACGTCTGCGCCGAGCTCGGCCTCGAGACCATGCGCGTCGACGACCGCAGCGGCGTGTGGGTCCGTGCCGACCAGCCGCTCGAGGGCACCCGACCAGAGCGCAAGGTCGCGGCCATCGGCGTACGCGTGTCGCGCGGGGTCACCATGCACGGCTTCGCGCTCAACTGCGACTGCGACCTCGCCTGGTTCGACCGGATCGTGCCGTGCGGCATCGCCGACGCCGGCGTCACCTCGCTGTCGGCCGAGCTCGGTCGCAGCATCACGGTGCTCGACGTCCTCCCGATGGTCGAGGCGCGGCTGGTCGACGGCCTCGAGCGGTGGAGCACCCGATGAGCAGCGACGTCGTGAGCACCGGCGCCGACGGTCGCCGGATGCTGCGCATCGAGGCGCGCAACGCCGAGGTGCCGATCGAGCGCAAGCCGCCGTGGATCAAGACCACGCTGAGGACGGGGCCGGAGTACCGCCGCATCGACGGCCTGGTGAAGGGCGGGGCCCTGCACACCGTGTGCCAGGAGGCCGGCTGCCCCAACATCTACGAATGCTGGGAGGACGCCGAGGCGACCTTCCTCATCGGCGGGTCCCAGTGCTCGCGCCGCTGCGACTTCTGCCAGATCGACACCGGCCGCCCCGACCCGCTCGACCGCGACGAGCCCCGCCGTGTCGCGGAGTCGGTGCGCACCATGGGTCTGCGCTACGCCACGGTCACCGGTGTGGCCCGCGACGACCTCGACGACGAGGGCGCCTGGCTGTACGCCGAGACGGTCCGGCAGATCCACGAGCTCAATTCCGGCACCGGCGTCGAGGTGCTCATCCCCGACTTCTCCGCGAAGCCCGACCTGCTGGCGCAGGTCTTCGACGCCGCACCCGAGGTGCTCGCGCACAACCTCGAGACCGTGCCGCGCATCTTCAAGCGGATCCGCCCCGCGTTCCGCTACGAGCGCTCCCTCGACGTCATCACCCAGGCCCGCGCCGCCGGGCTGGTCACCAAGTCGAACCTCATCCTGGGCATGGGCGAGGAGATCGACGAGGTCGTCGCCGCCATGCACGACCTGCACGACGCCGGCTGCGACCTGCTCACCATCACCCAGTACCTCCGCCCGTCCCCCAAGCACCACCCCGTCACCCGCTGGGTCAAGCCCGAGGAGTTCGTGGCCCTGGCCGAGGAGGCCACCCGGATCGGGTTCGCCGGAGTGATGTCCGGCCCGCTCGTGCGCTCGTCGTACCGCGCCGGGCGCCTGCACCAGCAGGCCCTCGAGGCCCGGGCGGCAGGCACCGGCACCGCGGCGATCGTCACCGGCGGGGCGCAGGCCTGATCCCGGGCGCCGGGTAGGCTGGGGGCCTCGACACCCCGGCATCGGAGCACCCACCCGTGAGCAACAACGTGCCCGCACCCGCGCGCGGCGGCCGCCTCGCGCAGATCCGCGAGACCTACAAGCTGACCCGCCGGGCCGACCCGCGCATCGGCTGGATCCTGCTCGGGATCTTCGTCGCCGTCCTCGCGGTCTTCGTGGTCATCGGGCTGCTGCTCAAGATGCTGTGGTTCTGGGTGATCATCGGCGTCCCCTTCGCCCTGCTGGCGGTGACGTTCGTGTTCGGCCGCCGAGCCGAGACCGCGGCGTACTCCCAGGTCGAGGGCCAGCCGGGTGCTGCGGCCTCGGTGCTCAACGCGCTGCGCAGCGGCTGGTTCACCACGCCCGCCGTCGCGGTGACCAAGAACCAGGACTTCGTGCACCGCGTGCTCGGCCGCCCCGGCGTCGTGCTCGTGTCCGAGGCTCCGCCCTCGCGCGCCGCGCAGCTGCTCGCGAACGAGAAGAAGCGCACCGCGCGCTTCGTCGGCGAGACGCCGATCTACGAGATCCAGGCCGG
>JAKOVT010000402.1 GCA_029781935.1 Actinomycetes bacterium | reverse complement strand
CGCGCCCGCGGCGGGGAGGACTCCATGACCGTCGTGCTCGGCTACGTCCGCACCGACGAGGGCCAGGCGGCCCTCGCGACCGCTCTCGACCTGCTGCAGGACGGCGAACGCCTCGTGGTGATCAACAAGTCCGAGCCCGACGAGCTCGCCGGCGAGTTCTCCGAGGAGCAGGAGGCGGACGCGTTCCGCGACCACCTCGGCGACCTCGGCGTCGACGCGGAGGTCGTGACTCTGACCGCGGCGGACGAGCCGGCCGACGTCATCGTGTCGCAGGCCGTGGCGAGCGCTGCCCGGCTCGTCGTGATCGGGATGCGGAGGCGCTCGCCCGTCGGGAAGATGCTGCTCGGCAGCACGGCCCAGGAGGTCCTGTTCAACGCCCCGTGCCCCGTGGTCACCGCCCGCGCCCAGGGCTGACGCCGCGCCGTCAGAGCCGGCAGGCGAGGATGTCGGTGACCAGGATCCCGCGCGCGCCGAGGTCGTAGAGCTCGTCCATGATCCGGTGCACCTCGCGCTTGGGCACCATGGCGCGCACCGCGACCCAGCCCTGGTCGTGCAGCGGCGACACCGTGGGCGACTCGATGCCCGGTGTGATCGCGCAGGCGGTCTCGACGTGCTCGGCCCGGATGTCGTAGTCGACCAGGACGTAGGACCGGGCGACGAACACGCCCTGCAGTCGTCGGACGAAGGTGTCGACGGCCCCGGACGGCTCGACACCGGTGCGGCGGATGAGCACGGCCTGGTTGTCCAGCAGCGCCTCTCCGACGACGACGAGACCCGCCTGCTTGAGCGTGGTGCCGGTCTCGACGACGTCGGCCACGGCGTCGGCCACGCCGAGCCTTACGGCGTTCTCCACGGCGCCGTCGAGCTTCACGACCGTCGCCTCGATACCGAGGTCGGCGAGCCGCGAGCGGAGCAGGCCGTCGTACGACGTCGCGATGCGGCGCCCTGCGAGCACCGCGGCCGCGTCGTCGGTGACGTCGGCGGCGGGTACGGCGAACCGGAAGGCCGAGCGGGCGAACCCCAGCTCGAGGATCACCTCGGCGTCGCTGCCCGAGTCGATGAGCATGTCGAGGCCGGTGATGCCCACGTCGAGCTGCCCGGTGGCGACGTAGGTCGCGATGTCGCGCGGCCGGAGGAAGAAGAACTCGACGTCGTTGTCCGGGTCGAGGACGACGAGCTCGCGGGCGCTGTGCGCCGCGGGGTACCCGGCCTCGCGCAGCATCTCGCGGGCGGGGTCGGACAGCTGGCCCTTGTTGGGCAGGGCGACTCGCAGCACGGCGCTGCTCCTTGTGGTCCGAGGGACGGGCGGTCGGCTCAGATCACAGATGCCGGTAGACGTCCTCGAGCGAGACGTCGGCCGCGATCATGAGCACCTGCGTGAAGAAGATCAGCTGGGAGATCTCCGCGGCGGCGCGCTCCTTGCCCTCGAACTCGGCAGCCATCCAGGCCTCGGCGGCCTCCTCGACGACCTTCTTGCCGATGCCGTGCACGCCGTCCTCGAGCAGGCGCGTGACGGTGCCCGACTCCGGGTCCCGGGTGGCCCACTTCATCGTCAGCTCCGCGTGGAGCTCCTCAAAGGTCTTCACGACGCAAAGCCTACGGACCCGCGTGGCGAGAGACCCCGCAGGGTCAGCGCCGTCAGGAGCGCGGCCTCCACGGCCTCGCGCCCCTTGTCCTCCGACGAGCCCGGCAGACCGGCGCGGTCGAGCGCCTGCTGCTCGTCGTCGCACGTGAGGACACCGAAGCCGACAGGGACGCCGGTGTCGAGCGCGACCCGGGTCAGACCGTCGGTGGCTGCCGAGCAGACGTAGTCGAAGTGCGGCGTCCCGCCACGGATCACGACCCCCAGCGCCACGACGGCGTCGTGGTCGGCGGCGAGGGCCTTGGCCACCACCGGCAGCTCGAAGGCACCCGGCACGCGGACCAGGTCGTAGCTCGCGCCGGCCTCCTCCAGCGTGCGGGTCGCGCCCTCGACCAGCGCGCCCATCACCGTCTCGTGCCACGACGCCGCGACCACCGCCACGCGCAGCCCGCGCGCCCCGCTGAGGTCGGCCCTGGGCGCCCCGCTGCCGCTCATGCCCTGTCTCCGTCCGTCGTGACGCCGCCGGCGTCGGTGTCGTCGAACCCGTCGGCCAGCACGTGGCCCATCCGGTCGCGCTTGGTGCGCAGGTAGTGCAGGTTGTCCTCGTGCGGGGCCACCTCGAGCGGCACCCGCTCGGTGATGGACAGCCCGTAGCCCTCGAGGCCGGCGCGCTTGGCCGGGTTGTTGGTCAGCAGCCGCATGCTGCGCACACCGAGGTCGGCGAGGATCTGCGCGCCCTGGCCGTAGTCGCGGGCGTCGGCCGGGAGGCCGAGCGCGAGGTTGGCGTCGACCGTGTCGGTGCCGGAGTCCTGCAGCTCGTAGGCCTGCAGCTTGTGCAGCAGGCCGATGCCGCGGCCCTCGTGCCCGCGCATGTAGAGCACCACTCCCCTGCCCTCGTCGGCGACGCGGCGCATGGCCGCGTGCAGCTGCGGTCCGCAGTCGCAGCGGCGCGAGCCGAACACGTCGCCGGTGAGGCACTCGGAGTGCACCCGCACGAGCAGGTCCTCGCCGTCGCCGATGTCGCCGTGGACCAGCGCAACGTGCTCGACGCCGTCGAGGCGCGAGCGGTAGCCCACCGCGCGGAACTCGCCGAACTCCGTCGGGAGCCGCGTCTCGGCGGCGCGCTCGACCTGGCTCTCGTGCTTGCGCACGTAGCCGATGAGGTCGGCGATGGAGATCATCACGAGCCCGTGCTCGTCGGCGAACCGGCGGCACTCGGGCGCGCGCATCATCGATCCGTCGTCGTTGACCATCTCGCACAGCGCACCGGCAGGGCGCAGCCCGGCCAGTCGCGCGAGGTCGACCGCCGCCTCGGTGTGCCCGGCGCGGCGCAGGACGCCGCCCTCCATCGCCCGCAGCGGGACGACGTGGCCCGGGCGCGTGAGCTCCCACGGCTCGGTCGCCGAGTCGCTGAGCACCTTGATGGTGCGCGCGCGGTCCTCGGCCGAGATGCCGGTGGCCTTCACGTCGCGCGCGTCGACGGTGACGGCGTACGCCGTGCCCTTCTTGTCCTCGTTGATCACGGTCATCGGGGGGAGCCCGAGGCGGTCGAGCTCGCGGCCGGGCATCGCGACGCAGATGTAGCCGCTGGTGTAGCGGATCATGAAGGCGGTGAGGTCCGGCGTCGCGCGCTGCGCCGCGAAGATCAGGTCGCCCTCGTTCTCCCGGTCCTCGTCGTCGACGACGACCACGGCGCGGCCCTCGCGCATGGCGAGCACGGCGTCCTCGACCGGGTCGAGACGGACTCCCTCGTGCTGCACGACACGGCCGTCGTGGACCTCAGGGCTGGTCACGATGTCCTCCACTCCAGCATGCGCTCGACGTACTTCGCGACGACGTCGACCTCGAGGTTCACGGTGTCGCCCACGGCCTTGCGACCGAGGGTGGTCAGCTCGAGCGTGGTCGGGATCAGCGAGACCGAGAACCGGTCGCGCTGCGCCTCGACGACGGTGAGCGAGACTCCGTCGACGGTGATCGAGCCCTTCTCGACGACGTAGCGGCCGAGGTCGTCGGGCAGCGCGATGCGCACGACCTCCCAGTGCTCTCCCGGGACGCGCTCGAGGATCGTGCCGGTGCCGTCGACGTGACCCTGGACGAGGTGCCCACCGAGGCGGGCCTGCAGCGTCACCGGCCGCTCGAGGTTCACCGGCGACCCGGCCACGAGCGCCCCGAGCGACGAGCGGTTCAGCGTCTCGAGCATGACGTCGGCGGTGAACTCGGCGTCGTCGTGCTCGACCACGGTGAGGCAGACGCCGTTCACCGCGATCGAGGCCCCGTGCACGGCGTCGGACACCACCAGCGGTCCGCGCAGCCGCAGCCGCACGGCGTCGCCGAGCTCCTCGACCGATACGACGGTGCCGAGCTCCTCCACGATCCCGGTGAACATCCCTAGTCCTCTTCCCTGCCGAGCGGCTCGCCGCTGTGGCGGCGCACCCGCGCGTCGATGCGCACGTCGTCGCCGATCCGCGCCACGTCGACCACGTCCAGGCGCAACGCCTGGCCGATCGAGTCCATGCCCGCGTCGTCGAGGGCGGCCCGCCCGGCGCCGAGCAGCGCGGGCGCGACGTACCAGCGCACGGCATCGACCAGCCCGGCGCGCACGAACGCCGCGGCGAGCGTGGGACCGCCCTCGATCAGCACGTGCTGCGCGTCGAGCTGGCGCAGCGCGGCGAGCACCTCGAGCGGGTCGTGGGTGCGCAGGTGCAGCGTCCGTGCTGCACCGTCGAGGACGCGGCTGGCCGCCGGCAGGTCGCGCAGCCCCACGACGACGCGCAGCGGCTGCCGGCCCTCGATCACCTCGCCGTCGCGACGGACCGCGAGCTGCGGATCGTCCGCGAGAACCGTGCCGGTGCCGACCACGACGGCGTCCACCGACGCCCGGAGGTCGTGCACCTCGGCGCGGGCGGCGCGGGACGTGATCCAGCGGCTCGATCCGTCGGAGGCGGCGATACGTCCGTCGAGCGTGGCGGCCGCCTTCCAGGTGACGAAGGGGCGGCCCTCGGTGACGGCGAAGGTCCAGATCTCGTTGAGGGCCAGGGACTCCACGGCGAGCAGACCGCTTTCGACCTCGACGCCCGCGGCTCGCAGGACGTCGGCTCCCCCGGCGGCCACCGGGTTCGGGTCGGTCTGCGCGAACACGACCCGCGCGACGCCCGCCTCGACGAGCCCCTGGGCGCACGGGCCGGTGCGCCCGGTGTGGGCGCAGGGCTCCAGCGTGACCACGGCGGTGGCGCCTCTCGCCGCCGTTCCGGCCCGCGCGAGGGCGTCGGCCTCGGCGTGCGGCGTACCCGCGCCGCGGTGGAACCCCTCGGCGAGGGTCGCGCCGTCGTCGGCCAGCAGGACGCAGCCGACGCGCGGGTTGGGCCCCGCGGGGACGCCCGGGCTGGCCGCGAGCGCGAGAGCGCGGCGCATCGCGGCCTCGACGGCCGGCTGGGGCGGGCGGGTCATGGAGCGGCGTCCTCGTCGTGTCCGGCCCGCGGACCCGGGGCGCGAGGACACGCCGACGCCGACGGCGGACGCACCGAGCGCCCGACGTACGACGAACGGCGCGCGCGTCGCCTCCCATCCGGACTCTCACCGTCGGCTCCGGATGACCTGCGCAGCAGGCTGACCGGATCAACCGGCCGCTGGATGCGGTCGGGTCGCGGGCTCTCACCGCCGGTTCGGACTTTCACCGACCCCGGGACGCGCGAGCAGTTGAAGCTCGTACGTCGCGCAGTCTACGACAGCGGGACCCCGGAGCCGGCCAAGGCCGTTCCGCGCAACGGTCGAGGACCGGCCCAGATCGGGCGGAGGACCGGTCAGGAACCGGTGCACCACCACGACGACGCGGTGGCGCGCTCGGCCTGCGCAGCCAGCGACCGGACGGCGGCCGCGGGGTCGTCCGCACCATAGACCGCGGAACCGGCGACGAACACGTCGGCGCCGGCGTCGGCGCACACCTCGATGGTCTCCGCCGACACGCCGCCGTCGACCTGGATCCAGAGGTCGAGGTCGCGGCCCTTCGCCAGCTCGCGGGCGCGTCGGATCTTGGGCACCACGACGTCGAGGAAGCGCTGGCCGCCGAAGCCGGGCTCCACGGTCATCACCAGCAGCATGTCGATCTCGGGCAGCAGGTCGGCGTAGGCGTCGACGGGCGTGGCCGGACGCAGGCCCATCCCAGCGCGCGCCCCGGCGCGCCGGATGTCGCGCGCGAGCGTGATCGGCGCGGTGGCGGCCTCGACGTGGAAGGTGACCGAGCCGGCACCGGCCTCGGCGTAGGCGGGGGCCCAGCGGTCGGGGTCCTCGATCATGAGGTGGCAGTCGACCGGGGTGGTGACCGCGGCGAGCAACGACTCGACCACCGGGAGACCGAGCGTCAGGTTGGGCACGAAGTGGTTGTCCATGACGTCGACGTGCAGCCAGTCGGCCGCTCCGGCCACGCGTTGGCACTCGTCGGCCAGCCGTGCGAAGTCGGCCGACAGGATGCTCGGGGAGACCTGGACGCCCATGCGGCGAGGGTATCCGTCGTACGGCGGATCGCGTCGCCGGCACGACTCGTCGATGCCCCCTGTGCCACCATCACCGCACGGCCGCGGGGGTCCAGGCGGCGCCGGCCGAGGAGGACCACCACGATGGCGACGGGCCAGGGGCTCGCGGCTGCGCTGATGCGCGTCGACCACCCCGACCACTCCGTGCGCCGACGTGCGCGCAACGCCCTGGTCGTGATCTACGCGATCCTCGTCATCGCCGTGCCGGCCACCGTCGCGCTGTTCTTCATCCCCAACGGGGCCGAGGTCGCACTCATCGCCGGGGGCGCCACCGTCGTGATGGTGCTGTCGGTCGTGCTCATCCGCGCCGGGCACGTCGACCTCGGGCTGTCGCTGTTCTTCTTCGTCTTCATCGGGTCGTTCCTGCTGTCGGTGCTCCTCACGCAGGACTCCCGCCTCGTCGCCGTCTACTTCACCATGCCGGTGGGCATCGCCGGCGTCACGGTCGACCGGCGAGGTCTGTCGATCATCACGACGGCGTGCGTCGTGCTCGCCGTGTGGTCCACGCTCGCGTACCCGATCGACACCATGATCACGAGCTTCGAGGTCATCGTGGCGACGCTGCTGCTCGTCGCGATGGCACTCACGGCGTCCGTCCTCGGTCTGCAGGGCCAGCGCGCCGAGACCGAGCGGGCGGACGCGCTCGCAGCGCGGTTGAGGACGAGCAACGACGAGCTCGAGTCGCGGGTCGCCGAGCGCACCGAGCAGCTCCAGCGCGCGCTCGACCGGCAGGAGCAGCTCGTCGCCGAGCTCGCCGAGCTCTCGCTGCGCGATCCCTTGACCGGTCTGCACAACCGGCGTCACGCGGACGCCGAGCTGCCGCGCCTGGCCTCCGCCGCCGACCGGCACGACCAGCCGATGGCGATGGCGATGGCCGATCTCGACCACTTCAAGCAGGTCAACGACCAGCACACCTACGCCGTCGGCGACGAGGTGCTCCGCCGGTTCGCCCTGATCCTGCGGCAGTCGACCCGCTCCTCCGACGTGGTCACGCGCTACGGCGGCGAGGAGTTCCTGATCCTCATGCCCCACACGACGATCGACCAGGCGCTGGTGCTCTGCGAGCGCATCCGGCAGGAGGTCCAGCAGCACGACTGGTCGGCCGTGGCCGACGGTCTGGCGATCACCGTGAGCATCGGCCTGAGCGACTCGGTCAGCAGCGGCGGTCTGGTCACGCTCGGCGCCGACGCCGACAGCGCCCTGCACCGCGCCAAGCGCGAGGGCCGCAACCGCGTGGTCGCCGCGCACCGCGGCTCGCCGCCCCAGGGCCGCTGACCGGTGGGAGTTGCGGACCGAGCAGGTCAGCGCACCCGACGAAGAAGCGCCAGGTACATCCCGTCGGTGCCGTGCACGTGCGGCCACAGGCGCAGGTCCGGGCCGTCGTGCAGGTGCTCGACCTCGGGCAGCAGCCCGGGCACGTCGACGCGCTCGACCCGGCCCTGTCGCACGGCGTCGTCGACGACCACCACCGTCTCGGCCAGGTGCGGCGAGCAGGTCGCGTAGCCCACGACCCCGCCCACGCGGACGGCGTCGATCGCGGCGTCGAGCAGAGACCCCTGCAGCCCGGCGAGCTGCGCGACGTCGTCGGGGCTGCGCCGCCACCGCGACTCGGGGCGGCGGCGCAGCACGCCGAGGCCGGTGCACGGGGCGTCGAGCAGCACGCGGTCGAACGCGGCCGGACGCCACGGCCCCGCGGTGCCGTCGGCCGCGACCACGAGGTGGTGGCCCGGTGCGCCGTCGAGCGTGCGGGCGACCAGACGCGCGCGATGCGCAGCACGGTCGCCGGCCAGCAACGACGCTCCGCGCTCGTGGGCGAGCCCGGCCAGGAGCCCGGCCTTGCCACCGGGACCCGCGGCCATGTCCAGCCAGGTCGTGTCGGTGCCGTCGATCCCGGCGCGCGCGAGTGCCAGCGCGACGAGCTGGCTGCCCTCGTCCTGGACACCGGCGGCGCCGCTGCGGACCTCCGGGATCGAACCGGGCTGCCCCCCGCCCAGCCGCACGGCGTACGGCGACCAGCGACCCGGTTCCGCGCCCGGGATCTCGAGCAGCTGCTCGACGGTGGAGCGCCCCGGGCGCGCCACGAGCGTGACCGAGGCGGACTCGTTGTCGGCGGCGAGCAGGTCCTCGGTCTCGGCCCAGGACGGTCGGCCGTTCCACGACGAGAGCGCGTCGTGCAGGGCCTCGACGACCCAGCGCGGGTGCGACTGCACCACCGCGAGGTGGCCCACCGGGTCGTCGTACGCGTCCGGCGCCACCTCCGCGACCCAGGCGTCGAGGTCGCGCTCGCCGACCCGCCGCAGGACGGCGTTGACGAAGCGCGAGCGCGCCTCGCCGCCGACGAGCCGGGCCAGCTGCACGGTCTCGCCGACGGCTGCGTGGGGAGGCACGCGCATGAAGAGGATCTGCTGAGCACCGAGACGCGCGACGTCGAGCACGCCCGCGTCGACGTCGGCGAGCGGCCTCGCGCTGCACGCCTCGAGCACGGCGTCGAGGAACCCACGACGACGCAGCGTGCCGTAGGCGAGGTTGGTGGCGAAGGCGGCGTCGCGGCCGTGCAGGCGCGCGTCGGCGAGCACCTGCGGCGCCACGAGGTTCGCGTAGGCGCCGTCGTCGTCGACCGCGCGCAGGATGTCGTACGCCGCGAGCCGCGCGCTGTCGACCGGCCGGCGGTCGGTGCGCCAGCGGGCCGGGCGGGAGTGGTGTCCCCGGTCGCTCACCGGCCCAGGACCTCGTCAGCCGGGCGGACGCCGCGGGCCCAGTCCGCGGCCGCCATCGGCTTCTTGCCCACGGGTGTGACGTCGCCGAGCCGCACCGGATGGCTCGCGGTGCCGACCAGCACCTCGTGCTTGGCCACGGCGAGCGCTCCGGCAGCGAGCGCCGGGGCGTCGGCCACCGGCAGCACCGGTCCGAGCTTGAGGCGCTCGCCGCGGAACGTGGTCCAGGCGCCCGGCGCCGGTGTGCAGGCGCGCACCTGGCGGTCGACGCGGACGGCGGGCTGGGACCAGTCGACGCGGGCGTCGTCGACGGTGATCTTCGGGGCGAGCGAGGCACCGTCGTGCGGCTGGCGCACGGCGGCCATGACGCCGGCCTCGAGCGCGTCCATGGTCGCGACGAGCAGCTGCGCGCCGGAGCCCGACAGCCGGGCGAGCAGGTCGCCGCTGGTGTCGCGCGGACCGATCGTCTCGGCGACCGTGCCCAGCACCGGACCGGTGTCGAGCCCCTCCTCGAGCAGGAAGGTGGTCGCGCCGGTGACGTCGTCGCCGTGCCAGATGGCGTGCTGCACCGGCGCGGCGCCGCGCCAGGCCGGCAGCAGCGAGAAGTGCAGGTTCACCCAGCCGTGGCGCGGGATCCCGAGGGCGGCTCGGGGGACGAGCGCGCCGTAGGCCACCACGGGGCAGCAGTCCGGCGCCAGCTCGCGCAGCCGCTCCAGGAACTCCGGGTCCGAGGGGCGCTCCGGGCGCAGGATCTCGATGCCGCGCTCGGCCGCCACCGCCGCGACCGGCGACGGTGTGAGGGCGCGTCCGCGGCCCGCGGGCGCGTCCGGCCGCGTCACGACGGCGACCACCTCGTGCTGGGAGTCGAGCAGCGCCCACAGCGAGGGCAGCGCGACCTCGGGCGTGCCCGCGAACACCAGGCGCATGCGGGCTACAGCCAGCGCGACGAGATGCGGTGCGGCGAGACCTTCACCTGGGCGGGCGGCTGCCCGAACCACTCGGCCTCCCGGATCGCCTTCATCGCCTCCTTGCGCGTCTCGGCGTCGAGCCGGTCGATGAAGACGATGCCGTCGAGGTGGTCGGTCTCGTGCTGGATGGCGCGGGCGAGCAGCTCGCTGCCCTCGATCACCACGGGCTCGCCGTGCATGTTCATGCCCTTGGCCACCACGCGCATCGAGCGCCGCGTGTTGAAGGCCAGGTTCGGGAGCGAGAGGCAGCCCTCGTCGCCCTCCTGGATCTCGTCGGACAGGTCGAGCACCGGATTGATCAGGTGGCCCACCACGTCGTCGACGTCATAGGTGAAGACGCGGAGGCTGACGCCGAGCTGCGGTGCCGCGAGGCCCGCGCCGGGCGCGTCGAGCATGGTGTCGGTGAGGTCCTTGACCAGCTTGCGCAGCTCCTTGTCGAAGGTCGTCACCTCCGCCGCGGGCGTGGTGAGGACCGGGTCGCCGAACAGGCGGATGGGCTTGACGGCCACGGACGGGTCTCCTCGGTACGACGGCGTGCTGCAGCGGACAGTCTAGGGACAGCGCGATCGCGGAGACGCCGCGACCGGCGTCAGCCGAGCACCACGGGGTCGATGCGCACCGTCACCGGTGCGCCGTCCTTGCGCGCGCTGCGCACCGCGGAGGCCGCGTGCAGCGCTGCGGCGAGCTCGGCGCCCTCACGGCGCGGAGCGGTGACCAGCGCGCGCACGCGCGGCTCGGGGTCGACGGCGCGCGGCGGCGGAGGCACCGGCACCGGTCCCAGGACGCTCGCCGTGGCCGGCATCCGGGTGTGGCCCAGCAGGTCGGCGACGTCGTCGGGACGGCCGGTGAGCTCGGCGACCCGCCAGGCCGGCGGGAGGCGGAGCAGCTCGCGCTCGGACAGCTCGCGCGCCGCGAACCCGGCCGGGTCGCCGCGCACGAGCGCCTGCACCGCGGGCAGCGCCGGATCGGCCACCAGCACGACGACGCCGCCGTCGGCCGCCGGGCGCACCAGGCTCGCGGCAGCCGTCCACCGGCGCACCGCCTCCTCGCCCGCGCGCAGGTCCGGTCGGTCGAGCATGAGGCGGCCGTCGAGCAGGAGGGCGGCGGCGTACCCGCCCTCGGCGCGCGGCTCGGCCCCCGGTGTGGCCACCACGATCGCGGGCCGGGCGTCCACGGTGTCGAGCACGCCCGAGCCGCCGGGGTCCCGGCCGGAGACCCGCACCGGGTGGCCGGGGAAGGCACGGCCGAGCTCCTCCGCCGTACGCCGCTCTCCCACCGACACCGCGCGCAGCCGGTCGCCGCCGCAGCGCGGGCAGCGCCAGTCGCCCGCCAACCGTCCGCACCAGCCGCAGGTCGCGATGGCGTGCCCGCTGCTGACGCCGAGCGGACCGTGGCAGTGGACGCACCGCGCCGCCTGCCGGCAGCTCTGGCAGGCCAGCACGGGCACATAGCCGCGGCGCGGCACCTGCACGAGCACCGGTCCCGAGGTGAGCGCCTGCTGCGCCGCCTGCCAGGCAGCGTGCGGCAGGCGGGCCGTGCGCGCCGCCTCGTCGCGCGCGAGATCGGCGTCGGACCCGGCCGTGACCACCCGCGGACGACGGCGCCGCTGCTCGGTGCGCGGCAGGACGACCTCCCGGGCCCAGCCCGACGCCACGAGCGCCTGCGCCTCGACCGAGCGCGACGTCGCACCGAGGACGAGCGCGGCACCGGTCTGGGCGGACCGGAGCACGAGCACCTCGCGCGCGTGCCAGTAGGGGGCGTGCGGGTCGGCCAGGCTGTCGTCGCCGTCGTCCCAGAGGACGACGAGGCCGAGGTCGCGCACCGGCGCGAAGACCGCGGCCCGGGTGCCGACCACCACCGAGGCTCGTCCGCGGCGGATCTCGAGGTAGGCGCGGTAGCGCGCCGCGGGGCCGAGGTCGGCGGTGAGGACGCGGTGGTGGCCGGGGCCGAGGCGCGCGGCGAGGGCGTCGTCGAGACGTCGGACGTCGCGCGCGTCCGGGGCCACGACCAGGACGCCGCGCCCGCTCGCTGCCGCGGCCTGGACGAGGACCGCGATCGCCGTCGCGGGGTCCTCGCCGGAGGCGGCCGTCCACACCGCCCGCGGGCCCGGCTCCTCGGGGGTGAACGCAGCACCGGGGTCGCCGACCCGCGCGACCAGCGCGGTGCCGCCCGTGCATGCGGTCCACGGTCCGGCGTCGCGCGGGCGCGCGACCGGATCGAGCTCGGCGTCCGGCAGTGCGTCGACGGCCGCCTCGGTGGCGGCATGGCGCGGCGGCACGGCGGCCCGCAGGACGTCGGCCAGGGTGCCCGACCAGCGGTCGGCCACGGCGCGCGCGAGCCCGAGGATCTGCGGAGCGAGGACGGGGTCGGGGCTCACGACCTTGGCCACCCGCTCGAGCCGGCCGGGGTGCGCGGACGCCGCGGTCCGCTCCACGACCCAGCCGTCGACCAGCTTGCCGGAGAAG
>JAKOVT010000397.1 GCA_029781935.1 Actinomycetes bacterium | reverse complement strand
CGTCGCCCGACCGCTCGACCTGTCGGCCGACGACGTCGCCAAGCGCCCCGACGTGCTCGTCATCGAGTCGGGCGAGATCGAGCTCCCGGGCGACGACGTACGGATGAAGAACATCGGGCTGCCCTCGGGTGTCGCCTACGCCTGCCTCGCCGAGACGGTGGTGCTCGCGCTCGAGGGGAGGTTCGAGCCGTTCACCGTGGGCCGCAGCATCGAGTGGGAGAAGGTCAAGGAGATCTACAAGCTCGGGCTCAAGCACGGCATGCAGCTCGCCGTGATCTCCGGCGTCAACGGCCCCTACACCGACGCCGACATCGCGAGGGTCCGCGACCTCGCCCTCGAGGCCCGCGCCACCCTCTGACGCCGTCCCGTCGCGACGTCACTGCCGCGACGTCGCTGCCGCAACGTCGCTGCCGCAACGCACGGTCGCTCGCGACGTCGGTCGCGCGCGGGCCCGAGGTCGCGGCGGGCGCACCCGCGGCACGTCAGTCCGTGGGCGTGGCCTCGCGGCTCCCGCCGCGGCGTACGTCGACGAGGGGGAGCCGCAGCGCGGCCGGGGCGCCGTCGGGCACGACCGGACGGCGCGGCGCCACCGGGGAGAGCGGCACGTAGTCCTCGCCGAGCGCCGGGCGCGGATCGGCGTCGCCCTTGTTGGGCCAGAACGACATCGCGCGCTCGGCCTGGGCGGTGATGGTGAGCGACGGGTTCACGCCGAGGTTGGCCGACACCGCCGACCCGTCGACGATGTGCAGGCCCTCGTGGCCGAAGACTCGGTGGTAGGCGTCGATGACGCCGTGCTCCGAGTCCTTGCCGATGCACGCGCCGCCCACGAAGTGCGCGGTCATCGGGGCGTCGATGAGATCACCGAGCTGCCCCATCGGGAAGCCGTCGATCTTCTCGGCGATGCGCCGCGACGCATCGTTGCCGGCGGGGATCCAGGTCGGGTTCGGTTCGCCGTCACCCTGCTTCGAGGTCAGGTGGTAGCCGAGCCTGCTCTTCACGCCGCGGACCGTGAGGGAGTTGTCCCACGACTGCATCACCAGCGCGATCGCGCCCTTCTCCGACCAGCGCCGCACCGACAGCGACCGCGCCGCGATCCGCGGGTTGGCCGCCATCTCCTTGGCCCACACCTTCCATCGCGGAACGCCGTCGACGCCGTCGGTCATCACCGTGCCGAGCAGGCCCATCAGGTTGCTGCCCTTGCCGTAGCGCACCGGCTCGATGTGCGTGCGCTCGTCGGGGAAGAACGACGACGTGATCGCGACGCCCTGGGTGAAGTCGACGTCCTTGCGGGTCGAGACGGCGCCCACGATCGACTCCGAGTTCGTGCGCGACACCGCGCCGAGCCTCGCGGAGATGCGGGGCAGCATCCCCTCGTCGCGCATGCGGTGCAGCAGCTTCTGGGTGTTGAACGTGCCGGCGGCGACCACGACGTGGTCGGCGGTGAACGTCGTGCCCTTGCGCATCCGCGGACCCGTGCGTGCGGTGTCGACGACGTACCCGCCGCCGTGGCGCGGCCGGATCGACGTCACGGTGTGCAGCGGGTGGACGGCGGCGCCGGCCGCCTCGGCGAGGCCGAGGTAGTTCTTCGGCATGGTGTTCTTCGCGTTGTGCCGGCACCCCGTCATGCACGCGCCGCACTCCTGGCAGCCGTTGCGCTCGGGGCCGACCCCGCCGAAGTACGGGTCCTTCGCTGCCACCCCGGCGCCCTCGCCGAAGAACACGCCCACCGGCGTCAGCGAGAAGGTGTGCCCGACGCCCATGTCCTCGGCGACCTCGGCGAACACGTCGTCGAGCGGGGTGCGTCGCGGCACCTGGTTGACGCCGAGCATCCGCGACGCCTGGTCGTAGTGCGGCGCGAGCTCGGCCTGCCAGTCGGTGATCCCCGCCCACTGCGGGTCCTCGAAGAACTCCTTCGGCGGCACGTAGAGGGTGTTCGCGTAGACCAGCGATCCGCCTCCGACGCCGGCACCGCAGAGCACCACGGCGTCGGGCAGCAGGTGGATGCGCTGGATGCCGTAGAGCCCGAGCCGCGGGGCGAAGAGGAACCGGCGTACGCGCCACGAGGTCTTGGCGAAGTCGTCGTCGTGGAACCGACGTCCCGCCTCGAGCACACCGACCCGGTAGCCCTTCTCGGTCAGCCGCAGCGCCGTGACGGAGCCACCGAAACCGGAGCCGACGACCACGACGTCGTAGTGCATGGTCTCGGGCATCTGCTCCTCCGTCGGGTCGTGCCGGTGGGTCGAGCGGGGTGGGCTGGCCGCAGCGTACCCGCGGAGGTTACCCGCGGGTAGCCTCCACCGCCCGACGACCCGCCTCCCGACCCGCACACCGGACGCGCGGCCACCGCGGCGTCCGCCGCCACCCCCTCCGCACCGTCGACGAGCGACCGGGGGATCCTCCACGACCCCCTCAGCACGCATCGACGGTCGGAACGGACGCGATGGCGTTTCCGGGAATGCGATGGCATCTTCGGCTGGGCCCCGACCAGGAGGTCGGGGTGCGGGGACGAGGCGAGGAGCCTGCATGCACGACGTCGACGAGCTGGCGGCCGGGTACGCCGCGGGCGAGTTGTCGCCGGTCGAGGCGACCCGGGCGGCGCTCGACCGGATCCGTGCCCTGGACGGCGAGCTCGGCGCGTTCGTCCTCGTGGACGAGGAGGGCGCCCTCGAGCAGGCCCGGGCGAGCGAGGACCGATGGCGCCGCGGCACGGCGTACGGACCGCTGGACGGCGTACCCGCCTCGATCAAGGACCTCTCGCTCGTCGTCGGCTGGCCGACCCGCAAGGGATCGCTCACGACGTCGGACGCTCCCGCGACCGAGGACTCCCCCGTCGTCGCGCGGCTGCGCGAGGCCGGCTCGGTGCTGATCGGCAAGACCACGACGCCCGAGCAGGGCTGGAAGGGACTGTGCGACAGCCCGCTCACCGGCGACACCCGCAACCCCTGGGACCCGACGCGCACGCCGGGCGGCTCGTCGGGCGGCGCGTCGGTCGCGGCGATCACCGGGATGGCGAGCCTCAACGTGGGGAGCGACGGCGGAGGGTCGATCCGGATGCCGTCGGCGTTCTGCGGCACGTTCGGCCTCAAGGCCACGCACGCACGCGTGCCGCTGTACCCACCGGGCGGGTCGGGCCTGCTCAGCCACGTCGGCCCGATCACCCGCACGGTGCGCGACTGCGCGCACATGATGGCCGCCATCGCGCAGCCCGACAGCCGCGAGATCTACCCGACCCAGCGCGACCCGCGCTCGTGGCTCGACGGTCTCGAGGACGGTGTCGCGGGCCTGCGGGTGGCCTACTCGCCGACCTACGGCGGAGCCTCCGTCGACCCGCAGGTCGCCGAGGCGGTACGCCGTACCGTCGGGCTGCTCGAGGCGCACGGTGCGATCGTCGAGGAGGAGGACCCGGGCCATCCCGACTGCCGCGACGCGTTCCTCGTGCTGTGGGACGCCGCGCTCGGACGGATCGTCGACCCGCTCACCGACGAGCAGCGGGCGCTGTGCGACCCGGGACTGGTCGCGACGTGGGAGAGGGGGCGCGAGCTCACGGCGTTCGACTTCCTCGAGGCCGACTCCGTGCGCGCCGCCGCCACGCTCGCGTTCAACGACGTGCTCTCGCGCTACGACGTGATCGTCTCGCCGGCGGTGACCACGCTGGCCTTCCCGCTGGGCAGCGACGTCGCCGACCCGGCGACGCAGACGCACTGGGTCGACTGGACCCCGTTCACCTACCCGATCAACATGACCCGCCACCCCGCGGCCGCGGTGCCGATCGGGCTGTCGCAGGAGGGCCTCCCGATGGCCCTGCAGGTCGTGGGCGCCCACTTCGACGAGCGCACCGTCCTGCGCGTCTCCCGAGCGATCGAGAAGACCCAGCCCTTCTCGATCTGGAGGTCTGAGAGGGAGCTATAGGTACCGCTCAGACCTCCCGAGCGGTCAGCGGGAGGGCTCGACGACGACCTCGACGCGCTGGAACTCCTTCAGCTCGCTGTAGCCGGTGGTCGCCATCGCGCGGCGCAGGCCGCCGAGCAGGTTCATCGTGCCGTCGGGCGCGGTCGAGGGTCCGTGCAGGATCTGCTCGAGCGAGCCGACGGTGCCCAGGTGCACGCGCTCGCCGCGAGGCAGCTCGGGGTGCGTGGCCTCGATGCCCCAGTGGTAGCCGCGGCCCGGCGCCTCGGTGGCGCGTGCGAGCGGCGAGCCGACCATGACGGCGTCGGCGCCGCAGGCGATCGCCTTGGGCAGGTCGCCGGAGCGGCCCACGCCGCCGTCGGCGATGACGTGGACGTAGCGGCCGCCGCTCTCGTCCATGTAGTCGCGGCGCGCGGCAGCGACGTCGGCGATCGCCGAGGCCATCGGCACGCGGACCCCGAGCACCGCTCGCGTGGTGTGCGCGGCCCCGCCGCCGAAGCCGACGAGGACTCCGGCAGCACCGGTGCGCATGAGGTGCAGCGCGCTCTGGTACGTCGCGCACCCCCCGACGATGACCGGGACGTCGAGCTCGTAGATGAACTGCTTGAGGTTCAGCGGCTCCGCGGATCCGGCCGCGGGCACGTGCTCCGCGCTCACCGTCGTACCACGGATCACGAAGATGTCGACGCCTGCGTCGACGACCGCCTTGGCGAACTGCGCCGTGCGCATGGGCGAGAGCGCGGCGGCGACGACGTAGCCGCCGGCGCGCACCTCGGCGATGCGCGAGGCGATGAGGTCCTCGCGGATCGGCTGCGCGTAGATCTCCTGCAGCCGCGCGGTGAAGGCGTCGTCGGGCAGCGTCGCGATCTCCGCGAGCAGCGGCTCGGGGTCGTCGTAGCGCGTCCAGAGGCCGTCGAGGTCGAGGACGCCGAGTCCGCCGAGGCGACCGATCTCGATCGCGGTCGCCGGCGACACGACCGAGTCCATCGGTGCGGCGAGCAACGGCGTCTCGAAGCGATAGGCGTCGATCGTCCAGGCCAGCGACACGGCCTCGGGGTCGCGCGTGCGCCGGCTCGGCACGATGGCGATGTCGTCGAGGGCGTACGCCGGACGCGCGCGCTTGGCGCGGCCGATCTCGATCTCGGTCACGGATGTCCTCTACGGGTCAGCAGATGCGGGATCAGGACGACGGGTAGTTCGGGGCCTGCGTCGTCATCTCGATGTCGTGCGGGTGGCTCTCCTTGAGCGATGCCGCCGTGATGCGGATGAACGTCCCCTTGTCCTGCATCTCGGGGATGGTCCGCGCACCGACGTAGAACATCGACTGGCGCAGGCCGCCGATGAGCTGGTGCGCCACGGCCGACAGCGGCCCGCGGTAGGCGACCCGGCCCTCGACCCCCTCGGGCACGATCTTGTCGTCGCTCTCGACCTCGGCCTGGAAGTAGCGGTCCTTGGAGTACGACTTCTTGCCGCGCGAGCTCATCGCGCCCAGCGACCCCATGCCGCGGTAGGACTTGTACTGCTTGCCGTTGACGAAGATGACCTCGCCGGGGCTCTCGTCGCAGCCGGCCAGCATCGAGCCGACCATCACCGACTCCGCACCGGCGACGATCGCCTTCGCGATGTCGCCGGAGTACTGCAGACCGCCGTCGGCGATGACG
>JAKOVT010000395.1 GCA_029781935.1 Actinomycetes bacterium | reverse complement strand
GGGCTCCTGGTACTTCAGCGCGAACATCGCCCGGTTGAACATCGAGCCGATGGCGACGCCGCCGCCGCCGTCGTAGGTGTTCTTGGCCTCGCCCTGGTCGGTCGGGTAGTCGATCTCCTGCGGCGTGCTGCCCGCGGGGGCCCCGACGATCGAGTACGCCGGCGAGTACTCGCCGAAGTAGATGCGCGGCTGCGACAGGTCGAGCAGACCCGTGGGCGGGATGCCCGACTCGTAGAACGCCGGCTTGCCGGCGTTGGAGGTGTTGTCGTACGCCGCGACCACGCCGAAGCCGTGGGTGTAGTAGACGTGGGCGTTGGCCCAGTTGGTGCGCTGCGCCTCCGACAGGCCGTTGAGGTCGAGCTCGCGCAGCGCGATCACGGTGCCGCGGGTCTTGTCGTCGAGGACGTAGCGGTCGATGTCGAGGGAGTCGGGGAACCGGTACTGCGTGCGGTTGCCCTCGAGCGCCTTGAACGTCGGGCTCACGATCGCGGGGTCGAGCAGGCGGATGTTCTCGATCGTGCCGACGCTGGCCGCGACCTTGTCCTTGGCCGCGACGTCGACCGCCTGGTACGACGTCACGGTCGTGGAATCGACGTTGTACGACGCTCGTGTGGCGTCGATGTTGTTCTGGATGTACGGCGCCTCGCGCTGCGCCTCGGTCGGGAGAACCTGCACCGACTGGACGAACGCGGGGTAGGCCGTGCCCACGATGAGCGACGCCGCGACGAACAGCACGAGGCTGGTCACCGCGAGGGTGATCCCGCTGCGGAACGCCGCGACGAAGAACAGGATCGCGCAGATCACCGAGACGTAGATGAGGATCGTCTGGCCCGGGATCAGCGCGTTGACGTCCTTGTAGGTCACGCCGTCGACGCGGTCGTCGGTGGAGAGCGACACGGCGTACCGGTCGAGCCAGTACGCCGCGGCCTTGAGCAGCATGAAGATGCCGACGAGGATCGCGAGGTGCGCCTGGGCCGCGCGGCTGAACCGGTCGTCGGCCGGCTGCAACCGGATGCCGCCGTAGACGTAGTGGACGACGATCGCGGCCACGAGCGCGAGCAGGATGGCGGCGAAGAGGAAGCCGAGCACGAACGACAGGAACGGCATCGTGAAGACGTAGAAGCCGACGTCGGCGCCGAAGTTGGGATCGGTGACTCCGAACGACGTGCCGTTGCGGAAGAGCAGCCAGTCCTTCCACTCCGCCGTGGCGCTCACGCCGGCGAGCAGGCCGAGCACCAGGGGGATGCCGATGAGGGCGATCCGGCGCAACGGGTCGAGCGCCATGCGGTAGCGCTCGAGGCTGGCCTGCTCCGCCGACATCAGGCGGAAGACCGGGCGCACCCGGTAGGCGATCCACATGTTGAGCCCGACGATGAACGCCATCACGAGCCCGAACACGACGAGAAGCGCGATGCGGGTGGTGACCGACGTCCAGAACACCGCGGTCGCGTCGACCGACTGGTACCAGAGCAGGTCGGTGTAGAAGCTCGAGAACAGCACCGACGCCAGCGCGAGCACGCCGATCACGACGAGGGTCCAGAGCAGCGCGCGGCTGCGGCGGGCGGGGGCCTCGGCGACGACGGCTCGACCGCCGCGACCGTCCCCGCCGGTCGGCGTGTCGAACGTCACGAGCAGCACCCTACGTTGCGGTCCACGTCGTCGCCCTTCCGGTCTCGGAGCCATCCGCGCCCGGGGCGGGGTCCGCCCCGGTGACAGAATCAGGCCGTGACCTCCGACGACCTCACCGTTGCCGACGTTCCGGACGATGCGTCCGTTCCCGGGATCGCGGCCGCGCAGCGCGGTCTGCGCCTGCTCGAGCTGGTGCGCGAGGTCGAGCGGTACGTCGCCGGCGACGGCTGGGACCAGAACCCACGTCTGTTCGCCCTGGCCCGCACGCTCGACCTCGTGGCGCTCGAGCCCGAGCTCGCCGAGACGCTCGGCACCGAGCACGCGCCCGACGCGATGACGCCCATCGAGCAGGAGCTGGTCGACCGCGACCAGCCCCTCGACCAGCTGCTCGCCACGACCCAGTGGCCCGACGACGTCGCCGGCGCCGCGCTCGCGCTCGAGCGGCTGGTGCTGCCCCCGGCGGCCGAGGAGTCGTTGCCCGACGACGACCACGCGGCGCTGGAGCAGGCGGCCGCGACCCATCCGGAGCGCCAGGACGTCCGCATGGTCGTCGTCGTCACCCGCGACGGCGGCCGGATGTGCGCGCTGCGCCTGCGCAGCCACGACAGCGACGACCAGGTGCTCGTGGGCGAGGAGCTCGTGCCCCGCCTCGCCGACGCCCTGTCGGCGACCTTCGTCTGACCCCGCCGTCGAGATGTGCTGACGCTCAGGCAGGGCGCCGTGTCAGCACATCTCGACGGGCTCACGACGAGCAGCCGGTGACCGGGCGGCCCGCGACGTAGCCCTCGATCGCGGTGACGGCCTCGGCCAGCGTGGCGACCTTCGCGACCGTGAGGCCGTTGGGCACTCCCCCGGCCAGGACGTCGTCGCAGTTGCTCGCGGGGGCGAGGAACAGGGTCGCGCCGGCACGCCGGGCGCCCACCATCTTCTGAGCGATGCCGCCGATCGGGCCGACCTGGCCGTCGGGCGTGATGGTGCCGGTCCCCGCGACGAACTTCCCGCCGTTGAGCTCGCCGGGGGTGAGCTTGTCGACGATGCCGAGGCTGAGCATCGTGCCCGCGCTCGGTCCGCCTACGCCGCCGAGCTGCACCGAGATCGGGAACGGCGCCTTGTACGTCGTACCGACGCCGATGCCGAGGAACGCGCGGTTCGGGTCGTCGGGCGCCTTCCCGGTCGTGACCACGACGGTCTTCTCGGGCTCGGCCCCCTGGTCGGGACGCACGACGAGCGTCACCTTCTCGCCGGGCTCGACCTTCGCCATTTGTTCGGTGACCGACTGCGGCTCGGTGACGCGGACGCCGTCGATGCTGACGAGGACGTCGCCCGGCTCGAGCGTGCCGTCGCTCGGCCCCCCGCCCATCACCTGCGACACGATCGTGAGGGTGATGACCGGGCGCTTGAGGTAGCGCAGGGCGGCGGCGACGGCGTCGGACTCGCTGTCGCTGAACAGCTGGGTGTTCTGCGCCGCGACCGCGCCGGGGTCGACGTCGTCGGGGTAGAACGCCTCGCGGGGCACGACCCGCACGCTGGGGTCGGCCCATCCGACGATCACGCGGCCCAGGTAGACCGGGTGCCCCGGGCCGCCGCGCTCGTTCACGGTGGTGAGGTCGAGGTTGCCGGAGGTGGGATAGGTCGGCGTGTCCTCGATCGCGATGATCGGTTTCCCGTCGGCCTCGCCGAGGGTGTTGTACGTCGGCCCCGGGGAGAGCTCGACGAACGGCACCGGGACCACCACACCGGCGACGAGCATCGCGGCGCCGAGGACGGTGGCCGCGCCGAGCCAGGCGCGGCGGCGGGAGGCGAGGGTCACCGGTCGAGGTCGGCGTCGTCGACCGGGGGCTCGCGGTGCAGGGACGGCAGCGGCTTCTCCATCGCGGCGCGGAACCGGGCCATCTCCTCCATGCCCTGCTCCGGGTCGACCGGCTTGGGCTCACGGCTGCGCCACACGACCCAGGCGATGCCGAGGACGGTGGCCACCAGCGGGATGAGCAGCCAGGCGAGGACCTGCATGCCCCCAGGGTACGAGGCTCCGCGGCCCGGACCCGATCTGGAGGTCCGAGGGTGCGCCAGGGCGCACTCTGAGACCTCCAGAGCGTCAGCGGGAGCGGGCCTTGCGCGCCGCGCGCACGAACGCGGCGGCGCCGAGCACGGCCACGGTCGCGCCGGCGGCCGACGTCGCGGCCACCGTGGCGTCGCGCTTGCCGATGCGGCGCCCGGCGACCGCGCGGTCGCCCTCGACCGCGGCGAGGACCGCCGCCAGGTTGTCCTCGTTGTCGTGGACGGCGCTCCAGCCGGCGGCACGCAGCGCGGTCGACGGGACGACGAGAGGGTGCATCACGTAGGCGAGCTCGCTGGCCGGCGCCGGCGTGACGCCGACCCGGTGCAGCCGCTCGGCGGTCGCCAGCGCGAGGGACGCCGGGATCTCGACCCGCTTGAGGCCGGAGAGGTCCTCGAGCCGCTGCTGGGTGAGGTAGCCGTCGCTGCCGCACGTGACCGCGCCCGAGACGCGGCCGAGCGCGGCGAGCTCGAGCGCGGACGCGAGGTCGTCGACGTGGCAGAACTGCCAGGCCGGCGAGGTGTCCTTGATGACGAGCAGGCGCGGGGCCGCGAAGTGGCGGGTGATGAGGGTGTCGACGCCGGGGCCCACGAGCGCGGCGGGACGGACCACCACGACGTCGAGGCCGGGATGGACCCGGCGGGCGTCGTCGGCCACCCGCTCGATCTCGAGCAGGTCGGCCACGATGCCCTCCGGCACGGCCCGGAGCGGGGCGTCCTCGGGCAACGGGATGCGGTTGTCGGGGAGGGCGCCGTAGACCACGGCGCTGGTGACGACGACGACCCGGCGGACCCCGGCGGCGGCTGCGGCGGTGACGACGGCCTGGGTGCCGCGCACGTTGAGGGCGGTGCGCTCGGCGGGCGGAGACTCCAGGCGCCAGTCGACCGCGAGGTGGATGACGGCGTCAGCCCCGGCCAGGCGCTGCGCGATGGACGGGTCGCGCACGTCGCCGGTGCGCCACACGACGCCCTCGAGCGCCTCACCCTTGCGCAGGTCGACGGCTACGACCTTGCCGATCCTGTCGGCCGCCACGAGCCGGCGCAGCAGGGCCGAGCCGATCGCGCCGGCGGCACCGGTGACGGCGACCGCGGTCGCGGTGCGCCGCGGGGCGCGCGGGCGCGGCACGGAGCCGGACGCTCGGCGACGGGGCTCGTTCGCCGCCGGCGTACCCCCGGAGCCCTCTGTGGTCGTCACACGCCCTCGCGGCTGGTTACCGTGGACGACATGCGCATGCAGCCATTGTCCCCCACCGCCGCTGCGAACGGCAGCGCGTTCCGGAGCCCTCGATGAGCGACGAGAACCTGCCCTTCGGCTTCACGCCGCGCGACCCCGACGACGAGGGCGGCTCCGGCTCCGACGGCCCGGGAGGCGGTACGCCGAACCCGTTCGCCTTCGGCGCGGGCGGCTTCGACCCGTCGAACCTCGACATGAGCCAGCTCGGCGCGGCGATGCAGCAGCTCGGCGCGATGCTGCAGTCGGGCGGGGGCGACGGCTCGGCCGTGAACTGGACGTTGGCGCACGACACCGCGCGCGGGCTCGTGGCCCAGCAGGGCGACCCGTCGGTGAACGCCACCGAGCGCCGCGAGGTGGAGCAGGCGCTCGATCTCGCCTCCCTCTGGCTCGACCCGGTCACGTCGTTCCCCGCCACCACCTCGGGCGGCGGCGCGTGGAGCCGCAGCGAGTGGATCGAGGCCACCCTCCCGTCGTGGCGACGCGTCGTCGAGCCGGTGGCCGAGCGGGTCAACGAGTCGATGAGCGGCATGATGCCCGCTGCCGGTGCGCTGCCGGAGGGCCTGCCGCCCGAGCTCGCGCAGATGGCCGGACCGCTGCTGGGCATGGCCCGCCAGATGGGCTCGATGATGTTCGGCGCCCAGCTCGGCCAGGGCCTCGGCGCGCTCGCCGGCGAGGTGCTCGGTGCCGCCGATGTCGGCATCCCGCTCACCGACGACGGCCGGGCCGCGCTGCTGCCGCGCAACATCGCGGCGTTCGGCGAGGGCCTCGGCGTCGACCCCGAGCAGGTGCGGCTCTACCTCGCGCTGCGCGAGTCGGTGTCGCAGCGGCTCTTCGTCCACGTCCCGTGGCTGCGCTCGCAGCTCACCGCGGCCGTCGAGGCCTACGCCGCCGGCATCCACGTCGACGCGGACCGGATCCAGGAGGCCGCGCAGGGCATCGACCCGAACAACCCCGAGCAGATCCAGGAGATCCTCGCCTCGGGCGTCTTCGTGCCCGACGACACCCCGGAGCAGGTCGCGGCGCTGGCCCGGCTCGAGACGCTGCTCGCGCTGGTCGAGGGCTGGGTCGACGACGTCGTCACCCAGGCGTCGGCCGACCGGCTGCCCGCGGCCGACGCGCTGCGCGAGACGATGCGCCGCCGCCGCGCCACCGGAGGTCCGGCCGAGCACACCTTCGCGACGCTCGTGGGGCTCGAGATGCGCCCGCGTCGGCTGCGCGAGGCGGCGTCGCTCTGGCAGGCCGTGCGCGAGGCGCGCGGCGCCGAGGCCCGCGACGCGCTGTGGGACCACCCCGACCTGCTGCCGGCCGCGGAGGACCTCGACGCCGCGGAGTACATCACGGCGGTCGGGCGCCGCCGCGCCCCGCTGGACCTGTCCGGTCTCGTCGACCTGCCCGAAGCCCCGAGCGAGGACGGCGGATCGCCGGCGCCCGAGGCGTGAGCCGCGGCGCGCTGCACGACGACGTGCGCGCGGTGCTCGCGGGCTGGGCGGCACCCGACCCGGACCAGGCCGCGCTGCGCGACTCCTACGTCGCGTTCCTCGACGAGCACGACGACGCGGTGCGCCGCGCCTGCGTGCCGGGCCACATCACCGCCAGCGCCCTCGTGCTCTCGGCCGACGGCGGTGAGGTGCTGCTCACCCTGCACGCCAAGATCGGGCGCTGGCTGCAGATGGGCGGGCACTGCGAGGACGTCGACGCGACCCTGCGCGATGCCGCCCTGCGCGAGGCGACCGAGGAGAGCGGGATCGAGGGTCTCGTCCTCGGCGCGACGCCGCTGCGCCTCGACCAGCACCGGGTGGGCTGCCACGGCGGGTCCTGGCACCTCGACGTGCAGTACGTCGCCGTCGCCCCCGCCGACGCCGAGCACGTCCTCAGCGAGGAGTCGCTGGACCTCGCGTGGTTCCCGGTCGACGCGCTGCCTGCCGACAGCGACGACGCCCTGCGCGCCCTCGTCGCCGCTGCTAGGGCGCGCTGAGCGCGAGCTGCCTCAGAACAACGGCTCCGTGCCGTCGGCGGGTGCGGTCCGGGCGCGGCGGGGCGCAGCCCGGACGTGCGCCTCGGTGAGGTCGACGTCGGACGGCGACCCTCCCGGCGCCCGAGCCGAGGTGTCGGCCGCAGACCCGGAGCCGGACGCGACGGATCCCTGCGGGGCCGGGGCGTCGGACGGCTCGGCGTCGGGAGGCTCGGCGTCGGGAGGCTCGGCGTCGGACGGCTCGGCGTCGGACGGCTCGGCATCGGGCTGGGGCTGCAGACCGTGGCCGAGCGCGTGGTCGACGCCGGCGAGGAACGCCCGGGACTCGAGCAGCCGCGGGTAGCGCTGCATCCAGGCCTCGAAGTCCGGGCCGTGACCGGGCACGAGCAGGTGCACCAGCTCGTGGAGCAGCACGTAGTCGACGACGTGCTCGGGCATGGTCTGCAACCGGTCGGACAGCCGGATCGCGGAGTCGACCGGCGTGCAGGAGCCCCAGCGGCGGTGCTGGTTGGAGACCCAGCGCACCGTGCGGGGCGCGGCGCGGTCGTCGAGGTAGCGGTGCGAGAGCTGCAGCGCCCGCGCGTGCAGCTGCTCGTCGGTGCGGCGGGCGCGCTTCTCCCGGGCGTCGAGCCGGCCGACCAGCTCGACGACGTACTCCGCGATGTCGGACCGGGCCATCCGCTGCGGCACGACGACGATGGTGCGGCCGCCCTCGCGGTAGGCCGTGACGCTGCGCCGGCGCCGGGTGCTGCGACGCACCTCGACGTCGTCGGGCAGACCCGGGACATGGACGACGGACTGGCTCATCAGCACGAACCTAACCCCGCCCGCCGACACCGGACGGTCTCCCGCGGCCTGCGCGTCCCGGCTCGCGAGCCGACCGACGCAGGTCGCCCGGCGGACCGGTGGCGGACATGAAGGAGCCCCCGGGTCTCGCAGCCGCTGTCCGCCTTCCCCTTGCGGACACCGGCCCGTTCTCCCAGGGGCTCCGTCGAACGAGGAACCTAGGCGCGTGCGTCTCGCGGGTCAACGCCTCGCGGTCCCTGCCTGTGGACGGGCCTGGGGACGACCTGGGGACGGACTGGCGCGTCGCTGTGGACGCGAGGTGGACGACCCTGGGGACCGCGGACGTACCCCCTCCGGCACGGTCGCAGTGACCTGCGACGACGGCGTCCACCGGGTGTGGAGAGAAATTCGTGGCCGCGATATCCCGTCTGGTTGCTCACATTCCGCTCACCGGTGACCGGCGCGTGTCGACCCGGTGCCCTCGCGCGATCACCGGGTTCCCCGCGGTCCCCCCGCGACGAGGCGGTCGACGAGTCCGACCATGGCGCTGGTCACCTCGTCGGGCGCCACGACCTGGTGCAGGTGACCGCCCTCGAGCCGCGCGGTGGGCCAGCCCTCGGCCGTCGCGGCGTCGAGCTCGGCATCGTAGGCCGCCGACAGGCGGAGATAGGCGCGCGGCAGCGACCACCACGCGTCGGGGGTCGGCAGTTGCTGCTCGTAGTAGGCGAGCGGCAGCCGCGGCTGGTCGGCCACCACGCGGGCGCGCTGCTCGGGGTCGGGGAGCAGCTCGGCCACGTCGGCGTCGGACCACCAGTCGGTCCATCGGGGCAGCAGCCCGTCGGATGCGGCCAGCGTCCGGAGCCGGTCGAGGAAGGCGGCGGGCGCCGCCGGGCTCGAGCCCCGCGAGGGAAGGGCAGCGTCGACCAGCACCGCGGCAGCCACCTCGCGCGGCGACCCCGCGGCGATCGCGGGCAGCAGCAGGCCGGAGTTGCTGTGACCGACCAGCACGACCGGTCCGCCGTCGTCGAGCTGACCCTGCGCATCGCCGACCACGTCGACGACGGAGGCCCAGTACGGCGCACCGGCCGACCCGACGCGGCGGAGGTCGGGCACGACCGCGTCGTCGCCGCGCGCGTGCAGCAGGGCGGCGACCGACGCCCACGTGGACGGGCCGACCGCAGGGCTGTGCACGAGCACGTACGCCGTCATGTCCTGATCATCGCGTCCCGCGGTGCGACACTGCGGCGTGGACCGGCGACTGCGCGGCCTGGTGGACGCGTGCCACCCGCTGCCCACGCTCGCGGTCACCGCCGTGGTGGCGCTCCTGTCCGTCGCGGCCGGCCGCGACCTCGGCGGGGCCGCCGCGATGGCCCTCGCGACGCTCGCGGGGCAGCTCTCGGTCGGCTGGTGCAACGACGCCTACGACGCCGACCGCGACCGGCGCGCGGGCCGCACCGAGAAGCCGGTCGTCCGCGGCGACGTCACCGCGGGACTGCTCTGGCGGGCCGCCGTCGTGGCGCTCGTGCTCACCGTGCCGCTGTCGGTGCTCGCCGCCGGCCCCTGGGGCGGTGCCGCGCACATCGTGGCCGTGCTCTCCGCGTGGGCCTACGACCTCCGGCTGAAGACGACCGCGATCTCCTGGCTGCCCTACGCCGTGTCCTTCGGGCTCGTGCCGTCGTTCGTGTTCCTCGGGCTCGAGCCGCCCGCAGCGCCCCCGCCGTGGCTCACGGCCGCCGCGGCCCTGCTCGGCGCGTCGGCGCACCTGGCCAACGCGCTGCCCGACATCGAGTCCGACACCGCGGTCGACGCCGGTGGGGTCGTCGCACGGATCGGGCAGGTGCGGTCGGGCCGGCTCGCGCTGGTCGGGCTCTGCCTCGCCGTGGCACTGCTCGCCGTCGGCACCTCGCTGCCGGCGTGGGCTGCCGCGGCGCTGCTGGTCGTGCTGGTGGCCGGAGCCGTCGTGGTCGGCGTCCGGGGGCGCGGGCTGTTCCGCTTCGTGATGGCGGTGGCCGTGCTGGCGGTGGTGCTCCTGCTCGTGGCTGCGCGGACGGCCGCCTGATCGATCAGCGGCCCGTGAAGCGCGGACGCCGCTTCTCGCGCGAGGCCGCGATGCCCTCGTGCAGGTCGGCCGTGGTCAGCGTGACCGACTGCGCCACGGCCTCCCACTGCCGCGCCGACTCGAGGTCGGCGTGCGGACCGCGCGCGAGCGCGACCTTGGTGAGCCGTGCGGCCAGCGGCGCGGTCGCCGCGATCGCGTGCGCGGCCCGGAGCACGCCGTCCAGGAAGCCGTCGTCGCCGGACACCGACGACACCAGACCCAGGCGCAGCATCTCCTCGGCGTCGGCGACCCGGCCGGTGAGCAGCAGGTCGCGCGCGGCCGCGACGCCGACGACCTCGGGGAGCAGGTAGGTCGTGCCCATCCCGGGGTGCATGCCGAGCGCGGTGAACGGGACGGCGAAGCGCGCCGAGGCCGAGGCGTAGCGCAGGTCGCACGCGAGCGCGAGCGCCGCGGCCGCGCCGACGGCCGCCCCGTTGAGCGCCGCGATGGTCGGCACCTCGAGGTCGCGGACCGCGAGCCAGGCGTCGTAGTAGCCGATCATCCGCAGGCGGAGGTCGCCCACGGCGGCGTCGGGCTCGGACGTGATCCACGAGGTGTCGCCGCCCGAGCTGAACACCGTGCCGGCCCCCGTCACGACCACCGCGCGGACCGCCGGGTCGGCTCGCAGCGCGGCCAGCAGGCGCACCCACGCGTCGGTCATCGTCAGGCCCATCGCGTTGCGCCGCTCGGGCCAGCTGAGCGTCACGACGACCACGCCGTCGTCGTACGCCGCCACCTCCAGGTGGTCGTGCTCGGCGTCGAATCCGGCGTACGGCGAGGGGTCGAGCAGGGCGGGCGGGGCGGCCTCGGTCATGCTCCCGACCGTAGCCGCGGCACGGTGCGGAGGCGCGGACGGGCGCCGCACGCGGGGCGATGGGGGTTTTTTGTGGCATTTGCCCCACTTTGTTGCGCGCGTCGGCCGGTGCGCCTGCACCAGTTCGTGCGTGGGACGCCGTAGGGTCGAGCCAGCCCAGGCCACCCCGGTGGCCGCGTGCGGGAGGCATCCATCCGGCCTCGTGCACGTACCCACACCAGGAGGAGGACCCCCATGGCGGACGAGAGCTACAGCGGCGAGGCGTACTGCGTGAAGTGCAAGGAGAAGCGCGCGTTCGACGGCAAGGTCGTCGAGAAGAACGGGCGCCGCATGGCCCAGGGCATCTGCCCCGTGTGCGGCACGAAGGTGAACCGCATCCTGGGCAAGGCCTGACGGCCGCTTCGTACGTCCCGACGCCCCCGCTCCGCAGCCGCGGAGCGGGGGCGTCGCCGTGGGGGGCACGCGAGCCGCTCGGTCGTGGGAGCGTCGCCCCGCCCCTAGGGTGACGCCGTGCCCGACCTCCCCGCCTCCCCCCAGGCTCCGACCGCCCCGCATCCCGCGCCACTCGGCACCGATGCCGACACGCTGGCGGCGGTGCTCGACGCCGTCGAGGCCGAGCACGCCGCCGCGCTCGACCTGCTCGACGCGCTCGTCGCGGTCCCGAGCACCGGCGGCAGCCCCGCCGAGGTCGAGGTGCAGCACCTGCTCGCCGACGTCCTCGCGGGCGACGGCTGCTCGGTCGAGCTCTGGCCCCTCGACCTCGACGAGCTCAGCGCCGACCCCGCGTTCCCCGGGATGGAGGTCGCGCGGACCTCGGCGTACGCGCTGATCGGCACGCTGCGCGGGCACGCGCCCGAGCTCGGGCGGTCGCTCCTCGTCGACGGCCACACCGACGTCGTCCCGCCGGGAGACCTCGACGCCTGGACCGGCGACCCCTACCGGCTGCGCCGCGAGGAGCGCGACGGCGTCGAGGTGCTGATCGGGCGCGGGACGTGCGACATGAAGGGCGGGCTCGTGGCGGCGATCGCCGCGATGCGTGCCGTGCGCGCGGCCGGCGTACGCCTGGCGGGCGACCTGACCATCGCGCCGGTCGTGGGCGAGGAGGACGGCGGCCTGGGCACCTTCGCGCTGATGCGCAGCGGCGTGCGCGCCGACGCGTGCGTCGTGCCGGAGCCCACCGACCTCGACCTCGTGCCGGCCAACGGTGGTGCGCTGACCTTCCGCCTGCTCGTGCGAGGTCGTGCGGTGCACGCCTCACGGCGTACCGAGGGGGTGAGCGCCCTCGAGCTGTTCCTGCCGGTGCTCGAGGCGGTGTCGGCGCTCGAGGAGCGGCGCAACGCCGAGGTCGATCCGCTCGTGAGCCGCTGGCCGATCGCGTACCCGATCTCGATCGGCACGGTGCACGCCGGCGACTGGGCGTCGACCGTCCCGGACCTGCTGGTCGCCGAGGGCCGGATGGGCGTGGCCCTCGGCGAGGACGCCGCCACCGCGCGGCGCGAGCTCGAGCACGCCGTGGCCGCCGCGTGCGCAGCCCACCCGTTCCTGCGCGCCGAGCCGGTCACGGTGCAGTGGTGGGGCGGCCAGTTCGCCTCGGGACGGTCGATGGACGAGGCGTGGCTGTCGACGGTGCGGCGGGCGCACGCCGCCGCGCTCCCGTCCTGGCGCGCACCGCAGACCTACGGGGCGCCCTACGGCAGCGACCTGCGCCTGCTCGCGCCGTACCTGCCCACCGTGCAGTACGGCCCCGGCGACACGCGCCACGCGCACGCCCCCGACGAGCACATCACGCGCGCCGAGCTCGAGGCGTCGACCCGGGCGCTCGCGGTGCTCTACCTCGAGCACTGCGGGGTGGTCTGACCCACTCCGTCGCGCCGCCCGGCACGGCTGCGTCGGGTTTGCCCCGCAGGAGCGGGGGCAGACGGACCTCCCCGATCCCCGGAGGTCCGTGTGCCGTCGACCGACACCGCTCCCAGCCTCGAGCCCGTGTGGGCGTCCACCGCGCGTGCGCTCGCGCCCGCCCTGCCGTGGTCGGGCGAGCGCGCGTTCGACGTGGTGGTCGTCGGTGCGGGCATCGTGGGCGCCACCGCGGCGCGCGAGCTGGCGGCCCGGGGGAGTCGCGTGGCGCTGGTCGAGGCGGCGGACCGTGTCGGGTGCGGCGTCACCGGCCAGTCGACCGCCAAGGTGACCGCGGGGCACGGGCTGCGGCTCTCGCAGGTGCGGGCGCAGCACGGGCAGGAGGCGGCCGACGAGTACGCCAGCGCGGCCGTCGTGGGCCTGGCGTACGTGCGCAAGCACGGCGCGGATGCGGCCGAGGCCCAGCTCGCTCCCGCCGCCCACGACCTCTACTGCAGCGACCGTGAGCAGCTCGGCCGGCTGATCGAGCACGTGCGCGACGCGACCGAGTGCGGGCTCACCGTGGAGGCACCCGCCCTCGACGCCGCGCTCCCCTACCCGGCGGCGTACGTCGTGCGCTACCCGGATCAGCTGCTCGTCGACCCGGTCGGCTACGTGCGGCACCTCGTCGACGATGCCGTGGGGCACGGCGTGGAGCTGCTCACCGGCGTCACTGCCCACGGTCTCGGCGACGGCCGGGTGCTGCGGACGTCGGCCGGGTCGCTGCGCGGCGAGCACGTGCTGCTCACCACCCACGTGCCGTTCCCGGTGCGGTCGCTGGCGTTCGCGCTCGTCGAGCAGCAGCGGCACTACGCCGTCGCCGGGACCGTCGACGCGGCGGTCGCGATGTCCTACGACGTGTCCGGCGGCTGGTCGACGCGGCCGCTCCCTCCGGACCCCGACGGCTCGCCGCGCGCGCTGGTCGTCGGTCCCGGTCACGCGACCGGCCGCCCCGACCCGACGGCGTCGATGCACCGTCTCCACGTCTGGGCGCAGAGCCACCTCGACATGCGGGTCACGCACGCCTGGTCGACGCAGGACGCCTTCAGCACCGACGGCCTCCCGCTGGTCGGCGGCGTCTCCGACCACGAGCACGTCCTCATCGCGACGGGCTTCGGCGCCTGGGGCCTCACCCTCGGTACGGCGGCAGCCCTCGACCTCGTCCACGCGGTGGTCGGCGAGCCGGTCCACGCGACGACGTGGAGCCCCCGCCGCGGCTCGCTCGTGACCCACCCGACGACGAGCCTGCGCGTCACGGCGCGCACCGCGGCGAACCTCGCCGGGTCGGTGGCGCCGTGGTCCGGGCGGCAGGAGCACCGCCTCTCCCCCGGGCAGGGCACGGTCGTGCGCGAGCGCGGCGAGCACGTGGCGGTGTCGCGCGACGCCGACGGCGTGGTGCGCGCGGTGTCGGCACGGTGCACGCACCTGCGCTGCCTCGTCGCCTGGAACGCCGAGGCGAGCACGTGGGACTGCGAGTGCCACGGTTCCCGCTTCGCGCCCGACGGACGCGTGCTGCACGGGCCGGCGACCGAGCCGCTCGAGGACCGCGCCGTACCCGCGGACAACCCCGAGACCGATTGACCCCGCCCGGTCCGCGATCGACATCGCGGCGAACGACATCGGATCCCCTTGAAGGTCTGTCGGGCCGACGCCGCGGCTGTGGATGCGCGCGGCGGGACCGGTCGGGCGGCGGGGAGGCTCGCCGACCATGAGCCGGAACCTGCCGCGCGCCCGTGCCGGGCGCCCTCTCCTGCGCCGCGGGCCCGACCGGGTCCAGGTGGGCCTGGACCCCACGACCGCCCTGGTGGTCGAGGGGCTGACCGACATCGCGAGCGCGGCGCTGCTGCGCCTCGACGGGACGACCGGCCGGCACGACCTGCTGTCGCTCGCGCCGGAGCTGGAAGGGGTGCTCGACGTGCTCGAGGAGCGCGGGGCGCTCGAGGACGCACCCGGCTCCACCCTGGCCGCCTGGCGCCGGCAGCGGCACGACGCCGACCTCGCCGCGCTGGCGCTCACCACCGGCAGCACCCCGGCCGCCGAGCAGGTCCTCGTCCGCCGGGCTCGCAGCTCGGTCGTCGTCCGCGGCACCGACCGCGCCGCGGCGCACGTGGCCGTCGGGCTGGCTGCGGCCGGGGTAGGCACGGTCGCGCTCGAGGGCCCCGACCGCCGCGCCACGGCGGCCGACGTCGCCGTCTTCGCGCCGTGGGAGGCGGGGGTCTCGTGGCGCGACCAGGTCGCCGACGCCGTCCGTCGCCTGGGGGCGCACCCGGTCCGCGTGGGCGTGCGCGCACCGGCCCTCGTCGTGGTCTGCGCCGCTGCCGACGCCGACGTGCCCTGGACCGATCCCGAGCTCTGCGACGACCTGGTGGCCGACGGCGTCGTGCACCTCCCGGTCGCCGTGTCCGGCGCAGCGGCGCGAGTCGGGCCGATGGTCGTGCCCGGGATCACCCCGTGCCTGTGGTGCCTCGATCTGCGCGCCCGGGACCTCGACCCGGCGTGGCCGGCGCTGGCCGACCAGCTCCGCCTGCGGCACCCGCGCGCACGAGCGCACGACGGCGTGCTCGCGGCCGCCGCCGCCGTCCTGGCCGTGGCCGAGGCGCTGCGGGTGCTCGACGGCTCCGGGGACCCGGCGACGTACGCCGCCCAGCTGCACCTGCAGGCCCCCTCCGCGGTGCCGCGCGAGGTGCCCGTCGTACGTCATCCGGTCTGCGGGTGCGGCTGGGGCGAGAACAGGGGGAGAATGCCTGCGTGACCGACCTCCCCCGCCGCGCCGTCACCCGCAGCGCGCGCCTGGCCGCCCTGCCCCTGGGCTACGCCGGACGGACCGCGCTCGGCTTCGGCAAGAAGGTCGGGGGCAAGCCCGCCGAGGCCGTCGCGACCGAGATCCAGCAGCGCACCGCCGAGCAGGTCTTCAAGACCCTGGGCGAGCTCAAGGGCGGCGCGATGAAGTTCGGCCAGGCGATGAGCATCGCCGAGGTCGCGCTGCCCGAGGAGATCCTCGCCCCCTACCGCGCCACGCTCACCAAGCTGCAGGACGCCGCGCCCGCGATGCCCGCCGACACGGTCCACAAGCAGCTCGCCGCAGCGCTCGGCGACGACTGGCGCTCGCGGTTCGCGGAGTTCGACGACGAGCCGGCCGCGGCCGCCTCGATCGGCCAGGTGCACAAGGCGGTCTGGCGCGACGGCCGCGAGGTGGCGGTCAAGATCCAGTACCCCGGTGCGGGCAAGGCCCTGATGAGCGACCTCAACCAGGTGTCGCGCATGGCCCGGATGTTCGCGTCGATGTCGCCCGGCCTCGACATCAAGCCGCTGCTCGAGGAGCTCAAGGCGCGGGCCGCCGAGGAGCTCGACTACCTCAGCGAGTCGAACTACCAGCGCACCTTCGCGGTGGCCTACGACGACGACGAGGACTTCGTCGTGCCGCACGTGCTCGCGGCGTCCCCCACGACCGTGGTGTCGGAGTGGCTCGAGGGATACCCGCTCTCCCGCGTGATCGCCGACGGCACCCGCGAGGAGCGCGACCGCTTCGGCACCCTCTACCTGCGCTTCCTCATGTCCGGCCCCGCGCGCGCCGGGCTGCTGCACTCCGACCCGCACCCCGGCAACTACCGCGTGCTGCCCGACGGCCGCCTCGGCGTCCTCGACTTCGGCGCCGTCGCCCGGCTCCCCGAGGGGCTGCCGCCCTCGATGGGCCACCTGCTGCGCCTGGCCACCGCCGGCGACGCCGAGACCGTGGTGGAGGGGCTGCGCGAGGAGGGCTTCATCAAGGAGGGCGTCGACGTCGACGCCCAGCAGCTGCTCGACGCGCTGCGCCCCTTCGCCGAACCCGCCGAGCACGAGTACTTCCACTTCACGCGCGAGTGGATGCGCAGCCACTTCACCCGGCTGTCCGACCCGCGCAACCCCGACTTCGCCCAGGGCTTCAAGATCAACCTGCCACCGCAGTACATGCTCATCCACCGCGTGTGGCTCGGCGGCATCGGCGTCCTGTCGCAGATGGACGCCGAGGTCCCCATGCGCGGCGAGCTCGAGCGCTGGCTCCCCGCCTTCGCCACCTGACCCCCGTCGGTGGGGGCTGGCATGCTGCGGCGGTGAGCGTCACCGACCGGGTCCCCGCGTGGAGCCTCGCGGTCGGCTCGATGCTGTCGGTGCAGGTCGGCGCGG
>JAKOVT010000385.1 GCA_029781935.1 Actinomycetes bacterium | reverse complement strand
CATCGCGGGGGCCGGCGTCTGCCACAGCGACCTGCACGTGTGGCGCGGGGAGTGGCCGCGCCGGGTGCCGGTCGTCCTCGGGCACGAGGGCGCCGGCGAGGTCGTCGAGATCGGCCCCGGCGTCACCGGGCTGCGGCCCGGCGACCACGTCGTGCTGTCGTGGATCGCGCCGTGCGGCGAGTGCCGCTGGTGCCGCGCCGGCCACGAGGCGCGCTGCGCCTTCGCCGCCGAGGTCGTGGGTCCTCAGGGCGTGCTCTTCGACGGCACCAGCCGGCTCTCGGAGCGGGGCGAGCCGGTCCGCCACTACCTCGGGGTCTCGTCGTGGGCCGAGTACGCCGTGGTCCCCGCGTCCGGCGCGATCAAGGTGAGGGACGACGCCGCGCTCGACGTCGTCGCCCTGGTCGGCTGCGCGGTCGCGACCGGTGTCGGTGCCGTGCTCAACACGGCGCAGGTGGAGGCCGGATCCACGGTCGTGGTCATCGGCTGCGGCGGTGTCGGGCTCTCGATCGTGCAGGGCGCGCGCCTGGCGGGGGCGGCGCGCATCGTGGCCGTCGACCTCGTGGCGGCCAAGACCGAGCTCGCGCTGACCCTCGGTGCCACCGATGCCGTCGACGCGTCGGCGTACGACGCGGTGCAGACCGTGCGCGACCTGCTGCCCGAGGGCGCGGACTACGCCTTCGACGGCATCGGTCACACGGCGACCACGGAGCAGGCGATCCGGATGCTCGGCCTCGGCGGCGCCGCGGTGCTCGTCGGACTGCCGCCGGCCGGCGCCCGCGCCTCGTTCGAGCCGCTCGTGCTCACCGAGCTCGACGGCCGGATCCTCGGGTCGAACTACGGCAGCGTCCGGCCGGCGCGCGACATCCCCTGGCTGGTCGACCGCTACGTCGAGGGCGAGCTCCGCCTCGACGAGCTCGTCACGGCACGGCGTCCGCTCGAGGATGCAGGAGACGCGCTCGAGCAGCTCGCGACCGGCGAGGTCCTCCGCACCCTCCTCATCCCCTGACCGCAGCATCTCCGGGAAGGCCCTCGCACGTCCGGACATGCCTCTCGCATCTGCGGGAGGGCACTCGCCCTGCGGGGATGGCGTCGAACCCGTCACGTCGGCGCGGTGGCTCAGGCGGAGGGGCGGCCGACCTTCGGGCGGTAGGCCATCACGGCCTTGAGCATGCCGAGCCCGACGACGCCGACGAGCTCGGCGCCGCGGTGGTAGCCCACGACGCACTCGTCGTGCAGGTCGCCCTCGAGCAGGCGGATGCCGTCCGGGTCGGCGAGTCCCGGCATTCCGAAGGACTGCAGCCGCAGGTCGTACTGGTCGCTCCAGAACGACGGCAGCACCTCCCACCGCTGCGCGACGACGTCGTCGTAGCCGTGGCCCGAGACGTACGCCGCGAGCACGGCACCGGCACGCCGGCCGGTGTCGGTCGGCAGGCTCCAGTGCTCGACCCGATGCGCCCGGTCGTCGAAGCGCGCGTTGGGGAACCGCGCGATGTCCCCGACGACCGCGACGCCGTCGACCGGTACGCCGTCCCGCAGTGGGCGCAGCGCCGCGTCGACGAGGACGCCGTCGGCGAGGTCGAGCCCGTTGCCCTCGAGCCACCCCACGTTGCACCGCGAGCCCAGCGCCTCCACGACGACATCGGCCTCGAGCCGCGTGCCGTCCGAGAGCACGGCGCCGGCCACGTGCTCGTCGCCGACCAGGTCGGTGACGCCGACACCGAGATGGAACTCGACGCCGTGCGCCTCGTGCCGCCGCCGCAGCTCGCCGGCGAGCTCCGGGCCCAGCGGTCGCAGCATCGGCGCCGCGTCGACGGCGACGCACGCGACCTCGCAGCCCAGGCCGCGCGCCGTGGCCGCCAGCTCGCATCCGATGAAGCCCGCGCCCAGGACGAGCACGCGTGCGCCGGGCACGAGCTGGGCGCGCAGTGCCGTCGCGTCGTCGAGGGTGCGGATCACGTGCCGACCCGCGGCTGCCGACGCCGCCGGGCCGAACGGGAGCCGCCAGGCCGTGACGCCGGTGGCGGCGACCAGCACGTCGTAACCGAGCACCTCGCCGTCGTCCAGCGTCACCGTGCGCGCACCGAGATCCGCCGCCACCGCGCGCTCACCGAGCCGCCAGGCGACATCCGCGGCCTGGTCGCGCACGCGGAACACCAGGCGCTCGTGGGTGATCCCCTCGGCGAGCGCCTCCTTCGACAGCGGCGGCCGGTTGTAGGGGGCCCAGGTCTCGTCGCCGACGACGACGATCTCGTCGGCGTACCCGGAGGTGCGCAGGGCCTCCGCCGTCCGCAGCCCGCCGAGGCCCGCGCCGACGATGAGGGCGCGTGTCATCGGCTAGCCCTCGATGCGCAGCGCCTGCTCCGGGCAGCCGTCGACGGCGGACTCGCACGCCGTGCGCATCGAGTCGGGGACCTCCTCGAGGAGGATGTACATGTAGCCGTCGTCGCGGACCTCGAAGACCTCCGGCGCGACGCTCATGCAGTTGCCGTGGGACTTGCAGCGGTCGTAGTCGGCGACGACGCGGAACGACATGGGAACTCCCGGGCTCGATGGTGGGGCCATCCTGCCCGACGGTCCGCGATCGTGCTGCGGCCCGGTCCGCGGCCGGGTCAGCGGCCGGCTCACGGGTCGAGGTGCTCGAGGTCGACCACGATCGCACGCAGATGGCGCGCGAGTCCCTGCGTGTCGTCGCGCGTCAACGACTCGGTGACGCGGACCTCCTCGGCGTTGAACCGCGGGAGGACCTGGCCCATGAGACGGGCGCCGCGCGGCGTCAGGTGCACCAGCACCCGCCGCGCGTCGGTCGGATGGGTACGTCGCCGGAGCAGCCCGCGCGACTCCAGGGTGCGCAGCACGCCGGTGAGCGTCGGCTTGGAGATGCCGGCCTCCTCGGCGACGTGCCGGGTCTCGATGTCGCCCCAGACCCACGCGACCCAGAGAACCGTCCAGGCGGTCCAGGTGAGGTCGTGCGGCGCGAGCACGGTGCGCTCGAGATGGTTGCGTACGGCGCTGGCCGCACGATGCACACCCGCGACGGCCGCCATCGCGTCCATGTCGATCGGGATGCCCTCGATCCTGCGCGCCACGGCCCGCTCGGTCTCGCCGAGGGTCGGGCGTCCGGAATGCATGGCGGTCGCCGACGCCCGGGCGTAGCGCGACAGGGTGCAGACGCCGTCCTGGCACGGGCACGTCGTCGGGTCGCACTCGGCTCGGCGCGTGGCACCAGCCACCTGCCCGGTCGCGTCGTCGGACCGCCCCACGTCGTTCAGGCTACGCGCCATGTACCGGTCGTTCGCAGTCGAACAGAGCGGCCGCAGCGCGACATACGACACACCGTCCGGGTTGCATCACCGCGCCGAGTCCCTTGCGGGACAAGGGCACCGGGGCGCGGCGTACGCCGGGTTCGCCGCGTCGCCCGCCATACTCGCGACGTGACCCAGGATCCGAGCGCCGCGCGACCCGACGACGACCCCACGGCGCCGGCCGTCGTGGACGACATCGCCGACACCCCGGGGGAGATGTCGGCCGACGCGCGCGAGTCGGCCGGCCGCCCGGAGCGGCGCTACCAGATGGTGCTGGCCGCACTGGCCGCGATGGCGCTGCACCTGCTGCTGCCGTCGGACTTCGTGCTGTCGCCGACGTGGATCTATCCGGTGCTCATGTGCGGCTTCCTGGTGCTGCTCATCGCGGGCGACCCGGGCCTGGTCGACCACGAGCGCGGGTGGATCCGCCTCGTCACGAACCTGATGATCGTGCTGATCGCGTTGTCGAACCTGTTCGCCATCTACCGCCTGGTCGACGGCATCCTCTCGACCCATCCCGCGTACACGCAGAACGCGACCCAGCTCCTGACCATCGGCGCGATCGTCTGGGCGACGAACGTGATCGCGTTCGCGCTCTGGTACTGGGACGTCGACGGAGGGGGCTCAGCGAGACGCGCCAAGCGCGGAGCCTGGGCGGATCCGGCGTTCATCTGGCCCGAGATGCACCTCGAGGCCTACATGAGCAGCGGCTGGTACCCGCAGTTCGCCGACTACCTCACCCTGTCCTTCAACACCTCCATGGCGTTCAGCCCCACCGACGTGTCGGCCGTCAAACGCTGGGCCAAGATGCTCATGCTCGTGGAGTCGGCGGCATCCCTCATCATCGCGACCCTCGTGGTGGCCCAGGCCATCAACTCGCTCGGGTAGCGCTGGGTCTCACGCGGGTGCCGACGCCAACGTGTACCGGATGCCGATGGTGAAGGTGGCCGAACCATCCGGGTCGGCGTGCTCGCCGAACCGTCGGAAGGCCTCCGCGCGGACGTCGTCGCGCTGGTCCTCGGGCACCGACAGCCACATGCCCCGCTGACCCGTCGACCACGAGAACGCATACCACTGCTGGGGATCGGCGAAGCGCACCGGGAGCGCCAGGGTCTCGGTGCGGACGTCGCCGTAGCCCGCCGCGGTGACGAGCCGCTCCATGCCTGCGTCGCTCGCGAACGGCGAATCGGCGCCGGTCGTGCGCGGGTCGCGCATCTGCGGCGGGATCCAGGGCTCCAGGACCTGCTCGACGTGCTCGAGCGCGGGGTCCCAGTCGCCGAACGTCGCAACGCCGAGCCGGCCGCCCGGGTGCAGGGTCGGCAGCCAGGAGCGCAGCGCCGCCGTCGGGTCGGCGAGGAAGAACAGAACGAGGCTCGAGGCCACGACGTCGTACCGCTCGTCCGGCACCGGGAGGACGGCGTCGGCCACCCGCACCTCGACGTTCGTCAGACCGAGCTCCGCGGCTGCGGCCGAGGTCCGGTCGACCATCGCCGACGACACGTCGACGCCGACGGCGGCGCCGTCGGGACCCACGGCCGCGGCGACGGGCAGCAGCACGGCGCCCGCGCCGCAGCCGACGTCGAGCCACCGCTCGCCCTCGCGCGGCGGCAGGTGGTCGAGCAGCCCGTCTGCGATGGGTGCGAAGAAGCCGACGCCGGACCGGTCGTAATCGCC
>JAKOVT010000333.1 GCA_029781935.1 Actinomycetes bacterium | reverse complement strand
GTTGGCCAGCTCGGCGATGCGCAGCAGCAGGTTGTCGGGGTTGACCTGGTAGGGCAGCTGGGTGACGACGAGCAGCGTGCGGCCGCGGTTGTCCTCCTCGACCTCGACGACGGCGCGCATCATCACCGAGCCGCGGCCGGTGCGGTAGGCGTCCTCGATGCCCTTGCGGCCGACGATGAGGCCGCCGGTGGGGAAGTCGGGGCCCTTCACCCGCTCGAGCAACGCCGCGAGCAGCTCCTCGCGCGACGCTTCCGGGTGCGCGAGCGACCACTGCACACCCTCGGCCACCTCGCCGAGGTTGTGCGGCGGGATGTTGGTGGCCATGCCGACCGCGATGCCGGCCGAGCCGTTGACGAGCAGGTTCGGGAACCGGCTCGGCAGGATCACCGGCTCCTGGGTGCGTCCGTCGTAGTTGGGCGTGAAGTCGACGGTGTCCTCGTCGATGTCGCGCACCATCTCCATGGCCAGCTGGGCCATGCGCGCCTCGGTGTAGCGCATCGCCGCGGCCGGGTCGTTGCCCGGCGACCCGAAGTTGCCCTGACCCTGCACGAGCGGGTAGCGCAGCGCCCACGGCTGCGCGAGGCGCACGAGGGTGTCGTAGATCGCGGAGTCGCCGTGCGGGTGGTAGTTGCCCATGACGTCGCCGACGATGCGGGCGCACTTGGAGAAGCCGCGGTCGGGGCGGTAGCCGCCGTCGAACATCGCGTAGAGCACGCGGCGGTGCACGGGCTTGAGGCCGTCGCGCACGTCGGGCAGCGCGCGCGACACGATGACCGACATGGCGTAGTCCATGTAGGACCGCTGCATCTCGACCTGGAGGTCGACCGCCTCGATGCGCGGGTTGAAGTCGTCGGCCTCGGTGGTGGTGTCGATGTCGTCAGGCACGGTTTCTCAGGTCCTTCGTCGTACGACGGGATGGGATGGGCGTCGTACTCGGGCTAGATGTCCAGGAAGCGGATGTCGCGCGCGTTGCGCTGGATGAACGCGCGACGGCTCTCGACGTCCTCGCCCATGAGGACGCTGAACATCTCGTCGGCCTGCGCGGCGTCGTCGATGGTGACCTGCAGGAGCACCCGGCGCTCGGGGTCCATCGTGGTCTCCCACAGCTCCTCGGCGTTCATCTCGCCGAGGCCCTTGTAGCGCTGGACCGCCTCCTCCTTGGGGAGCTTGCGGCCGGCCTCCTGACCCGCGGCGACCAGGGCGTCGCGCTCGCGGTCGGAGTAGGCGTACTCCGGATCCTCGCGCGACCACTTCAGCTTGTAGAGCGGCGGCTGCGCGAGGTAGACGTGGCCCTGCTCGACGAGCGGCTTCATGAAGCGGAAGAGCAGCGTGAGCAGCAGCGTGCGGATGTGCTGGCCGTCGACGTCGGCGTCGGCCATGAGCACGATCTTGTTGTAGCGCAGCTTCTCGATGTCGAAGTCGTCGTGCACGCCGGTGCCGAACGCCGAGATCAGCGCCTGCACCTCGTTGTTCTGCAGCACGCGGTCGATGCGCGCCTTCTCGACGTTGAGGATCTTGCCGCGGATCGGGAGGATCGCCTGCGTGCGCGGGTCGCGGCCGCTGCGCGCGGAGCCACCGGCGGAGTCGCCCTCGACGATGAACACCTCGCACTCGTCGGGGTTGGTCGACGAGCAGTCGATCAGCTTGCCCGGCAGCCCCGCTCCGCCCATGAGGCCCTTGCGGTTGCGGGCGAGGTCGCGCGCCTTGCGGGCGGCGATGCGGGCCGCAGCCGCGGACACCGACTTGCGCGCGATCTCCCTGCCCTCGGCCGGGTTGGCCTCGAACCAGGCGCCGAGCTGGTCGTTGACCAGCTTCTGGACGAAGGTCTTCGCCTCGGTGTTGCCGAGCTTGGCCTTGGTCTGGCCCTCGAACTGCGGCTCGCCGAGCTTCACCGACACGATGGCGACCAGACCCTCGCGGATGTCCTCGCCGGAGAGGTTCGCGTCCTTCTCCTTGAGGATGTTCCACTCGCGCGCGAACTTGTTCACCAGCGTGGTGAGGGCCGCGCGGAAGCCCTCCTCGTGCGTGCCGCCCTCGATCGTGTTGATCGTGTTGGCGAAGGTGTAGACCGACTCGGAGTAGCCGGAGTTCCACTGCAGCGCGACCTCGGCCGAGATGAGGCGCTCGGTGTCCTCGTTCTCGACGTGGATCACGTGCTGGTGCGCCGGGCCCTTGGTCGCGTTGAGGTGCTTCACGAAGTCGGCGATGCCGCCCTCGTAGTGGTAGGCCACCTCGCGCAGCGGCGCCTCGTCGGGCGACTCGGCGTCGTCGTCGAGGTCGTCGGGCACGACGGGCGTGCGCTCGTCGATGAGCCTGAGGGTGAGGCCCTTGTTGAGGAAGGCCATCTCCTGGAACCGGCGCGACAGCGTGGTGAAGTCGTAGGTCGTGGTCTCGAAGATCGTGTCGTCGGCCCAGAAGGTGACGGTGGTGCCGGTCTCCTCGGTGGCCTCGCCCTTCTCGAGCGGACCGGTGGGCACCCCGTGGTCGAAGGACATCCGGTGCACGAAGCCGTCGCGCTTGACCTCGACGTCGACGCGCGTGGAGAGGGCGTTCACGACGGAGACGCCGACGCCGTGCAGGCCGCCGGACACGGCGTAGCCGCCGCCGCCGAACTTGCCGCCCGCGTGCAGGACGGTGAGGACCACCTCGACCGCGGGCTTGCCCTCGACCGGGTGGATGTCGACGGGGATGCCGCGGCCGTTGTCGACGACGCGGACGCCGCCGTCGGCCAGCAGCGTGACGGTGATCAGGTCGCAGTAGCCGGCCAGCGCCTCGTCGACGGAGTTGTCGACCACCTCGTAGACCAGGTGGTGCAGGCCGCGCTCGCCGGTGGAGCCGATGTACATGCCGGGGCGCTTGCGGACCGCGTCGAGACCCTCGAGGACGGTGATGTTGCTCGCGTCGTAGGACACGGGTGGCTGATCCTCTCGCCGGTGACCCGGTCGGGGCCGGCGCTGGTGCGCCTGCTCGGTCCGACCGGCCGGAGCCGCGGCACCCCGACGAGGGGTCCGGCGGCTCCGGAGAACTGGGCCTCAGTCTACCGTCAGGGACCCCCAGAACCGCGCGCGCCACCGTCCTCGACAGGGGATATGTCGGCGGGGGGTCAGAGGCTGTGGACGGCGTTCAGCCGTCTCGACGCGGCAGGCACTGCTCCAGGAAGCCCTCGGGGAGTTCCTCGTGCCAGTCTCTCACCCGTAGGTGTCGCGCGGGCCGCGTCCGGGTGAGGCGAGCCGGCCGTGGCGCCAGCTCGGCGCTGCCGGCCCGAGGACCGTGATGTCGGCGACGGTGCCGGCGCCGAGCTCCTCGTCGATGCGCGCGCGCAGAGCCGGGAGCATGTACTGCAACGTGGTCGCCCACGCGGTCGAGTCGGCGCGCAGGACGAGGAGCAGCCCGCGACCGTCGGGCGCCTGCTCGAAGGTCTCGGGCACGACGTGCTCGGCGACGTCGGCGCCCACGATCTCGGGCCAGCGGCCGGTGAGCCCCCCGACCGCCGCCGACCGGGTCCAGCCCCGCTCGCGCAGGAGCGCGTCGACCGAGGGGCCGAGCAGCCGCGGGTCGCGGGCGTCGGGGCCGGACCCGGAGGCCGCCGGACCGGGCCGGGGCCCCGGCGAGGCACGGCGCGCCGCCGGCGCGGTGGGTGCCGCGGCGGCCGCGGCGCGGGCGCGTGCCAGCGCCTCCTTGGCGGCGTCGACCGTGGGCTCGGCCGGCTCGGCCGGCTCGCCGGTGGCACCGGCCTCGTGGAGACGCTCGACCTCGCCGTCGGGGTCGGGCTGGTCGGCGTACGGGTCACGGCTCACGCGACACCGTCCCCGCGAGCACGTGGATGCGGCCGCCGGAGAGCTGCTCGGGCACGTCGGCCTCGACCGCGGCCGTCACCAGCACCTGCTCCGCGCCGCCGACGAGGTCGGCCAGTCGGCGCCGGCGCGCGACGTCGAGCTCGGCGAACACGTCGTCGAGCACGAGCACAGGTTCGCCGCCGAGCGATCCGTCGTTGCGCAGCAGGTCGTACGACGCGAGCCGCAGCGCCAACGCGTAGGACCACGATTCCCCGTGCGACGCATAGCCTTTCGCCGGTGCGGGCCCCAGCCGGAGCAGCAGGTCGTCGCGGTGCGGCCCCACGAGCGACGCCCCGCGGTCGAGCTCGTCGCGGCGCCGGACCTCCACCGCAGCGAGCAGCGCGTCGGCGAGCAGGCCGCGGTCGGGGAGCAGCTCGACCTCGGGCCCGAGCGACGAGACGTACTCGATCGACGCGGGTCCGGCTCCCGAGCTCACGGTGTCGTACGCCTTGTCGACCAGCGGCGACAGCGACGACACGAGGTCGATCCGGGCGGCGAGGAGGTCGGCACCGACCGTCGCGAGGTGGCTGTCCCAGACCTCGAGCGTGCGCAGCACCTCGCTCGCACCCGAGCCGCCGCGGCGCGCGGCCGAGGCCGACTTGAGCAGCGCGTTGCGCTGCTTGAGCACGCGGTCGTAGTCCGACCGCACACCCGCGAGCCGTGGCGCGCGCGAGACGAGCAGCTCGTCGAGGAAGCGGCGGCGCTCGCTCGGGTCGCCCTTGACCAGGGCGAGGTCCTCGGGAGCGAACAGCACCGTCCGCAGGACGCCGAGCACCTCGCGGGGTCGAGGCACGGGCGAGCGGTTGATCCGCGCCCGGTTGGCCCGCCCGGGGTTGATCTCGATCTCCACGAGGGTCGGCCGGTCCTCGCGGACGACCTGGGCGCGGACCAGCGCGCGCTCGGCGCCGAACCGCACGAGCGGTGCGTCGGTGCTGACGCGGTGGCTGCCGAGGGTCGCGACGTATCCGAGCGCCTCGACCAGGTTGGTCTTGCCCTGCCCGTTGCTGCCGACGAAGGACGTGACGCCGGGGCCGAGCTCGAGGTCGACCTGGGGGTAGCTGCGGAAGTCGGTGAGCGAGAGCGCGGCGACGTGCACGGCGACCGGAGACCCTGCGCTGCCCGGCGTCAGCCCGACAGCCGCACCGGCATGAGCAGGTAGCGGTAGTCGGGGGCGCCCTCGACCGAGCCGCCGGTGAGGACTGCCGGTCGGGTGGAGGTCGTGAAGGACAGCGTGGTCGAGGAGTCGTCGAGCGCGCCGAGGCCGTCGAGGAGGTACTGCGGGTTGAACGCGATCTCGATGGCGTCGCCGTCGATCGTGCATTCCACGGCCTCGGTCGCCTGGGCCTCGTCGCCCGCGCCGGCGCGCAGCTCCACCTCGCCGCCGGAGAACATCAGGCGCACCGGGGTGTTGCGCTCGGCCACGAGGGCGACGCGCTTGACGGCGTCGACGAGCGCGGCGGTCTCGACGGTGGCGGTCGACGCCGACTCCGAGGGCAGCAGCGCGCGGTACTTGGGGAACTCGCCGTCGAGCAGCCGGCTGGTGGTGCGCCGGCCGTCGCCCTCGAAGCCCATGAGGCCGTCGCCGGCACCCGACGCCGACAGTGCGAGGTGCACGGTCTCGCAGTGCGCCAAGGACTTCGCGGTGTCGGCGAGGGTGCGGGCCGGCACGAGCGCGTTGGTGTCGAGGCCGGAGAGCTCGGGGTTCCACGCGAACTCGCGGACGGCGAGGCGGTAGCGGTCGGTGGCCGCCAGCGTGATGAGGGTGTCGGCGATCTCGACGCGGATACCGGTGAGGGTGGGCAGCGTGTCGTCGCGCCCGGCGGCCACGGCCACCTGCGAGACGGCGGCGGCGAGGATCGCGCCGCCGACGGTGCCGGTGGAGCCGGGCATGTCGGGCAGGCTGGGGTAGTCCTCCACGGGCAGGGTCGGGAGGGTGAACGACGAACGGCCGCAGCGCACCTCGACGCGCGACCCCTCCGACGTGACGGTGACGGGCGCGGCGGGCAGCGCGCGGGCGATGTCGGCGAGCAGGCGGCCCGAGACGAGGACCGTGCCCGGCTCGTCGACGTCGGCCGGGACGGCGACGCGGCCCGAGACCTCGTAGTCGAAGCTGGACAGCGTGAGCCCGTCGGTGCCCGCTTCGATGAGCAGGCCCGCGAGCATGGGCATCGACGGACGCGAGGGCAGGGTGCGCGCCGCCCAGGCGACGGCGTCGGCGAGCACGTCGCGCTCGAGCCGGAACTTCACGTCGTACTCCTCATCCAGGCGGCCGGGGTAGGCCTCGGGGTCATCGTGGCACGGAGCACCCACGCACGAGCGAGGAGGGGGAAGGTCCGTAGACCCCTGGACCCTAGACCCGACCACCTACCGGCTCCAATATCCCTGCCGGCTCCAAGCTCCTTCGCTGCGCTCGGTCGCGTCGCCGGACCCCGCCCCTCGCGCCCGCGTCGCGAGCCGGTCACACCCAGACCAACCCAGCGCACAGGCTCTTCAAGAACCAGAGCGCCCGAGCAGCACGAGCGGGGCAGTACCCCGCCCCATCGGTCAGGCCCCCACCCACCACGTGGCGACCCGACGCGCCCGAGAGGGCCTGACCGATTCGCGACGAAGTCGCGAGAGGCGGGGTCCGGCGACGCGAGGAGCGCAGCGACGAGCTTGGAGCCGGCATCAACACCGCGGACAGTCGCACGATCCCGTGAGCGCGCCCAGAACGCCGAACAGCCAGTGCCGGTCACACCCAGACCAACCCAGCGCACACCCGTCCAGAACCAGAGCGCCCGAGCAACGAGAGCGGGAACTACCCCGCCCCCATCGGTCAGGCCCCCACCCACCACGTGACGATCCGACGCGCCCGAGAGGGCCTGACCGATTCGCGACGAAGTCGCGAGGCGGCGGGGTCCGGCGACGCGAGGAGCGCAGCGACGAGCTTGGAGCCGGCATCAACACCGCGACACCCAGCACGATCCCGTGAGCGCGCCCAGAACGCCGACACACACGAGCCGGTCACACCCAGACCAACCCAGCGCACCACCCCCAGAACCAGAGCGCGAGAGCAGCACGAGCGGGACGTACCCCGCCCCATCGGTCAGGCCCCCACCCACAGCCCCCGGCCCCCGGCCCCCACGCGAGGATCCACAGAACCGGGCGAGGTTCTGGCTCTGTGCCAGGACCCTCCTCGGCATCAGGAGTCATCGTCTTCGGGGGTGTGGACCCTGGGGACAACCGGCGTCGACCCAGGTCGGGCCGCGTGTCGCCACCCCCAGCCGCTGGGGACGGCGGCTGGGGACGGAGCAGCCGGCTGGGGACGACGAGGGTCACGCTCTGTCGTCCTCCCACGTCGTCCCCAGGCTGTCCCCGGCTGTGCACGGGCTCGTCCCGAGGCTCGTCCACACGGAGATCCGTGCACGTTCCACAGAGTTATCCCCAGGCTGTGAACACAGGCCGTGAGCACCCGGAGTCACCGGTCACGGAAGGTGACTGCGCTCCGGGCCGTGAGATGTCGGCGTCCGGCGGCTGCTCAGGCCTGGCGGGCGGTGCTCTTGATCCGGGCGGTGAGGTCGGTGACCTGGTTGTAGAGCGAGCGGCGCTCGGCCATGAGCTGGCGGATCTTGCGGTCGGCGTGCATGACCGTCGTGTGGTCGCGGCCGCCGAACGCCTGGCCGATCTTGGGCAGCGACAGGTCGGTGAGCTCGCGGCAGAGGTACATCGCGATCTGGCGGGCGGTGACCAGCACGCGGGAGCGCGACGATCCGCAGAGGTCGTCGACGGTGACCCCGAAGTAGGCGGCCGTCTGCATCATGATGATTGAGCTGGTGATCTCGGGCCCGGCCTGGTCGGTGATGAGGTCCTTGAGGACGATCTCGGCCAGCGGCAGGTCGACCGGCTGGCGGTTCAGGCTGGCGAACGCGGTGACGCGGATGAGCGCGCCCTCGAGCTCGCGGATGTTGGTCGAGATCTTCGACGCGATGAACTCGAGGACCTCCGGGGGAGCGGAGAGGCGCTCCTGGTCGGACTTCTTGCGCAGGATCGCGATACGGGTCTCGAGGTCGGGCGGCTGGACGTCGGTGATCAGGCCCCACTCGAACCGGGAGCGCATCCGGTCCTCGAAGTCCTGCAGCTGCTTGGGCGGCAGGTCGCTCGTGACGACGATCTGCTTGTTCGCGTTGTGCAGCGTGTTGAACGTGTGGAAGAACTCCTCCTGCGTCTGCACCTTGCCGCTGAGGAACTGGATGTCGTCGACGAGCAGGACGTCGACATCCCGGTACCGGCGCTGGAACGCGGCCGCCTTGTCGTCACGGATCGAGTTGATGAACTCGTTCGTGAACTCCTCGGAGCTGACGTAGCGCACCTTCTGGCCGGCGTAGAGCGTGCGGCTGTAGTGGCCGATCGCGTGCAGGAGGTGGGTCTTGCCGAGGCCGGACTCGCCGTAGATGAACAGCGGGTTGTAGGCCTTGGCCGGCTGCTCCGCGACGGCGACGGCGGCGGCGTGCGCGAACCGGTTGCTGGAGCCGATGACGAAGGTGTCGAAGGTGTACTTCGGGTTGAGCCGGCTGCTCTCCTCGCCTCGG
>JAKOVT010000319.1 GCA_029781935.1 Actinomycetes bacterium | reverse complement strand
GTAGGGGCTGGTGCCGGGTGTACGGGTGATGGTCCAGCCGCCCTCGTGGACCGAGATGTGGTGGCGGGGGCAGAGCAGGCAGAGGTTGTCGAGATCGGTGCTGCCCGAGTTCTCCCACTCGGTGACGTGGTGGGCCTGGCATCTGCGCGGATGCGCGCGGCAACCCGGGAAGATGCAGTGCCGGTCCCGTGCCTGCAGCGCTCGTCGCTGGGCCAGGGTCGCGGTGCGCTGGCTGCGGCCGACGAACAGCACGGCGATCGCGGTGGAGCGCAGGAGCTGGGCGAGGTGGTGGGTGCCGGTCGCGGCCTCGAGTCGGAGCAGCCGCTGCACGATCACGGGCGTGATGGAGGCGTCGCACATGATCCGCCGTGCGGCGGCGGAGGAGATGAGCACCGGGTCGTCGCTGCCGGGCATGCTGAGCTCTCCGCCCAGCCCGGCCTTGAGGTCGGCGAGGTCGACCTGCACGGTGACGTGCGGGGCGATCCCGTGGTGCGACCCGACCTTGCCGTCGTCGAGGAGCCCGGTCATGACGTCGACGAACGCGATCGCGCGCAGGTGGTCCCACCGGTCGTTCGACCTGCTCCCGGTCTCGGCGGCAGCACCGCACGAGCACCACCGCTGCTCGGTTCCTCCGGTCTTCGGCGGGGTCGCGAGCGGGCAGCCGGACTCGTGCACCACCTCAGCAGCGGTGTCGAGGATCCGCCGCGCGTACTGGTCGACCACGGTGAGCACGGCGGCCCCGGCCTCGTGGGTGAGCCATGCCTCGATCCTGGTGAGGTCCCCGACCTGCACGGACGTGAGGGACTGCTCGTCGTAGGCGGCGACGGCGCGGTCCTTCTCGTGAGCGGACTCCGCGAGCAGCCGCAGCTTCCCCACCGCCCGCCTGGTGTCCGCGGTGGTGCCTGCCGCGGCGACGGGAAGGAGGACCTCGATCGCTTCGGCGCGCAATCGGTCCTTCTCCGCACGTGACGTCGTGAGCAGCTTGAGGAACCCGGACACCCCGCAGGTGAGCTCCCGGACGGAGTCGCCGCTGATCTGCCCGCCGAGCCAGGCTTCGGCGACCGGTGCGGAGTGCTCGCGCAGGTCACGCGCCCGGGCGATGACCGTCTTCGCCGTCGACGTGCCCAACCCGGCCTCGACCTCGAGCCACCGGCGCGGGGAGGCGTAGGTCCCGGCGATCAGCGTGCCGGTCGCGGGGCCTGCCACGTTGGTGACGTGGCCGACGAAGGTGGTCGCGGCGGCGGTCGCCTGGTCGGCCAGGCGCAGCAGGCTGACCGCGAGGTCGGCGGCGACGTCGGCCGGCAGCGACCCGAGATCCAACCCGCCACCCTCGTCGGTCAGCGCGCCCGCGACGAACCCGACCAGTGCCGTGCTGCGCGCGGTGGCGTCGCGCAGCTGCGGGACCGTGACCGGCCCCGCACCAGGAGGGTTCGTCGAGCTCATGTGCAGGACCTTAGGGAGGGGGTCTGACAGTGCACCCTTCCTGGAACCCGTTGCAGCCCAACGAGTTTCCGCCGTCAGCGAACGCGAGTTGTCCACAATCGACGAGCCCCCGGCGCGTCGTCCACAGCACGCCACGGAGCGGGCACGGCGCCCTCCACACCTCCCCTAGCGGCGAGACGCGACGAGCGGCGCGGACCCGTCCCGCCAGGACCGGTCCGCGCCGCTGGCGGAGGGTCAGCCGGTGATCGGCACGCCCTGCGACGCGAGCCAGGTCTGCACGACCGGGATGTCGACGCGCTGGTAGCCGCCGAGGTAGCGGCAGTTGTCGGTGTAGCCGTAGCTCGTCACCGTGACGAGGTAGCCATCGAGGAACGACGGGCCGCCGCTGTCACCGAAGCAGGTGCCCCCGGTGCCGCGGGTGTCGTGGATGTTGCCGTTCATCTGCACGATCTGGTCGGTCATCTTCTGCCCCGGCGAGTAGGCCACGCGCCGGATGAGCGGATAGGTCATCGGCGTCGGCTTCTGCGGCCCGCTGTCGGGCTTGCGCACCTCGGTGCCGTAGCCGACCAGCTCGAACAGCGTCTTGTTCAGGATGTTCGCGGGCCGGTAGGCCTCGAGGTAGTTGGTGGGAGCGAGCGTCGCCGGCGCGATACCGCTGACCGGTCGGGTCAGGTGCACGACCGCCACGTCGTTCCAGTTCTTCAGGTCGGTGAAGTCGGAGTACGCCGGGTGCGCGACCGCGATGCCGGCGTACAGGCCCGCGGAGGTGATCTCGGACTCGGTGTAGCCGGCGGCGGGATCGGCGGCGACAGGGAAGCCCGACGGCGGCTGCTCGGCGATCACCGAGGCGAAGGAGACGGCGGTGTAGCCGTCGGTCGCGACGCAGTGCGCCGCGGTAATCAGCGTGTCGGGGGTGACCAGGGTCGCCGTGCAGCGGTAACGGCCGCCGTCCTCGTAGAACACGATGACGCCGACGTTCGGGTGGCCGTTCCCGTCGGGGGCGCCACCGGTGATGGCGGACGACGGCACGGCGGCCGCGGCAAGGGTGGCCGCGGTGGCCGCGAGCGCGGCGATGCAGCCGCGCAGGAGCTTGCGCATGGAGGACCTCGCATCTTCTCTCGGGGACCACCGCCGGAGGGCGGTGCGCGTCCCACTACCCACCTGCCGCCGCCCTACACCGGGCGATCGCGGCGGCCGACGCCCCGTCGGGCCGGCTGCTCCGGATGGGTGCGCTCAGGACGTGCGCCGGAGACCCGATCCCCGGATGGAGGCCAGGACCTCGTCGTCGCTCGGCAGACCGATGGCGTGGACGCCGTGATCCACGAGGGGGGTGCCGAGCGGCGCGAGGGAGGTCGAGCACGCGACGACGCGTACCGGGGGACGGCGCACCCTGGCGGCTCAGCCGGCCTCGTCCTGCCAGGAGTGCTCGGGCTCGTAGCCGAGGATGCGACGGGCCTTGTCGATGCTGAGCAGGGTCTCGCGGCCCACGACCGGTCGACGCAGCGGGACGTCGGGGAACACCTCGGCCAGCAGGTCGGCGCTCGGTCGGCGCATCACCGTGTCGGCGTTGGCGATGATGAAGACGTCATAGCCCGTCGTCTGCAGCGCGAGAGCCTTCCGCACCGCCTGCGCGCCGTCGCGGGCGTCGATGTAGCCCCAGGCGTTCCACGACCGCTCGAGGGCGTCGTCCTGGAACGCGTCGTAGGCGGCGTAGTCATGGGGCTCCATCACGTTGGAGAACCGCAGGCCCACGATCTTGCTCTGCGGATCCCAGCGGCAGAAGTGGTGCGCGATCTCCTCGTCGACCGCCTTGCCGAGCGAGTACGAGGTGGTCGGGACGACGCGGTAGTCCTCGTCGACGGGGAAGTACGGCGGAACCTGCTCGGTGAAGGGCAGCCCGAGCACGGTCTCGCTCGAGGCCCACACGATGTTGCGCACGCCCGCCACACGTGCGGCCTCGAAGACGTGATAGGTCGCGAGGACGTTGTTGGCGAAGGTGGCCGCGTTGGGCGCCAGCCCCGGCGCCGGGATCGCGGCGAGATGCACGACGGCGTCGACCTGGCGGTAGGCGTCGTCGACGGCGGTGAGGGCCGCGATGACCTGTCCGTGGTCGGTCAGGTCTGCGCGCACCAGATGAGCCCGCTCGTCGGCGCCCGCCTGCGAGTCGAGGACGACGACGTCCCAGCCGTGGTCGAGCAGGTCGCGCACCACAGCCCTGCCGAGCTTGCCGCTGCCTCCGGTGACGACCACCCGAGCCACGTCAGGCCTCCCCGACCGCGTCGGCCTGCTGCACGACGTCGAAGCTCCAGATGGTCGACTCCGTGGCTGCTCGCTGCTCGCCCGCCGGTCGGCTGCTCGCTTGCGCGTGGCCTCCCGCGAAGGACTGCGACGACGTCCACGCCTCGAAGTCCTCGCGGCTGCGCCAGCGCGTGTAGACCAGGTACGAGCCGGTGCCCTCGAGGGGGCGCAGCAGCTCGAAGTGCTCGAAGCCGGGGGACCGCTCGACCGAGCCGGCCCGCCCGGCGAACCGCTCCTCCAGACGGGCGCCGCCGCCCTCGGGCACGGTCAGGACGTTGATCGCGACGAAGCTCATGCCGCCATTCTCGCGACACGTGGCACCCTGCGCCGCCCGGCCCGGGCGAGCGCTGACCCTGCCGAGACCGAGTCTCGCAATCCAAGGTAGAATCAACTCTCTGCCTATGAAGGAATGGCGATGGATGCGATCGACCTTCGACTCATCGACCTGCTCGCGCAGAATGCCCGTGCGTCGTACGCCGACCTCGCGCAGCAGGTCGGCCTGTCGGCACCCTCGACCGCCGAGCGCGTGCGCCGGCTCGAGGAGCGCGGCGTCGTCCTGGGCTACGCGGCGCGCGTCGCCCCCGCCGCGCTCGGGCGAGGGCTCACGGCGTTCGTCGCGGTGAGCGTGGGGGACCGGCGGCAGACCCGCGCGTTCCTGGCGGCGGTCGCCCGGCTGCCGGAGGTCGTCGAGTGCCATCACGTCGCGGGCGACGACGACTACCTGCTCAAGGTGCACGTCGACGGCACGCGCGGGTTGGAGCGCCTCGTCACCGACGAGCTCAAGGCGATCACGGGTGTCACCCGGACCCGCACGACGGTCGTCCTCTCGACCACGCTCGATCGGCCGGTGTCGGTCGACGGCGGTGCGTGATGGGGGAGGGCGCCGCGCTGTTCGCGCGGATGCTGGTGATCGGTGTCGTCATCGCCGCCCCGGTCGGCGCGATGGCCATGCTGCTCGTGCAGCGCACCCTGGCCCACGGCTGGCGTGCCGGGGCCGCGACGGGGGCGGGCATCGCGACCGCCGACGGCGCGTACGCCGCCCTCGCCGCGTTCGGCGTCACCGCCGTGTCGCAGTGGCTGGTCACCTACCAGACGTGGTTCCGGATCGTCGGCGGGCTCGCGCTCGTCTGGCTGGGCTGGCGGGCGCTGCGCACCCCGCCGACCCACCGCGCGGCCGACGCGCGCGACTCCACCCGGCTCGCGCCGCTCTACTCCAGCGCCGTCGGGCTGACCCTGACCAACCCCATGACCATCATGGCGTTCGCCGCCGTCTTCGCCGGCGCGGGTCTCGTGGCCCAGGCCGGAGCCGGCAGCGCGCTCGTGGTCACCCTCGGCGTCGCGTGCGGGTCGATGCTCTGGTGGCTCGCGCTCACGACCGCGGTGTGGGCGGTGCGGCACGCGGTGAGCGACCGGGCGATCCTGGTGGTGAACCGCGTCTCCGGTGGCGTGCTCGTCGCCTTCGGTGTGCTCGCCCTCGTCGCCGGTCTGCGCGGGATCGGCTCCTGACGCCGGTTACGGGCGGAGCACCTTCTCCAGGGGTCGGCCTTTCGCCAGCTCGTCGACCAGCTTGTCGAGGTAGCGGATCTGGCGCATGAGCGGGTCCTCCACGTCCTGCACCTTCACCCCGCACACGGATCCGGTGATGAGGGACGCGTTCGGGTTGAGGTGCGCGCCCGCGAAGAAGTCCTCGAACGTCGTCCCGGCCTCGAGATGGCCCTGCAGCTCGGCGTCGTCGTATCCGGTGAGCCACGCGATCGTCTGGTCGAGCTCGGCCTTCGTGCGGCCCTTCTTCTCGACCTTGGTCACGTAGTGCGGATAGACCGACGCGACGCTCGTGGTGAAGACGCGGTGCCCCATGCGCAGAGGCTACCCATCACGTGCGACGCGGGGCGCCTCAGCGCAGCGCGGGGAGCGCGCGGTGCGCCACGGCGGCCGCCGATCGCGCGGTCATGCCCAGCATCCGCAGCAGCATCTCGGCAAGGGTGTCGGCGTCGTCGTCGGAGAGGTCGCCCGGGCGGTCGAGCGAGAGCTGCAGGAAGGCCAGCACGCAGCCGGCCGTGGAGAGCAGCCCGAGGCGCGCGTCGGTGATGGCGAACCGGCCGTCGTCGATGCCGCGCTGGATGTCGCGCAGCGCGCGTGCCGCGAGGCCGTCCTCCGCCCAGGCGTAGGACATGCCGACCTGGACCAGCACCTGGGCGACCGCCGGCTGGGTCGTGGCCAGGCGTGCCGTCATACGCAGGCCGACGGCGTAGATCTCGGCGGAGTCGGTGAGATCGGCGCACGCCTCGTCGAGCGCGGCGCCGTACTCCTCGAGCACCTCGCGGACGGCGGCCTCGAAGAGCTCCGCCTTGGTGTCGAAGTGGTTGTAGAAGGTGCCGAAGCCGACGTCGGCGGTGTCGGTGATCTCCTGGATGCTCACGTCGGTCGAGCCGCCGTCGGCGAGGATCCGTCGCGCGGCGTCGACGAGAGCGCGCCGCGTGCGCGCCTTGCGCCGGTCGACCCGGGTCGGCGCCGGACCGGCTCCTGCTGCGCTCGCTGCCACGGCCGTCACGCTACCGCCCCCTCCTTCTCACCGATGTCCGTGCGGAGACTTGACGATGATCTCATCATTTCTGATACTGCCATCAGTTTGTGGCGCGGGCCACACCGAGGGAGGCGGAGATGACGCAGGTGTCCGAAGGTTCCGAGGTCGTCACGGCGCACCAGGATCTGCACAGCGAGCAGGGCGCGCAGCGCGGCGAGCACCCGGGTCGGGCCAAGAACCCGGTGATCAAGGCGCGGGGGCTGGCCTGGTTGGAGTTCGAGAAGACCGACCTCGACCGCACCGAGATGTTCGCGCGCGACTTCGGTCTCGCGGTGCACTCGCGCACGCCCGACGAGCTGCAGCTGCGTGCCGCGCGGTCGAGCGCGCCGTGCGTCGTGGTCCGTCGTGGCGAGCGGTCGCGCTTCGTGGGTGCTGCGTTCGATGCCGCCGACGTCCGCGACCTCGACCGGCTCGCGTCGGCCACCGGCACGGGGGTCGAGGATCTCGCGCGCGAGGGCGGCGGACGCGCGGTCCGTCTCACCGACCCGACCGGCATCGCGATCTCGGTCGTGCACGGCGTCGAGGAGGTGCCTGCGACGCCGCTGCAGGAACCGCTGACGTGGAACATCGCGGGGCGCACGCCGCGCGTCAACGCGACCCAGCGGCCGCCGCGCGAGCCCGCGCGCGTCGAGCGGCTCGGTCACGTGGTGCTCGCGACGCGTGTGTTCGCGCGTGCCCTCGACTGGTACCTCGAGCACCTCGGCCTGATCGTCAGCGACTTCCTGTTCGTCGACGGGCAGCGCGAGCGCGGTCCGGTGATGGCCTTCATCCGCTGCGACCGCGGCTCGGAGCCGAGCGACCACCACACGCTGGCGATGCTGCTCGCGCCCGAGGCGGGCTACGTGCACTCGGCGTACGAGGTCGCCGACCTCGACGCGATGGCCGCGGGCGGCGAGTACCTGCGGGAGCGCGGCTGGCACCGCTCGTGGGGGATCGGGCGCCACATCCAGGGCAGCCAGGTGTTCGACTACTGGCGCGATCCGGACCGCTTCATGGTCGAGCACTACGCCGACGGCGACGTGTTCGACAGCTCCCTCGAGCCGGGGTGGGCGCCGATGTCGGCCAGCGGCCTCGCGCAGTGGGGGCCGCCGGCCACCGCCGACTTCCTGGGCACCCGTCCGAGCCCGAGCCTCGTCAAGGCCGCCGTCGAGGCGCTGCGCGAGGACAACGAGATCGACCGCGCCCGCCTCATGGGCTTGATGAAGGCGATGAAGTCATGAGCATCAACGTCGTACGCGCCCAGGGCTCCTGGTGGGTCGAGCGCGCCGGCCGCGCCCTCCGTATCCCGACCGATGCCGTCACCACCGCCGAGCTGCTGGCCGACATCAAGACCGTGCGCGCTGCCGCGGAGTCGGCGGAGGGGGAGACGGTCGACGTCGCGACCCTCGAGGTCGAGTCGCCGGTCACGACGCCGTGCCGCGTCGTCGCGCAGATGGTGAACTACCGGTCGCACGCGCAGGAGTCCGGCTTCGATCCGGCGAAGGTCGCGCCCACCTTCTTCCGCAAGGCGTCGGGCTCCGTCGTCGGCCCGACCTCGCAGATCGTCAAGCCGGCGCACGTGCGCCTGCTCGACTACGAGGTCGAGCTCGGGCTGGTCATCGGCGCGCCGGTCCCGGTGGGCACCGTGGTCACCGACCAGAACATCCACGAGTACGTGGCCGGGCTCGTCATCACCAACGACGTCAGCGCCCGCGACGTGCAGCTGACCAAGGGCCAGTTCTACGAGAGCAAGTCCTACCCGACCTTCACGCCCGTCGGCCCCCACCTCACCCTCCTGGAGCCGGATGACTTCCGCCGTCTGGTCGACCTGCGCCTGCAGCTGAGCGTCGACGGCGTCCTGCGCCAGGACCGCACCGCGGCCGACATGATCCACCTGCCGGCGCCGTCGCTCACCGCCCTCGCTCGCTTCCAGGCGCTCGAGCCGGGTGACGTCGTGCTCACGGGCACCCCGGGCGGCACCGCGCTGCAGGCGCCGCCGCACGTGGTCGAGCTCGTCGCCCACTTCCTCCCCACCCAGGTGAAGTGGAAGGTGTTCTTCGACAAGCAGGCGCAGAACCCGAAGTACCTGCGCGCGGGCAACCGCGTGACGGCGACGATCCGCACGCAGGACGGTGCGATCGACCTCGGTCGGCAGAGCTGCACGGTGGTCGACGCATGAGCGGGGCGCCGCAGGTCCTCGTCGTCGGTGGCGGGCCGGTCGGCATCGCTTCTGCTCTGCTGCTCGCGCGTCGAGGGGTGCGCACGCTGGTGGTCGAGCGGCACGCCGACATCTACCCGCTGCCGCGTGCCGTGCACCTCGACGACGAGGTCTACCGGATCCTGGCGGACCTCGGCGTCGCGGACCGCTTCGCCGAGATCACGATGCCGACCCTCGGCCTCCGCCTGGTCGATGCGAATCTGCGCACGATGGCGGAGTTCCGCCGCAGCAAGCAGGTCGGTACCTACGGCTACCCGCAGGCGAACATGTTCGACCAACCGCACCTCGAGCGGCTCCTGCGCGACGCGCTGGCGGCTCAGGACCTCGCAGAGCTGGCGTCGTCGACCGAGCTGGTCGACCTCACGCAGTCAGGGGGGCGCGTCACGGCACTGCTGCGCGACGTCGCGACCGGCGAGGAGCGCACGATGGACGTCGAGGCCGTCCTCGGCTGCGACGGCGCGAACTCCCGCGTGCGAGAGATCATCGGGTCGTCGTACCAGGACCTCGGCTTCGAGGAGCGGTGGCTCGTGGTCGACGTGCTGAGCGACCGTGCGCTCGACACCTGGCAGGGTGTCCATCAGCTGTGCGACCCGCGACGGGCGGGCACCTACATGCAGGTGGGGCCCGGCCGCTACCGCTGGGAGTTCCGGCTTCACGACGACGAGACCGTCGACAGCGTGGTCGACTCCGGCGTCTTCGAGCAGCTGCTGCGTCCGTGGCTGGGCGACGTGCCCTACGACAGCCTGCAGGTCGTGCGCCGGGCCGAGTACACGTTCCGCGCCCGCATCGCCGACCGCTGGAGCGACGGCCGCGTGTTCCTCCTCGGCGACGCCGCTCACCTGACCCCGCCGTTCATCGGCCAGGGCCTGTGCGCCGGCCTGCGCGACGCCGCCAACCTCACCTGGAAGGTGGCCGACGTCGTCCAGGGCCGCGCCGACGAGCCGCTCCTCGAGACCTACGCGTCGGAGCGGTTCGAGCCCGCGAAGGCGCTCGTCCTCAAGGCGCGCATGGTCGGCTGGGTGATGACCGGCGGGCAGGACGCTGCCGCGCACGTGCGCCGCGTGGCCCTCGCGATCGCGTGCCGTATCCCCGGCACGACCGACAAGGTGCTCGACAGCGCGCCGCCGCACGCGGCCGACGGCCCGGCCGTGCACCGGGTCGGCCGCCGCGACAAGGTGTCGGGCGGTCTGCTGCCCCAGCCGTGGGTCGAGGTCGACGGTCGTCGGGCCCTGCTCGACGACGCGCTCGGGCACGACTACGCGGTGCTCGTGGCCGGCACGCCCGACCCGGCCCTCGTCGACGCCGCAGAGCGCTCGGGGATCCCGCTCGTGCAGGTGGGCAGCTCGCCCTCCGCGCACGTGCTCGACACCGACGGCGAGCTGCTCGCCTGGTTCGAGCGCACCGGCACGGGAGCCGTCCTCGTGCGCCCCGACCACGTGGTGGAGACGCGCGCGCCCCGCGCTCGCGGCGACGTGCAGGGTGCCCTGCTCGCGGCCTACCTGCGCGGTCGGGGCCTGGCGCGGCGTGCTGGAGCAGATCGGGCCGCCTCGTGACGTCGGTATGGCCGGCGTACCGCGGGCCCGACGACCTCGCGACCATCGAGGCGGTGCCGCTCGTCGACCGCCACCTGCCGGCGTCGGTCTACGACCTGCTGCGCCACGCCGCCGAGGAGCGCCCGAGCGCCGTGGCGCACCGGACGATGCGCGACGCGACGGCCTGGCAGGAGACCGAGACGCGGACGTACGCCGAGCTCCTCGCGCAGGTGCACCGCCGCGCGAACGTGCTCACCTCCCTCGGCGTCCGGCGCACCGACGCCGTGGGGCTGCTCTCGGTGAACACTGCCGAGCTGGTGCCAGCCCTGCTGGCCGCGGAGACGGTCGGCATCGCCGCCCCGCTGAACCCGGCGCTGCACGCGGGCGACCTCGCGGCGCTGCTCGAGCGCGCCGGGGCCGAGGTGCTCGTCGCGGCCGGGCCGGAGCTGCATGCCGGCGTGTGGCAGACGGCCCGCGAGCTCGCGGTGGGCCTCGGGCTCCGGGCTCTGCTCGCCCTGCGGCCCACGGGGTCCCCTGATCCGGCGCCGGCGCTCGACCCGCTCGACGGCGTCGACGTCGCGTACCTCGACGAGCTCGCAGCCGGCCAGCCCGACGACCTGCTCTCGCCCGTGCCCGGCCCCGACGATCTCGCGGCGTTCTTCCACACCGGCGGCACCACCGGCACGCCGAAGCTCGCGGCGCACACCCACCGCATGCAGGTGCTCGACGCTTGGGACATCGCGCTCGGCATGGTCCCCGACCCCGACGCCGTGTTCTTCGCCGCCCTTCCGCTGTTCCACGTCAACGCGCTCGTGGTCACGACGCTCGCGCCCCTCATGCGACGGCAGTCGGTCGTGTGGGCCGGTCCGCTCGGCTACCGCGACCCCGCCCTCGCACCCGCGTTCTGGCGCGTCGTCGAGCACTACCGGATCGCCGCGATGTCGGCAGTGCCCACCGTGTACGCCGGGCTGTCGACCGTGCCGGTCGACGCCGACATCTCCTCGCTGCGTCTCGTGATCGTCGGCGCGGCGCCGCTGCCGCCCTCGGTCGCGCGGCGCTGGCACGAGCACACCGGCGTACCGCTGTGCGAGGGCTACGGGCTCACCGAGGCCACCTGTGCGAGCGCCCGGTCGTTCCCCGGTCACGGCCCCACGGGCAGCGTCGGCCAGCGGCTGCCCTACCAGGAGGTCGTCGCCGCGCGCGTCGATCCCACCACCGGTCTGCTGACCCCGTTGCCGGCCGGGGAGGTGGGCACCATCGCGATCCGCGGCGGCTGCGTGTTCCCGGGGTACGTCGTCGGTCGTGACGCCGACGGTCCCGCCCTGGACGCGACCGGCAAGGTGGTCGACGGCTGGCTCGACACGGGCGACCTCGGCTCGGTCACCGACGACGGCTGGGTGCGCCTCGTGGGCCGCGCCAAGGACGTCATCATCCGCGGCGGCCACAACATCGACCCCGCACCGGTGGAGCAGGTTCTGCTCGAGCACCCGTCGATCGTCGATGCGGGCGTCGTCGGTCGACCCGACGCGCGCTCGGGCGAGGTGCCCGTGGCGTTCGTGGTCGCGCGCGACGACGTCGATCCTGACGAGGTCCGCACCTGGGCGGCCGAGCGTGTGCCCGAGGCCGCGGCCGCGCCGGCGTCGATCACCGTGCTCCCGGCGCTGCCGGTGACCGCCGTCGGCAAGCCCGACAAGGTGGCCCTGCGGGTGCTCGCGACCCGGGCCGCGCTGGCGCCGGGGCTCGTCGAGGCCGGCGCGGAGCTCGCCGACGACGGCCGCTGGTGCGTCGCGCTCGACGGTGTCGTCCGCGTGCGCCTCGTCGTGGGTGCCGACCACGTGCGCGACCGCTGCCGCGCGCTGCTCGACCAGTACGCCGTCGACGCGGACGTCGTCGTCGCGGGCTGATCTGGGTGCCGCCACGCGCGCTGCTTGCGCGGGGCGGGGGTCGGGAACGGTCGCTCGCCGTGCGGGCGCAGCGCGCTCGGGAGAGGGTGGGAGCAGCCGTCGTACCGAGGAGGACCCATGCGTCACGTCGAGGGCGTCCCGAGCGCCAAGCCCCTGTCGAGGATCGGTCTGGGCACGTGGCAGTTCGGCTCGCGCGAGTGGGGCTACGGCGAGGACTACGTCGCGGAGGCCGGCCGCATCGTGGCCCGCGCGGTCGACCTCGGCATCACGCTCATCGACACGGCCGAGGCCTACGGCTTCGGGGCGAGCGAGCGCATCGTCGGTGACGCGCTGCGCGAGCACGACCTGCGCGACCAGGTCTACGTCGCCACCAAGATCTTCCCGTTCTTCCCCATCGCCCCGGTCGTGGTCAACCGTGGCCGCGCGAGCGCGGAGCGTCTCGGCGTCGAGACCATCGACCTCTACCAGGTGCACCAGCCCAACCCGGTGATCAAGGACGGGCGGACGATGCCCGGCATGCGCCAGCTGCAGGACGCCGGGGTCGTCACCGATGTCGGCGTCAGCAACTACTCCCTCGCCCGCTGGAAGGACGCGGAGCGGCAGCTCGGCAGCCCGGTGCTCTCCAACCAGGTCGAGTTCTCGCTCGCGGCGATGGACGCGCTCGACGACCTGGTGCCGTACGCCGCATCGGTCGGCCGCGTGGTGATCGCGTGGAGCCCGCTGGGCCAGGGCTTCCTGTCGGGTCGCTACGACGCCGACAACCGCCCCGCGAACGGCGTGCGGAACATGAATCCGTTGTTCCTCCCGGAGAGCTTCGAGAGCGCACGCGAGCTGCTCGGCACGCTGCGCGAGGTAGCCGGCAACCACGGCGTCTCGATGTCGCAGGCGGCCCTGGCCTGGGTGATCGCCCACCCCAACGTGGTCGCGATCCCTGGGGCTTCGAGCATCGAGCAGCTGGAGAAGAACGCGGCGGCCGCGGAGATCGACCTGGCGGCCGACGAGGTCGCCGAGCTGACCCGTCAGGCGCGCGCGTTCCGCCGCCCGGCGCGCACCGAGGCGCTGAAGGCGTCGCTGGCCGCTCGGCTGCACCGCGGCTGAGGTGTCCGCCCTGCCACGGCAGGGGCAGCGCGGCACGATGGGGGACGAGCCCCGCGGGGGCCGGAGAGGAGTCCGCAGCCATGCAGATCGCCGACAGGGTGTTCGTCGTCACCGGTGGTGGGAACGGGATCGGGCGCGAGGTGTGCCTCGAGCTGCTGCGCCGCGGCGCCCGCGTCGCCGCGGTCGACCTCAGCGAGGAGGGCCTCGCGGAGACGGTGCGCCTGTCGGGAGTGCGCGACTCGCGCATCACGACGCACCTCGTCAACGTGGCGGACCGAGCGGCCGTCGAGGCGCTCCCCGACGCCGTGCTCGCAGCCCACGGCCAGGTCGACGGCCTGCTCAACATCGCCGGCATCATCCAGCGGTTCGTCCACGTGGAAGACCTCTCGATCGAGGAGATCGAGCGCGTCTTCGCGGTGAACTTCTGGGGCACGCTGTACATGGATCGCGCCTTCCTGCCGCTGCTGAAGGCGCGACCCGCGGCGGCACTGGTGAACGTCTCGAGCATGGGTGGCCTGGTGCCCGTTCCGGGCCAGGGTGCCTACGGTGCGAGCAAGGGCGCGGTGAAGCTGCTGACCGAGACCCTGTTCGCGGAGCTGCGCGGCTCGAGCGTCGCTGTCACCGTCGTGTTCCCGGGCGGGGTGGGCACGAACATCACCGGCAACTCCGGAGTCGAGGTGCCGGGCATGGACAAGGTGATGGCCAGCGGGAAGACGCCGAAGACCACGACGCCCGACGACGCCGCGCGGCAGATCGTCGACGCCGTGGCCTCCGGGAGGTTCCGGCTGCTCATCGGCAACGACGCGAAGATGCTCGACGGCATGGCGCGCATGACACCCACCCGCGCGATCACCACGGTGGCCGACCAGATGAAGAAGCTGCTCGGCGTCTGACCGACGTGCGGGACACCCGCGCGCGGGGCTCGCGCGGGTGCCAGGATCGGGGCATGAACGACCCGCGTGCCGGGCAGCCGGCGTCCCCGTCCGACCTCGTCGACGTCGCCGCTCTCGTGACGGCCTACTTCACGGTGCACCCGGATCCCGAGGACCCGGGCCAGCGGGTGTCGTTCGGCACCAGCGGCCACCGCGGGTCGGCCTTCAACGCGGCGTTCAACGAGGACCACATCCTCGCGACGAGCCAGGCGATCGCGGAGTACCGCGCCGCGCAGGGGATCGACGGGCCGCTCTTCCTCGGGGCCGACACCCACGCCCTGTCGGAGCCGGCGACGGTGAGCGCTCTCGAGGTGCTCCTCGCCAACGACGTCGAGGTCCTCGTCGACTCCCGCGGCGGGTTCACGCCGACGCCGTCGGTCTCGCGGGCGATCCTCGCGGCCAACGCGGGGGGAGCGAACGCCGACGGCATCTGCGTGACCCCGTCGCACAACCCGCCCGCCGACGGCGGCTTCAAGTACAACCCGCCGGACGGCGGCCCGGCCGGTACCGAGATCACCGGCTGGATCCAGGACCGCGCCAACGAGCTGCTGCGCAGCGGGCTCGCGGGCGTGAAGCGGGTGTCGCTGGCGTCGGCGAAGCCGGGGACGTACGACTTCCTCGACGCCTATGTCGGCGAGCTCGGGCAGGTGGTCGATCTCGACGCCGTGCGCGCCGCAGGGGTGCGGATCGGCGCCGACCCGCTCGGCGGTGCGAGCGTCGCGTACTGGGGCGAGATCGGCGAGCGCTACGGGCTCGACCTCACGGTCGTGAACCCGGAGGTCGACCGCACGTTCCGGTTCATGACCCTCGACTGGGACGGCAAGATCCGGATGGACTGCTCGTCGCCGTCGGCGATGGCGAGCCTGATCGCCAAGCAGTCGCAGTTCGACGTCGCGACCGGCAACGACACGGACTCCGACCGCCACGGCATCGTCACGCCCGACGCCGGGCTGATGAACCCCAACCACTTCCTCGCCGCCGCGATCGCCTACCTCTACTCGCACCGCGACGGCTGGTCCGCCGACGCCGCGGTCGGCAAGACGCTGGTGAGCTCGTCGATGATCGATCGCGTCGTCGCCGGGCTCGGGCGGCGGCTGCTCGAGGTGCCGGTCGGGTTCAAGTGGTTCGTGCCCGGCCTGCTCGACGGCTCGGTCGCGTTCGGCGGCGAGGAGAGCGCCGGCGCGAGCTTCCTGCAGCGCGACGGCTCGGTGTGGACCACCGACAAGGACGGCATCATCCTGTGCCTGCTCGCCTCCGAGATCACGGCGGTCACGGGCGCGTCGCCGTCCGCGCTCTACCGCGGACTCACCGAGCAGTACGGCGAACCGGCGTACGCACGCATCGACTCGCCCGCCACCCGCGAGCAGAAGGCGGTGCTCGGCAGGCTGTCGCCCGACGCGGTCACCGCGACCACGCTCGCCGGGGAGCCGATCACCGCCGCGCTCACCGCCGCGCCCGGCAACGGTGCACCGCTCGGCGGTCTCAAGGTGCAGACGGAGAACGCCTGGTTCGCCGCGCGGCCGTCGGGCACCGAGGACGTCTACAAGCTCTACGCCGAGTCCTTCCGCGGACCCGAGCACCTCGCGCTCGTGCAGCAGGAGGCGCGCGCGGTCGTGTCGGCGGCGCTCGCCGGCTGATCCATGACCGACGGCACCGACTGGGCGGCGCAGCGGCGCGAGGCCGCAGCGGCCAGCGCCGAGCGCGCTGAGCGGGCGAGGGCTGCCGACGTCGCAGCCGCGCGCGAGCTCGTGGCCGCGTTCGTGCGCGACGCCCGCGCGGCCGGCGTCCCCGCGAGCGAGCTGCTCGTGCGGGCGGGCGAGGGACCGGGGACGTACCGGTGCGGCCTCGTCGGCTGGTACCTGCGCCGCGACGGCTCGCTGGCGGTCGCCGACGACGGCGAGATGTACGTCCTCACCGCGCCGAAGAGCTTGCGCGCCAGGCTGTCCGGCGTGCGTCTCGAGCCGACAGAGCCGCGTACGCAGGCCGGGATCGGAGCGCGCGACGGCGAGTCCATCGCCCTCGACGCACTGCTCCGGCTCCGGCTCGACGCCGGGTCCGACTGGCCGATCGTCCGCTGACTCACCGCAGGTAGCGGTCCACGAACGCATTGGCGAAGCAGCGCTGGGGATCCACGCGGTCGCGCAGGGCCTCGAACGCCGGCAGCCGGGGGTAGAGGGAGCGGACGACGTCGGGATCGGTCGTGAACACCTTGCCCCAGTGCGGCCTGGCGGCGTACGGCGCGAGCGCGTCCTCCACCGCGCGTACGGCCGGTGCGACCGCCGCGGCGTCGGCGACCCAGGTGAAGTGCAGGCAGACGGTGGCGCGGCCCTCGCACGGGCTGAGCCACAGGTCGTCGGCTGCGACCGTGCGGATCTCGCTGATCTGCAGCACGGGCGCCACGACGTGGGCGATCCTGCGCACCGCCTCGATCGCCTCGGGGGCACGGTCCCTCGGCAGCATGTACTCGGTCTGCAGCTCCGCGCCGCTGCTCGGCGTGAACTCGAGCCGGAAATGCGGAAGCCGCTCGAACCAGGGGCCGGGCACGCCGTCCTGCTTCGTGCACGCGGCAGGATCGGCACCGGGCACGGGGTGCCGCGGACCGTCGGCGCGCCGTGCTCCGGTCCACGCCAGATCGGCCTGCGCGTCCGTCGTACGCCGCTTGACCCACACCTGCTCCACGACCTCGCGCGTCCAGGTGGTGAAGAGGCTGACGCTGTAGGCGGTCTCCATCACGTCGTCGAAGCGCTCGGTCGCGACGGCGAAGGGCAGGTCGTCCCACACCGTCTGCTCCACGTCGAACGCGGGGACGAGCCGCAGCTCGACCGCGGTGACGACGCCGAGCGCGCCGAGCGCGACGATGGAGCCGGCGAAGTCGGCGTGGGCCTCGGGCAGCAGCTCGATCGAGCCATCGGCACGCACGAGCTCGAGTCCCGTGACGCTGCCGGCGAGGCACACGAGCGACGAGCCGGAGCCGTGCGTGCCGGTCGAGGCCGAGCCAGCGACGGAGATGTGCGGCAGCGAGCCCATGTTGGCCAGCGCGAAGCCGCGCCCGTGCACCACGGGGGCCAGCTCGCCCCAGCGAGCACCGGCCGCGACCCGGACCGTGGAGGTCGCGGTGTCGACGTCGATCTCGTGCGGCATCGCGTCGAGGAGCAGCAGGGTTGCGTCGGTGTCCGCGACGGGGGAGAAGGAGTGGCCCGTCCCCAGGACGCGCATGCGCCGCGCCGCCCCGACCGCGTCGACGAGCTGGCCGAGCGTCGCCGGCCTTGCCACGGCCGCGGGATCGAAGGCGACGTTGCCGGCCCAGTTCGTCAGCGCCGGACCCGTCATGACGCCAGCCTAGGCGCCGTGACGGCGTCAGGGGTTGCTCGTGCCGTCGCGACCGTAGTCGTCGGCGAGCCGCACGACGTCGTGCTCCCAGCCCGGCGCCGCGGTCGACGCCTCGGCGAGCACCAGGTCGGTGACGGCCGTGATGCGGTGGATCACCAGCGGCGGCAGATGCACGGTGTCGCCCGCGAGCATGGTCGTGGGCTCGAGGTCGCCGGCGTCGGCACCCGTCTCGAGCAGCGCCTCGCCGGACAGGACGTGGATCGTCTCGTCCTTGTGCCGGTGCAGCTGCAGGCTGAGCGACCGGCCCGCGGTCACGGAGATCAGTTTGCCGACGTAGCCATGGCTGCCCGCGGCGTACACCAGTTCGTGGCCCCACGGCTTGTCGACCGTCGCGGCCCGGAGGTGGTGCGCCTTCGGGACGTGCGCGGCTTCGGCCGTGCTCGACTGGAACGGGTTGTTGCTCGGACGGGGGGTGCCTGGGGGAGTGCTCACGGGTGGTCCTGTCGGTCGGGGGAGGGGTCGGAAGGCGCGAGCAGCTCGGCCAGCAGCGGCTCGATCGCGACGAGGGCGATGCGGCTGCTGGTGTCGCTGCAGCCGTACGGGACGACGAGGTCGTGGCCGTGCCGAAGCGCACCACAGGAGTAGACGACGTTCGGGACGTAGCCCGAGCGCTCGTCGGCCTGAGGGCGCAGCAGCGGCTCGCGCAGGCGCCCGATGACGCGCGTCGGGTCGTGGAGGTCGAGCAGCATGGCCCCGATGCTGTAGGTGCGCATCGGACCCACACCGTGTGTGAGCACCAGCCAGCCGTGCTCGGTCTCGATCGGCGAGCCGCAGTTGCCGAGCTGCACGACCTCCCACGGCCGCTCCGGCCGCGACACGATCTCTGGCCTGGTCCAGTGCAGCAGGTCGTGCGAGGTGGAGATGCCGTTGCTCTCGCGGTCGGTCCGCGACAGCGCGACGTAGCGGCCGTCGATGGTCCGCGGGAAGAGCGCCAGCCCCTTGTCCCGCGCCCCCGGCCCGCTCAACGGGCGGACGGTGAAGCGTCGGAAGTCGGTCGTGCGCAGCAGGTTCGAGGAGATCCGCGAGCCGTCGTACGCGGTGTACGTACCGATGTACTCGTGACCACCGTCCTCGAGAGGGAGACGGACCAGTCGCAGATCCTCCATGCCGTGGCTCTCCGCCGGCGAGCGCGGCATCAGCACCCGCTCGGAGATCTGCGAGTCCTCGGGGAACTCCACCGAGTAGGAGCACGCCGCCAGCAGGTCGAAGCGGTCGATGGTGCGCGCCGCCGCCCCGCGGGTGAGGCGCTGGTCGCGCAGACGCTGGAGCGCGAGATCGAGGTCTGCGCGGGTGAACTCCTCGGGCAGCGAGTCGAGGACGAAGTCGGAGTTCGTACGGTCGCCGCCGAGGTCGGCGAGCTGCTGCTGGAAGCTCGCGCGCAACCACGTCGAGGGAAGTGGCCGAGGCAGCACGACCACCTGCGGTGCCGGATCGAGCGCCACGAAGCCGGTGCGGTCGACGACGCCCGTGCGCAACTCGATGCTGGACACGTGGCCCTCGCCCACGCCGCGTGCCGCCATCACGAACCGCACCGCGCCCGCGGTCAGACCCGACTGGTCCGGGTGGGCCACCATGGACGGGTTGAACACCGCGACCGACTCGACGGCGTACTCCTGGGTGAAGACCGCACCGAGCAGGTGCCTCCGGTCGTCGGTGATGTCCGGATGGTCGACGAGCCGGTGCTCGACGAGGCGGAAGTGGTCGAGCCACACTCGGTCGAGGTCGCGGTGCCGTCCGGCGAAGGACTCGCGCAGGCAGGCCACCTGGTGCGCGACCTCGGCGTCGGTGAGCGCCATCACGCGGTCCATCACCAGCGTCGATCGCGACGCGCCTCCGGTCGCGAACTCCTGCCCGGGGAGGAACAGGGTGGCGGCGACCCGGTCCGCGTCGGGAGCCAGACGGATCGGGCTGCGCCGGACCCAGGAGCGATCCGGCGTCACCCGTCCACCGCCGCCCGATCGAGCAGGGACAACTGCTGGGTCGAGAGCCAGGCCAGCGTCGACTCGGCGCCCCGGTTCTGGTTGACGCCGTCGCGCTCCAGACCGTCGTACCCGGCTCCGGTCTCCGCGTCGCGGACCGGGGTCCGGCTGTCGTTGTCGCCCTCGAACCAGGCGACGCAGTCATCGACCGCGAGCCGCCACCGCTCGTCGCCCGTCTCGAGGAATGCCGTGCGGCAGGCCTCGGCGAGGGCGGCGACCTCGATCGGCTGCTGGTCGAAGCCCACCGACGGCGACGCCCAGCGCGCCCGCCCGGCGACCGGGATCATCGAGAGGTGGCCGTCCTGGGTCTGCTGGTCGATGAGCCAGCGCAGCAGGTAGCGGCCGTCGTCACGCAGGTCGGGCAGCTCGAGGTGGCGCCCGGTCAGGAGCATCGCCTGGGGGAGCACGGCGTTGGCGTAGGTGAGGGAGTCCTCGGGCCAGGGCCAGGTGCGGTCCATCCGTGCGCGACGCAGGACGACACAGGCGTCGCGCAGCAGTCGGCGGGCCTGGCGGTCTTCTGGATGGGCGTCGAGGACCGCCGACGCTCCGAGGACGGCGTACGCCGTCGCTCGCATCCATCGGGATCGGCCGCTCATCGCGGTCCCCGCGGCGAGCGAGGCCTTCGACCGCACGACCGGGTCCGGGGATGCGGTCGCTGCCGTTCCGAGCGCCCACAGCGCTCGGCCCCAGTGGTCGCGCGTCGACGCCTCGTCGCCCCAGGTGCCGTCGGGGTTGCGACGGTTGTGCATGGTCCCGTCGTCGTGCAGCGCGCCCACGACGAAGTCCACGTAGCCCCGCGCGAGTGCGGCCACCTCCGGGCTGGGGTCGGCTACCCGCGCCGTGACCACGAGCGCGCGGGCGACGTCGTCGACGCACATGCCGTGCTCGATGCGCGGCTCGTCGAGCAGCGCGTGCTCGTACACACCCAGCGGGGTGGACAGGCGCACGAGGTGGTCGAAGCGCAGACCGTCGTCCCTCACAGGGTCGCCTCCGCGAGAGCGGCGGTCAGCGCGATGTGCCGGGGAGTCGCCGTCGACAGCGCACGGCCGAGCTCGAGGTAGCGCCGCGACACCGTCGACCACAGCAGCGAGCGGGCCATGCCCCGCGACGTGCGCGCCATCGACTCCGCGACGCCCGGCTCGCTCAGCACGGTGCGCAGCGCGTCGGCCAGCGCGTCCGGATCGCTCTGCGGCACGAGGATCCCCGCGCCCGAGCCCAGGAGCTCGACGGCGTGGGGGAACGAGGTCGAGACGACCGGGCGGCCCGCGGCCACGGCCTCGGTGAGGACGCCGGACGTCACCTGCTCGCGCGAGTCGTACGGGAGGAGCACGAGATCCGCGGCCGCGATGGTGGCGGAGAGCTGCTCCTGGGTGAGATAGCGATCGTCGAACTCGACGTCGCCCTGCAGGCCGAGGTCGTGCGTCATCGCGATCAGCCGTGACCGGTAGGCCTCGCCGTCTCGCTCGAGCACCTTGGGGTGGGTGCGTCCGACGACGCGGTAGAGCGGCAGCGGCACGGAGCCCTTGAGCTCCGCCAGGGCGAGCAGCGCCCACTCGATGCCCTTGCCCTCGGAGAGCAGGCCCCAGGTGAGCATGCTGGGGCGAGCGGCAGGGTGCGGGCGGGCGGCAGCCGGAGGCCGGTTGTCGTGCGCGCCGTGCGGGATGACGGTCACCAGGCCCGGGTCGACGTGCCAGCCCGCGATGAGCCGGTCCCGCGCGGTCTCGGTCATGACGACGACTGACGACGACGACTCGATCAAGCCGGCGAGCACCTCGAACTGGTGAGGAGTCGGGTGGGTCAGCACCGTGTGCAGCACCGAGACGACGGGTGTGTTGAGGCGGCGCACGAGCTCCACCACGTCCTCGCCGTCGGGGCCGCCGAAGATGCCGTACTCGTGCTGCACCATCACGACGTCGAAGTCGTCGAGGACGCGGACGACGGTGTCGGTCGACGACGCGCTCCCGCGGCGCCACTGGTGCACGACGGGCAGCACCTGCACCTGGGGCTCGTCGACAACGCGCACGACGCCGACGTGCGCGCCGGAGCGGACCAGCTCGGACACCAACGACTCGGCGAAGGTGGCGATGCCGCACTGCGTGGGGGGATAGGTGGAGAGGACACCGAACCGGACGCCCATGAGGGCCTGCTTTCGCTGACGTGCCGCAGCGGACGCGCTGCCTATCGCGAGGGGAGCGTGGACATCCCGATGGCGTACGGCGCGAGGCCGACGTCGGTGGCCAGGGGTACTTCGTCCCCGGCTCTCGACACCCACCCTACCAGCAATCCGAGGGGCCGATTTCGCAGTAGATTCAAGGAAAACCGGAGGCCGATATCAGAATCGCCATGCTCGCCTCGATCGCGCACTCCGTACCGCCGCGCGGCTACGGCCCCTGGGAGCAGGTCGCCTCGACCCTCGCCGAGGGGCTCGTCCGCAGAGGGCACGACGTCACGCTGTTCGCCACGGCGGACTCGCAGACCTCGGCGAGGCTTCGTTCCGTTGCTCCCGCCGGCTACGAGGAGGACGAGACCGTCGACGCCAAGGTCCACGAGGCGCTGCACATCGCGTCCGTGTTCGAGAGCGCGCGCGACTTCGACGTCATCAGCAACCAGTTCGACTTCCTGCCGCTCGCCTTCAGCCGGCTGGTCCCGACACCTGTGGTGACGACGATCCACGGCTTCTCGTCCGAGCGGATCGTCCCTGTCTACCGGGCCTACGACGACATCGGCCACTACGTCTCCATCAGCGAGTCCGACCGGCATCCCGACCTCACCTACGCGGCGACCATCCACCACGGCATCGACGTCGAGTCGTTCTCCGTGGGTCTCGGCGACGGCGGCTACCTGCTCTTCCTCGGTCGCATCCATCCCGACAAGGGGACCCACGTCGCGATCGAGGTGGCTCGCCGGGCCGGGATGCCTCTCGTGATCGCCGGCGTCGTGCACGACGGTGAGTACCACGAGCGCGAGGTCCTGCCCCACGTCGACGGGGTCTCGGTGCGCTACGTCGGTCCGGTCGGCCCCGCGGAGCGCGACCGGCTGCTCGGCGGGGCCGTCGGTCTGCTCCACCTCATCGACTTCGAGGAGCCGTTCGGCCTGTCGGTCGTGGAGGCGCTCGCCACCGGTACCCCGGTCGTGGCGTTCCGCCGCGGCTCGATGCCCGAGCTGATCCGCGACGGGCTCACCGGCTTCGTCGTCGACGACGTCCACACCGCCGTGTCCGCCGTGCGCGGCCTGCCGCGACTCGACCGGCGCGCCTGCCGCGGCGACGCCGAGCGCAGGTTCTCGGCCGCGCGCATGGTCGCGTCCTACGAGCGCCTGTTCGCCACCGTCGTGGACGCCCGATAGCACGGGCACCGTCCTGCGGCGGCTGGCACAGTTCTCGCATGGACCCGGAGGCCGACGGCGTACCGCAGCTCGCGGCGCTCATCGGCGTGCCCGAGCACGTCCTGCGCGAGGCGATCGGCGGGCCGTGGGCAGCGGCGGAGAACGCGCCCTACTTCGGGCACGAGGTGCGCGTCTACGTCGGCCTCGAGAACCCCAGGCACCCGGAGCGGCCGCTGGTCGTCATCCGGGTCGACCGCGACGAGCACGTCATCGACGTGGGACGCGCCGTCGGGGTCCCGGTTCCGGGCGGACGCCAGCAGTGGTCGCTGGGTGAGCCGCGCACCACGCTCGACTACGACGAGGTCCCGCTCGACGAGACCTGGGGCGGCGAGCACACGACGGAACTGCTGGTGCTGGCGCTGCGCGACGCCGTGAGCGCGGTGCTCGACGCCGCGATCCTGCGCGGCACGACCTGGTAGGTGCCGCGCGGGGAGCAGGTCTCACACGGCCTTGTTCTGCGCGTGCTGCTGGAAGAACGTCATGAGCGTGTTGACGCGCTCATGGTGGCCGGCGAGCGAGACCACCATGTCGCTGGTCGGGATCGCGCGGCAGGTGAGGCACGTGCCCTTCGCGATCTCCTCCTCGGTGAGGACCTTGTCCGCGATCGGGCGGGTGTACTCGTAGGTGCCCTCGACGACCTCGACCTTGCAGATCGCGCAGCCGCCGCGACGGCAGCCCACGCGGATGGCGTTGCCGGTGCGCTTGAGGGCGTCGAGCATCGTCTCGCCCGGGTAGGACGTGATGTCGACCTCGGTGCCCTGCACGTGGATACGCGCCACGACCGCCTCCTCGCCTGACCTGGTGGCACGACCGTAGGGACGCGCGCGCGCTCGACGCAGCGCGGTTCCCGAAGGCGGAACACCCCGCGTCTCGTCCGGCGGGACGTGCACGGGACGATGGGTCGGCGCCGCGACCGGCGCGGAGGGCAGGAGGTGCGGGCAGTGGTGGCCACGGTCGACGGTCTGGTGCGGTTGCTGCAGCTCGAGCGCGACGGCGACGTCCTGCGCGGCGCCGCGCCGGACACCAACCTGCAGCGGGTCTTCGGCGGCCAGGTGCTCGGCCAGGCGCTCATGGCCGCGGGCCGCGACGTCCCCGACGGACGTGCACCGCACTCGCTGCACGGCTACTTCCTGCGCCCCGGCGACCCGAGCACGCCGATCGACTACCAGGTCGAGGTGCTGCGCGACGGCCGCTCGTTCAGCACGCGGTCGGTCGTGGCCCGCCAGCACGGCCGGGTGATCTTCCAGAGCACGGCGTCCTTCCAGGTCGACGAACCGGGGAGCATCGAGCACCAGGACGCCATGCCCGACGTGCCCTGGCCCGACGACCTGCCGTCGTTCCTGCGACGACCGCGGGCGAGCAACAACGCCGTCCGCGGCGAGTGGGACGCCCTCGACGTGCGCTACGACGACTCAGCCGACGACGGCGTGCGCGTGTGGCTGCGCACCGCGGGTGCACTTCCCGACGACCCGCTGCTGCACGCGGCCGTCCTCGCCTACGCGAGCGACCTCACGCTGATGGCCGCGATCGTCGCGCGGCACGACGTACGGTTCGGCGAGCCCGGCGTGGTCGCGGCGTCGCTCGACCACGCGATGTGGTTCCACCGCCCGGTGCGCGTCGATGACTGGCTGCTGCACGACCAGGACAGCCCGTCGGCGTCCGGAGGCCGTGGCATCGGCCGAGGCCGCATCTTCAGCAGGGACGGCCGTCTCGTGGCGACGACCGTCCAGGAGGGCCTGGTCCGGATCCGCGGCTAGGGGTGCAGCCAGCCCTTGAGCCAGCGGGACAGGGAGGGCACGCCGACCCAGGCCATGTACGGGACGATGATCGCGACGTTGACCGCGACGCGGAGCCAGATGTTCCAGGTCGCGATCTGCGGGCCGAGCAGCCAGTTGAGCAGCAGCGACACGGGATAGAGCGCCAGCGCGATGATCGTCGCGGTCTTCCAGCGCGGCGGCGGCATCACCGGCTGGCCGGGGGTGTGGCTGAAGATCCCCTCGAAGCCGCTCACGCCGTGCGCGCGAGCCTCGCCCTGCACGAGGGGCTGCGCCTTCGCGACCCATTCCGCGCGCTCGGGGCTGTGCTCCCAGGTCGAGAGCTCCTCGGCGCTGGCGAAGGTGAAGGCCACCACGACATCGCTGCAGTCGTCGCCGCTCGGCGGGTAGATCTGCGCGCCGAGGTGGCCCGGGAACCCCTCCGCGACGTCGGTGATGTCGTGCGCCCAGGCGACGAGCTCGTCCTCCCGGCCCGGCGCCGGCTTGCGGGCCAGCACGACCGTCACGGGAAGACTGACCGGACCCTCGACGACGGACTCGGACACGACGCACCTCGCACTCGCTGGACTGACCCCATCGTCCCGCGACAACGTCCCAGCGCTCCAGCCGCATTCCACCCTGAGGGCACAGGGAGGCGGAGATCACGTCCGATACCTACGGGACCCAGGGCGCGTGCCCGACACGAGGGTTTGCAGAGCCAGCCCGGGAGGGGTGACCCGCCCTCATCGGTCAGGCCCTCACCCACGACGTGGCAGCACCTCGAACGGCGAAGGGGCCTGACCGATTCGCGACGAAGTCGCGAGGGGCGGGGTCCGGCGACGCGAGGAGCGCAGCGACGAGCTTGGAGCCGGCATCAACACAGCCACGAGAAGCACGGACCCGTGAGGGCCACGTGGACGGCGAACCGCGAGAGCCGGTCACGGCCCCCCAAGCCAGGCCGAGCGGATCGTGGGACCAGAGGACGGCGAACGGCCCGGGCCGGTCACCTGCCCGGCAAGCCCGCCCGAGAGGATCTTTGCTTCCGACGCGCCCGAGGAAGAGGCAGCTACCGCTTGATGAGGGGGCTGCGGATCTGGGTCGCGGCGGCGCTGGCGTCGAGGAACTCCTCCTTGAAGATGTCCCTCGGGAAGAGGCGCTTGAGCATGAGGGTCTTGAGCGCCGCCTCGACCATGGCGGGCGGCCCGCAGACGTAGCCGACGTGGCCCTTGAGGGTGTCGTGGTCGGCAGCGAGGACGTCGGTGACCATGCCGCTGGCGAAACCCTCGGCCTCCTCCTCCGACAGGCACGGGCGGTAGGTGAACCGGTCGGGGAACTGCTCCTGCAGCGCCCGGAAGCGGTCGACGTCGTACATCCACTCCTGGGTGCGGGCGCCCTGGTAGAGGTAGATGTGCTCGACCTCGCCGGCGCCCTCCTCGAGCGCGCGACGGATCATCGACGCGATGGGGGCCAGCCCGGTGCCGCCGGCGATCATCACCGCGGGCTCGGAGCGGTCCTCGCGCAGCACGAAGCGGCCGTACGGACCGGAGAGCCTGATGGAGTCGCCGACCGCGAGGTCCTTGAACACCCAGCCCTCGGTCGCGATACCGCCTGCGGTGAGGCGGATCTGGAACTCGATGCGGCGCTGCTCCGCGGGCGGGTTGGCCATCGAGTACGTGCGGGTGACGCCGTCGTGCCCCGGGATCTCGAGCGACATGTACTGCCCGGCGTTGAACACCAGGTCGCGGTCGAGCTCGAAGATCAGGCGGCGGGTGCCGTTCGCGACGTCGGTGAGCTCGACGAGCGTGGCGGTGTAGTCCTGGACGGCGTGGACGGGGATGGACTCGTCGACGTCGACGTCGGCCTCGAACACGAGGTCGGAGCGCGGTCGCGCGACGCAGGGGAGGAACTTGCCCTCGTCGCGCTCGAAGTCCATGAGCGCGTACGGCGAGGCCTCGCCGTGCTCGACGTCGCCCTCGAGGACCTCGGCCTTGCAGGTGGCGCAGGTGCCGTGCGTGCAGGAATGGGGGACCCAGACGCCGGCGCGCAGGCACGCGTCGAGGACGGTCTGGTCCTCGCGGCATGTGATCTCGCGGCCCAGCGGCTCGACGGTGATCTGGTACTCGGCGGTCATCGCTGCTCACTCCTGCGTGCTGTGCTGGGTGGAACCGTGCGGGTGGAACGCTCCTGCGTGCGCCGCGGCTCCCGGCAGATCGAGACCTGCCGGGAGCCGCGGGTGGTGCTCTGCTGCCGGGTCAGATCTCGAACTGGACCAGGCTCTTGTGGCCGACGCCGTTGGCGACCAGCGAGGCCTCCAGGTCCGGCGTGATCGGCTGCTTGTCCACGGCCCAGCGGGCGGTGTCCATCATCTCGGGCGTGAAGTCGGGGTCAGCCGCGAAGAACTCCTTGCACAGCCCGACCAGCGCTCCGAAGGGCATGTCCTTCGGGAACGGGAAGGTCGAGGCGGCCACGAAGTACGGGTTGCCCTTCCACCACACGTGCACCAGCTGGGCATCGCCGTAGAACTCGGCGGCGGAGCGGCTGGGCCAGTTGTACTCGTAGTTGGCGACGACAGCCATCTCAGGCCTCCTTCTCGGCCTGGCCGTGCCACGCCTGCCAGTTCTTGAAATCGTTGCTGCCGAGGTACTCGGCACCGTCGTTCGGGCCGAGCTCGTACCACGCGGCCACGGCGGGCAGGCCGCCCGGACCACCGCAGTTGCCCTGGAAGATCTGGTGCACGGGCAGCCACGACTGGCGGTACTTGGTGGGCTCGCGGTCGAAGATCCACTGGCAGCCGTCGGAGCAGAAGTCGTAGCGCTCGCCCTCGTAGACCGACTGGCGCTGGCACTGGGTCAGCGGGTCGCCCGGCTCGGTGAAGCCCATCGGGATCTGGCAGACGGTGCACAGCTGCGGGAGTCCGGGGTTGAAGTAGCGGCCGCCGTTGTCCATGACCTTCTGCGCCTTGTCCCAGGCCGCAGCCTTGAACACCGGCCAGGTCTCGGGGTAGTTCTCCTCGAGCCACTTCTGGTCCTCGGCGTTGGGGATCGTCGTGCTGAACGCCGCGGCGTGCGAGAACTGGTAGAGGATCCAGTACACCTGGTGCGACAGGATCTCCTTCTCGTCGATCGCCCACTGGACGTGACGCGGAGGCTTGATGCCGTAGTACTCGAGGTCCTTGAACAGACCGTTGAGCATCTGCTCCTCGAAGTAGAGCTCGAAGGCTTCCTTCCAGCTCATGACGTGCTTCGGGTGCATGTAGTCCATCATCCCGGCGACCAGCGCGATGAGCCGGTACCCGCGCCAGAACCACTTGTCGAGCCACTCCTGCACGATCGGGACGTTGTCCTCGTCCTGCTCGCACATGAACTTGATCGCCTCGAGGCCGAGGGTCATGTGGCGCGACTCGTCGGACTGGGCCGAGAACCCGAACGTCATCGTCGGGAGGTCGCCGTTGAACGAGGCGCCAGACATGAACGGCACGAACAGCAGGTTCGTCAGCAGGTACTCGAACGAGAACCCGATGGCGATGAGCCACTCGAACGGGCCGGCCGTCATGGCGTCCTCGAAGAAGGACTTCGGCACCGAGAGGTACCAGACGCGGTCGGTCCAGTGGTGCCAGTTGTGCATGCCGTCGAAGTACTTGTTGTAGTGCGACAGCGTGTGGATCTCGGTCTGCGCGTGGCGCAGCTCGTCCATGCTCTGGCACAGCGCCGCGAAGCGGGCACCGGGGCCGTTGGCGTAGCGGGCCAGGTAGGCGAAGTTGCGGTGCGCGTTGTACTCGTGCACCGGGATGCCCTGCAGGAAGATCTTCATGGCGTTCATGTAGCGCGCGTCGGTGAGGCCGGTCTGGCCCTGGCTCTGCGCGAAGCCGTCGAGGACGGCGTACAGGCGACGGTCCTTCTCCGCCTGGTACTTGTTGTAGGCCTCGACGGTCAGGCGGAAGGGGTCCTCCCACTTGGACCAGTCGTGGACCTTGATGCCCTCGAACGTGGTGAACGGGAAGACCTGCTCCTCCGTCACGTACGTGGGGGTCCAGTCGAGGTCGTGCGTCAGCGCCGTGTACCGCTGCTTCATCGAGAGCTTGCGGGCCGGCTTCTCCGGGGAAACGGTCATAACAGGCTCTCCTCAGTGCTGCCAGGCGATGACGATCTGGTCGTCATCCCACTCAACGAACTCGCCGAAGTACGAGATGATCGCCAGCTGGAACTCGTGGGTCTCCCACGGGCGGCCGAGGCGGGCCTCGACGCTCGCCTGGTTGATCACCAGCTTGCTGGTCGTGGTCAGCCGGATCATGCCCGGCATGTGACGGATGTTGAGGTCGGGGTTGTCGGCCTCGATGGCCTCGACGAGGGCGCGGTTCTCCTCGTTCTCCTGCAGGTCGACACCGACAGGTCGGGCGCCGGTCGCGGCGGTCATCACTTGCCTCCGGGGACGGTCAGGCCGAGCGC
>JAKOVT010000004.1 GCA_029781935.1 Actinomycetes bacterium | reverse complement strand
CTGCAGGGTGCCGACGTCCTGATCGGCGTCTCCGGCGGCACGATCCCGCAGGAGGCCGTCGCCTCGATGGCCCCCGACTCGATCGTGTTCGCGCTCGCCAACCCGGTGCCGGAGGTGCACCCCGACGTCGCGCACGCGGCCGGTGCCGCCGTGGTGGCGACCGGGCGCAGCGACTTCCCGAACCAGATCAACAACGTGCTCGCGTTCCCCGGGATCTTCCGCGGCGCGCTCGACGTCGGCGCCACCCGGATCACCGAGGGCATGAAGCTCGCCGCGGTCGACGCCATCGCGGGGCTTGTCGGCGAGGACCTCGCCGCAGACCGGATCGTGCCCGACCCCTTCGACCACCGGCTCGCGCCGTCGGTCGCCGGCGCGGTGGCGCGTGCTGCGCGCGCGGAGGGGGTCACCCGCGAGCCCACGGCGCAGCCCGACGTCGACCTCCGTCGTACCGCCGTCTGAGCGGCGCGGTCCGGCGTAGGGTCGCGAGCCAGTCGCCGTCAGGCGCGAGGAGGTCGGTCGTGGCCAGGGTCCGCGTGCACAACATGTCGATGTCGCTGGACGGGTACGCCGCCGGTCCGGACCAGTCGCAGGAGCACCCGCTCGGCGTCGGCGGCGAGCGCCTCCACGAGTGGATGTTCCGCACGTCGTTCGGTCGCGACATGCTCGGGACGGACGGCGGCAGCACCGCGGTCGACGACGACTGGGTCCGCCGCGGCGACGACGGGATCGGTGCCACGGTCATGGGACGCAACATGTTCGGGCCGGTCCGCGGGGAGTGGCCCGACGAGTCGTGGACCGGCTGGTGGGGCGACGAGCCGCCGTTCGGGCACCCGGTGTTCGTCGTCACGCGCTTCGGCCGACCGTCGGTCGCGATGCTCGGTGGTACGACGTTCCACTTCGTCACCGACGGTCTGCCGGCGGCGCTCGAGCAGGCGGGCGCAGCGGCGGAGGGGGCCGACGTCCGTATCGGTGGCGGCGTCTCGATCGTGCGCGAGGCGCTGCGCGAGGGGCTCGTCGACGAGATCCACGTCACGGTCGTGCCGACGGTGCTCGGCGGCGGCGAGCGGCTCTTCGACGAGGTCGGCTCCTGGCCGGACGGCTACTCGTGCACGGAGACCGCCGCCGGCGACTCCGTCGTCCACCTCCGACTCGAGCGCGCCTGACCGCCGCCTCGCGTCCCCATCCGTCGTCGAGGCGGGCTGCTGGGCAGCAGTTGCGGACGCGAGGCGGCGTGTCAGAGGGCGAAGAAGGCGCGCGCGGCCGTGAGCCGCTCGCCGCGCAGGCCGACGCAGTCGTGCTCCCAGAACGTGTCGGGGTCGACGAGCGGTCCGCGCATCCAGCTCTCGTACGCCGCGAGCCGCACGTGCTGGCAGGCGGGCGCCGGGATACGGGGCGAGGCGGGCGTGATCCCGAGCTCGGCCACAGGTCGCCAGCCCTGCCGGGAGTAGTACGCCGGGTCGCCCTCGAGGAACACCGCGGGCGCGCCCGCCGCCCCGGCCGCGGCGACCGCGTGCCGCAGGAGCGCCGAGCCCACGCCGCGCCGCTGCGCGTCCGGTGCGACCGACAGCGGGCTGAGCACCAGCGCCTCGACCAGCCGCGGCTCGGCGTCGATCCAGCAGCGGGTGAGCCCGACGTGCCCCACCGGCCGGCCGTCGTGCTCGGCGACGTAGCCGTGGTTGTCCGGCCGGGCGGCCAGCGCAGCCTGCAGCGGCACCACCTCGGGCTCGTCGGCGAACGCCGCGCCCACGATCGCGAGCACCGCCTCGGAGTCCGACGCGGTCATCGGGCGGACGGTCACGGGGAGCGGCTCGGCCATGCCGCGAACCTAGCCACGGCTCGGCGTTCGAGGCGACCGCGATCCGCCGGGAGCGCCCGTCCCGACGGCTAGGGTCGGGGCATGTTCGCAGTGACCGCCACCTCGTTCGACTCCACCGACCCGCTGTCCGGGCTGACCCTGGGCGACGTGCCCGACACCGTCGTCCCCGAGGGCTGGGTGCGCGTGCGGGTGCGCGCCGCGAGCCTGAACCACCACGACCTGTGGTCGTTGCGCGGGGTGGGGCTCAAGCCCGAGCAGCTGCCGATGATCCTCGGCGGCGACGCGGCCGGCGTGCTCGACGACGGCACTGCTGTCCTCGTCCACGAGGTGATCGGCGACCCGGCAGCGGGCGGCGGCGACGAGACGCTGGACCCGAAGCGCACCCTGCTGTCCGAGCTGCATCCCGGGACCCTGGCCGAGTACGTCGCCGTCCCCGAGCGCAACGTCGTCCCGAAGCCCGACGAGCTCTCGTTCGAGGAGGCCGCGTGCCTGCCGACGGCGTGGCTGACGGCGTACCGGATGCTCGCGACCAAGAGCGGCCTGCGGGTGGGCGACACCGTGCTGATCCAGGGCGCCGGCGGGGGAGTGGCGACGGCGGCGATCCAGATCGCCGATGTGCTCGGCTACCGCGTCTGGGTCACCAGCCGCGACGAGGCCAAGCGCGCGCGGGCCCTCGAGCTCGGTGCCGCCGAGGCCTTCGAGCCGGGCGCGCGGCTGCCCGAGCGCGTCGACGCCGTCATCGAGACGGTCGGCGAGGCGACGTGGGCGCACTCGCTGCGCTCGCTGCGCCCCGGTGGCACGGTCGTCGTCTCGGGTGCGACCAGCGGACCGAACCCGCCGGCCGACCTCGCGCGCGTGTTCTTCCTGCAGCTCAACGTCGTCGGCTCCACGATGGGGACGCGCGACGAGCTCGAGGCGCTGGTGCGCCTGCTCGTCGACACCGGCGTGCGACCCACGATCGACCACGTGTACGACCTGCGCGACGCCCGGTCGGCGTTCGAGCGCCTCGCCTCCGGCGACGTCGTCGGCAAGATCGTCCTCACCAACCCCTGACCCCCACTACGGATGGGTGTGCCCCGGGTGCCCTAGAGGCACCGGTTCCGCCCCACGTCATCGGGTGGCCGATCGGTGCGGGGCGTTCTCGGTGCTTCTCGTGCACCGTGGGGCACATCGATCGCAGGAAGGGGTTCGGGATGAGCGGGTCAGGCGATGCGGTCGAGGCGGGCGCCCCGGGCGAGCGGGTGGTCGGCGAGGAGCGGAGCCACGATGTCGGTGAGCGACTCCGCGGACGGGCCGTAGACGTAGACGGCGGTCCAGTCCGGTCCCTCCCAGAAGGCCTGCAGCACGCCGAACCCGTCGACGGCGTCGTTGAGGGCGTCGAGGAACTCGTTGACGTCGTGCTCGGCGTAGACCTCGTCGGGCAGGCCGTGCCGGTCGAGGTAGAGCGCGACCCCCTCGATGCTGCCGACCTCGCGCGGTGCCCGGCCGGTGAGCGCCACGGTCGATCCGCGTGGCGCACCGAGCGCCTCGAGGTAGACCACGACCGCGTCCTCGATCTCGTCGGGGTCGCCGACCACCTCGGCGTCGATGCCGCAGACGAGGGGCTCGCCCTCCTTGCTGCGCAGCGTGCCACCTCCGGTGACCCTGCTCCCGGGGAAGCGGTCCTCCAGCCAGTAGGCGAGCGGGTCCTCGTACCGGTCACCGCGCTGCACGGACGGCAGGCGCGCGTTCAGGCGCACCTCGAGCGTCGTCGGACTGTCGACCATCCCTGCTCCCACCCCGTGCTCAGGCCCCCGCCGCGCATCGTGCCAGACGGTCGGCGGGGCTGTCCGGGCGGTGGGACCGCTCTCGGCCGATCGTGCGTCAGTGCGCGTCGGCCCAGCAGCGGACCACCGACGTGTCGCTGACCAGGCGCACCCCGCTGCCCGAGCACCACCAGGAGGCCGTCGACTGCAGCGCCTCGTCGACCAGGCCGGCCACCCGCGGCGCATCCGCCTCGTCGCACTCGACGAGCAGCTCGTCGTGCAGGCACAGCACGATCCGCGCGGTGGAGCCGGCCAGCCCGGCGCGGACCGTCGCGGCCCAGGCCTTGAACAGCTCCGCGGCGGCGCCCTGCACCACGGCGTTGCGGGCGAAGCGGCCGTAGGAGTGCGCCGCGTGCGACTCGGGGCCGGCGTCGGCGAGGGCCTCGGCCAGCGACGAGAGCCGCAGCAGCCGGCCGCCGTAGGTGCGCAGGTCCTCGCCACGACGTCCGTGCTCCTCGGCGTCGCGCAGGAAGGCGATCGCGACCGGGTAGGCCCGCTCCATGTCTTTGAGCGCCTCGCCGGCCGGGCCCGAGGTCTGGCCGTACATCGCGGCCAGCACCGCCACCTTCGCCGTCGGACGGTCGCTGCGCAGCGCCGCCGCCACGGGCGCGTACATGTCGGGCTCGCGCGCCGCCGCGGCGAGGCCGGTGTCGCCGCTCACGGCCGCGAGGACCCGGGGCTCGATCTGCCCGAGGTCCGCCCGCACGAGCATGCGCCCGGCGGGCGGCCGCACCGCCACGCGCAGCTCGGCCGGGAGGTTGTGCAGGCCGGCCGACGCCGTCATCCGCCCGGCGCCCTCGCTCGCACCCCACACGCCGCGCAGCCGGTCGTCGTCGCCGATGTCGCGCTCGCTCCACGACCAGCCGTACGTCGTCGCGATGCGCTCGGCCTTCCGCCAGCGCAGGAGCGCCGCGACCGCGGGAGAGGCCTCGGCGTACGGCTCGAGCCGCCATGAGCGGGTGTCGGGCACGTCGATCCCGATGCGGCGCAGGAGATCTCGGACGTTGGCAGGGTTGCGCAGGTCGACCGGGTCGCCGCCCGGGAACTCCCGCCACACCTGCTCGTCGCGCGCCCGGCGCGTCGCGATCTCCTCGGCCTCGGACGCGGGGCGGGGTCCGACGGTGGCCGCGAGGAGCTCGTCGAGCACGGAGCGGTCGATCGCCAGGCCGTCGTGCCCGAGCTCCACGGCCAGCAGGGACGCCATCGATTCCGACAGCGCGGTCAGGTACGGCAACGAGGTCGGTCCCGGCTCCCGGCGCCGGTCGGGGAGGGCTCGCACGAGGCGCTCCTGACCCTGCTGCACCTCGAGCGCGAGCCGTGCCCAGGTCTGGGCGGCGTCGAGGCTCCGCGACCACGAGCCGCGCAGCCACTCGCGGCTGAGCTGGCCGTCGGGGCGCACGACGTCGTCGGCCTCGCCGGCGAGGTCGAGGAGCGAGAGCTCGCCCTCGGCCTCCGGCGGCACCTCGAGCCCGCGGTGCAGCGCCCACACGGCGCCCTCGTCCTCCCGCCAGGCGCCGTGGACGAGCCGCGACACCGCGCCGAGGTCCCAGCACGCGCGGGGCCGGACCCCGGCCGCCACCAGCGACGACGCGTGCTCGCGCGCCGACCACCACACCCAGCGGGCGCCGCGCTCCTCGACCTCGGCCACGAGCGCGACCGGGTCGGAGGACGCGACCGACGTCGATCCGCCGGGCCAGGCCAGGCCCAGCCCGAGCCCGGGCGCGAGGACGACGGCGAGCGGGTCGCCGCGGCGCAGGTCGGGGATCACCGACCCATCGTGCCCGGTGCCGCCGACCTCGCGGCGCTCAGTCCTCGTCGGGGTCGTCGTCGTCGAGACGGGCCAGCCAGACGGCCAGCCGCTCGACCGGCACCTCGAATTCGGGGTTGAGGTCGACGAACGTGCGCAACCGCTCGGCGAGCCAGAGGAAGGAGACCTCCTCCTCGCCGCGGCGCGACTCGAGCTCCTCGATCCCGCGGTCGGTGAAGTACACGTCGGCTCCTAGGCGAACGCGCGGCTCACGAGCTCGGCCTGCTCGCGCTCGTGCACCTTGTGCGTGCCCACGGCCGGCGACGAGGCCGCCTTGCGCGACACCCGGCGCAGCGGCCGTCCGGCCAGGTGCTCGTGCAGGTGCAGCGCGACGAACGGCCAGGCGCCTTGGTTCGCCGGCTCCTCCTGGACGTAGACGAGCTCGGCATCGTCGGCGTACGCCGAGAGCGCCGCCACCAGCTCGCGCAGGGGGAGCGGGGCCAGTCGCTCGAGCCGCACGATGGCGACGTCGGTGCGGCCGTTGCGCTGCCGCTCGGCGAGCAGGTCGTAGTAGACCTTGCCGCTGCAGAGCAGCACGCGCGTCACTCCGGCGCCGTCGACCGTGGTGTCGGGGATGACGGGGAGGAACGAGCCGGACGTGAAGTCCTCCGCCGCCGACGTCGCAGCCTTCAGCCGCAGCATCGACTTCGGCGTGAACACCACCAGCGGCTTGTGGTGCGGCGCCTTGGCCTGCCAGCGCAGCAGGTGGAAGTACGACGCCGGGGTCGACGGCATCGCGACGGTCATGTTGTCCTGCGCGCACAGCTGCAGGTAGCGCTCGACGCGGGCCGAGGAGTGGTCGGGCCCCTGCCCCTCGTAGCCGTGCGGCAGCAGCAGCACGACTCCGGATGTCTGGCCCCACTTCTGCTCGCCCGAGGAGATGAACTCGTCGATGATCGTCTGCGCGCCGTCGGCGAAGTCGCCGAACTGCGCCTCCCACAGCACGAGCGCCTCGGGGTTCTCGACCGAGTAGCCGTACTCGAAGCCCATGGCGGCGTACTCGGACAGCAGCGAGTCGTAGACGAAGAAGTAGCCGCGCTCCTCCTTGGGCGCGACGCCCGAGAGCGGGGTGTACTCCTCGCCGGTGACGCGGTCGACGACGACGGCGTGCCGCTGGCCGAACGTCCCGCGGCGCGAGTCCTGCCCGGCGAGACGGATCGTGCGCCCCTCCAGCAGGAGCGAGCCGAAGGCGAGGGTCTCGCCCATCGACCAGTCGATCGTGCCGTCGGCGACCATCTGCACCCGGCGCTGCAGCTGCGGCGCCAGGCGCGGGTGCACGGTGAAACCCTCGGGCATCGTCACCTGGGAGTCGGTGACGCGCTTGAGCACCTCGTCGGAGATCGCGGTGTCGACCTCGGCGGGGTAGACCGGCGGCTCCGCGTGGTGCATCTCCTTCGGGTGCGCCATCGCGTCGCGGGTCTCGACGAACACGCGCTCGAGCTGCTCCTGGTAGTCGCGCAGCGCGGCCTCGGCCTCCTCGAGCGAGATGTCGCCGCGGCCGATGAGCGCCTCGGTGTAGAGCTTGCGGGTCGAGCGCTTCGCGTCGATGAGGTTGTACATGAGCGGCTGGGTCAGCGACGGGTCGTCGGCCTCGTTGTGACCGCGTCGGCGGTAGCAGATCATGTCGACGACGACATCCTTGTGGAACTGCTGGCGGAACTCGAACGCCAGCCGCGCGACCCGCACGACCGCCTCGGGGTCGTCGCCGTTCACGTGGAAGATCGGAGCCTGCACCATGCGGGCGACGTCGGTGGCGTAGACCGACGAGCGCGACGCCTCGGGGGCGGTCGTGAAGCCGACCTGGTTGTTCACGACGATGTGCACGGTGCCGCCCGTGCGGTAGCCGCGCAGCTGCGAGAGGTTGAGCGTCTCGGTGACGACGCCCTGGCCGGCGAACGCGGCGTCGCCGTGGAGCAGCACGGGGAGCACCGAGAACACCTTGCCGCGGGGGAGGGCGTCCTGCTTGGCGCGGACGATGCCCTCGAGCACCGGGTTGACCGCCTCGAGGTGCGAGGGGTTCGCGGCGAGGTAGACCGGGATCGTCTCGCCGAAGTCGGTGGTGAACGTGCCGCTGGTGCCGAGGTGGTACTTCACGTCGCCCGAGCCCTGCACCGACCCCTCGACCTCGAAGTCGCCCTCGAACTCGCGGAAGATCTGGCCGTAGGACTTGCCGGCGATGTTGGCCAGCACGTTGAGACGGCCGCGGTGCGGCATGCCGATGCACGCCTCGTCCAGGCCGGCCTCGGCGGCTGCGGTGATGACGGCGTCCATGAGCGGGATCACCGACTCGGCGCCCTCGAGCGAGAACCGCTTCTGCCCGACGTACTTGGTCTGCAGGAAGGTCTCGAACGCCTCGGCCGCGTTGAGCCGACGCAGGATGCGCAGCTGCTCCTCGCGGTGCGGCTTGTCGTACTTGCGCTCGACGCGCTGCTGGATCCAGGCCCGCTGCTCGGGGTCCTGGATGTGCATGTACTCGATCCCGACGCTGCGGCAGTAGGCGTCGCGGAGGACTCCGAGGATGTCGCGCAGCTTCATGAACCGCTTGCCGCCGAACCCGCCGGTGGCGAACTCGCGGTCGAGGTCCCACAGCGTGAGCCCGTGGCTGCTCACGTCGGTGTCGACGTGGCTGCGCTGGCGGTACTCCAGCGGGTCGGTGTCGGCCATGAGGTGGCCGCGCACGCGGAAGGCGTGGATCAGCTCGTGCACGCGCGAGGTCTTGTCGAGGTCGTCGTCGTGCGCGGTGGCGATGTCGTGCGCCCACCGGATCGGCTCGTAGGGGATCCGCAGCGCCGAGAAGACCTCGTCGTAGAAGCCGTCCTCGCCGAGGAGCAGCTGGTGCACGCGACGGAGGAACTCGCCGGACTGCGCGCCCTGGATGATCCGGTGGTCGTAGGTCGAGGTCAGCGTCGTGACCTTGCTGATGGCGTGCGTCGTGAGGGTCTCCTCCGACGCGCCCTGCCACTCGGCCGGGTGCTCGATGGCGCCGACGCCGATGATCGCGCCCTGGCCCTCCATGAGTCGCGGCACCGAGTGCACGGTGCCGATGCCGCCCGGGTTGGTGAGGCTGACGGTCGTGCCGGCGAAGTCGTCGACGGTGAGCTTGTTGCCGCGCGCCTTGCGCACCAGATCGTCGTAGGCCGACCAGAACGCGGAGAAGTCGAGCTCGTCGGCCTTCTTGATGTTCGGCACGAGCAGCTGGCGGCTGCCGTCGGGCTTGGCCAGGTCGATCGCGAGACCGAAGTTCACGTGCTCGTTCTTGAGGATCGCGGGCTTGCCGTCGACCTCGACGTAGCCGTAGTTCATCTCCGGCATGGACCTCAGGGCGCGGACGACGGCCCAGCCGATGAGATGCGTGAACGACACCTTGCCGCCGCGGCCGCGAGCGAGGTGGTTGTTGATGACGACGCGGTTGTCGACGAGCAGCTTCACCGGGACGGCGCGGACGCTCGTCGCGGTGGGCACCGCGAGGCTGGCCGCCATGTTGGCGACGACGCGCGCGGCGGGGCCCTTGAGCACCACCGGCTCGATCTTCTCCGGCTGCGCGGGGACCTCGGCCGCCGGGGCCGGGGCCGGCGCCGGTGCTGGTGCCGGGGTCGGCACCGGCGCGGGTGGTGGCACCACCACGGGCTGCAGCACCTGCGGCGCCTCGTGCGTCGCGGCCTCGGCGTCGGAGGCGAGCTCGGCCGCCTCGACGGCGGCCTTGGCCGCCGCACGTGCCGCGGCGGAGGCCGCCACGAGGTCGGCGCCGGCGTGCTCGGTGGGGACGTAGTCCTCGAAGAAGTCCCACCACGCCGGGTCGACGCTCGACTTGTCGGTGAGGTACTGCTGGTAGATCTCGTCGACGAGCCACTCGTTGGGCCCGAAGGCGGCGAGACGGCTGCTGAGCTCCGGCTGG
>JAKOVT010000299.1 GCA_029781935.1 Actinomycetes bacterium | reverse complement strand
GCGCAAGATGGCGCTCTACCGGAACGTCCGCACGCTCTACCTCGAGCAGCACGGCGACCGCGACGCGGTGCTGCACGCCGCCTGCGACCTGCTCGTGGCGCGCGGCCAGGTGCAGAAGGGCGACCTGATCGTCGTCACGATCGGCGAGCCGATGGGCCAGTCCGGCGGCACCAACACGATGAAGATCGTAAGGGTCGGTGAGCACCGAACCTGAAGATTTCGGCGGTCGCTGACCTTGGCGCGAGCGCAGCGGCGCCGAGGCTGAGGTCGCGCGAAGGTCCCGCGGGCACCCGGGTTGCCGACCGGGCGGACGTCGCTCCCTCGCGACTCCGCCGCGCACCGGTCGTCCCCCGGGGGCGGGGTAGAATGTCCGGCATCCGGCCCTCTGCTTCCTCCACCCCCCTCGGAGTCGCGTCATGCCCCTCGTCTCGATGCGCCAGCTGCTCGACCACGCCGCCGAACACGGCTACGGCCTGCCCGCCTTCAACGTCAACAACCTGGAGCAGGTGCAGGCGATCATGGCCGCCGCCGCCGAGACCGACAGCCCGGTGATCATGCAGGCGTCCGCGGGCGCGCGGAAGTACGCCGGCGAGATCTTCCTGCGGCACCTGATCGAGGCGGCGGTCGAGAGCTACCCGAACCTGCCGGTCGTGATGCACCAGGACCACGGCCAGTCGCCGGACGTCTGCGCCTCGGCGATCAAGCTCGGCTTCACCAGCGTGATGATGGACGGCTCGCTGCAGGCCGACGGCAAGACGATCGCGAGCTACGACTACAACCTCGACGTGACGCGCAAGGTCGTGGACATGGCGCACGCGATCGGCGTCACCGTCGAGGGCGAGCTGGGCTGCCTCGGCTCGCTCGAGACGATGAAGGGCGACAAGGAGGACGGCCACGGCGCCGAGGGGACGATGACGCGCGAGATGCTCCTGACCGATCCGGACCAGGCCGCGGACTTCGTCAAGCGCACGCAGCTCGATGCGCTCGCGATCGCGATCGGCACCTCGCACGGCGCGTACAAGTTTTCGCGCAAGCCGACCGGCGACATCCTCGCGATCGACCGGATCAAGGCGATCCACGCCCGCATCCCGAACACGCACCTCGTGATGCACGGCAGCTCGTCGGTGCCGCAGGACCTCCTCCAGATCATCCGCGAGAACGGCGGCGAGATGAAGGAGACCTACGGCGTGCCGGTCGAGGAGATCCAGGAGGGGATCCGGAACGGC
>JAKOVT010000295.1 GCA_029781935.1 Actinomycetes bacterium | reverse complement strand
GTCGTGGGCGACGGTGCGCGGCGGCACGTCGACGATGACCTCGCCCTGCCACTCGATCACGAGGCGGCCGGTGCCGGTGACCTCGCCGATGATCGCGGCGTCGACGTCCCACTTCGCGCAGACCGCGAGGAAGGCGTCGATGTTGGCCGGCGTGACCACCGCGGCCATCCGCTCCTGCGACTCGCTCATGAGGATCTCCTCGGGAGTGAGCGTGTGGTCGCGCAGCGGCACCCTGTCGAGGACGACGTGCATGCCGCCCTCGCCGTTGCTCGCCAGCTCGCTCGTCGCGCAGGAGATGCCCGCGGCGCCGAGGTCCTGGATCCCCTCGACGAGACCGGCGTGCAGCACCTCGAGCGTGCACTCGATGAGCAGCTTCTCCATGAACGGGTCGCCGACCTGCACCGCGGGGCGCTTGGCCGGGCCGCCGTCCTCGAAGGTCTCCGACGCGAGGATCGACGCGCCACCGATGCCGTCGCCGCCCGTCTTCGCGCCGTAGAGCACCACGAGGTTGCCCACGCCCTTGGCGCTCGCGAGGTGGATGTCCTCGTGGCGCAGCGTGCCGAGGCAGAGCGCGTTGACGAGCGGGTTGCCCTGGTAGCACGGGTCGAACACGACCTCGCCGCCGATGTTGGGCAGGCCCAGGCAGTTGCCGTAGCCGCCGATCCCGGCGACGACGCCCGGGAGCACGCGGCGGGTGTCGGGGTGGTCGTGGGCGCCGAACCGCAGCGGGTCCATCACGGCGACCGGGCGGGCGCCCATCGAGATGATGTCGCGCACGATGCCGCCGATGCCGGTCGCCGCGCCCTGGTAGGGCTCGACGTAGCTCGGGTGGTTGTGCGACTCGACCTTGAACGTGACCGCCCAGCCCTGACCGATGTCGACGACGCCGGCGTTCTCGCCGATGCCGACGAGGAGCTTGTCCGTCTCCGGCTTCTTCTCGCCGAACTGGCGCAGGTGCACCTTGCTGGACTTGTAGGAGCAGTGCTCCGACCACATGACGCTGTACATCGCGAGCTCGCCGCTGGTGGGGCGGCGGCCGAGGATCCCGCGGATCTCGGCGTACTCGTTGTCCTTGAGGCCGAGCTGCTCGTAGGGCTGCTCGCGCTCGGGGTGCGCGATCGCGTCGGCGACGGTGTCGGGGTGCCGCGTCATGCCTGCACGAGGCCCTTCAGGATCGAGGTGAAGAAGCCGAGCCCGTCGGTGGTCGGGCCGGTGAGGGCCTCGACCGCGTGCTCGGGATGGGGCATGAGCCCGACGACGTTGCCGCGCTCGTTGCTGATGCCGGCGATGTCGCGGCGGCTGCCGTTGGGGTTGACCTCGAGGTAGCGGGCGACGACGCGTCCCTCGCCCTCGAGCCGGTCGAGGGTGGCCTCGTCGGCGACGTAGCCGCCCTCGCCGTTCTTGAGCGGTACGACGATCTCCTGGCCGACCTCGTAGTCGGAGGTCCACATGGTGCTCGTGCTCTCGATCCGCAGGCGCTGGTCGCGGCAGACGAAGTGCAGGTTGTCGTTGCGCACCAGCGCACCGGGGAGCAGGTGGCTCTCGCAGAGGATCTGGAAGCCGTTGCAGATGCCGAGCAGCGGAAGACCGCCCTCGGCGGCCTTCACCAGCTCCTGCATGATCGGCGCGAACCGCGCGATCGCACCGCAGCGGAGGTAGTCGCCGTAGGAGAAGCCGCCGGGCAGGACGACCGCGTCGACGTCGCCCAGGTCGTGGTCGGCGTGCCAGAGGGCGACCGCCTCGCCGCCCGCCACGCGCACGGCGCGGGCGGCGTCGCGGTCGTCGAGCGAGCCCGGGAAGGTGACGACGCCGATCTTCACGAGGAGACCTCGCGGATCACGTAGTCCTCGATGACCGGGTTCGACAGCAGAGAGCCGGCCAGCTCGTGGATCTGCGCGAGACGGGCCTCGTCGACGGCGCCGTCGAGGTCGAGGGTGAAGGTCTTGCCCTGGCGGACCCCCTCGACGCCGGCGAGGCCGAGGCGGCCGAGGGCGCCTTCCACCGCCTTGCCCTGCGGGTCGAGGATCTCGGGCTTGAGCATGACGTCGACGACGACGCGGGCCACGGGGCGCTCCCTGCAGGCGGCGGTACGAACGGTGGGCGACCGGGGGAAGGCGGTACACCGCATCCTATCGGCCGCCCGCTGCCGCCCCGACCACGCC
>JAKOVT010000292.1 GCA_029781935.1 Actinomycetes bacterium | reverse complement strand
GAGATCGCCGACGGCCTGCTCGCCATCTTCTTCTCGCCCGAGCACTCGAAGGACCTGCTCGGTCACGTGGCGGCCGGCCGGGCGAAGGCCGGCAAGACCCTCGAGGGCTTCGACCTGGTGCCCACCGTCCCGGTGGTCCTCGGCGACGACCTCGAGGCGTGCGCCGCCCCGGCCCGCGCCTACAGCGCGCTCTACATCGGCGGCATGGGCAGCCGGGAGAAGAACTTCTACAACCAGCTCGCCGTCCGGATGGGCTACGACGAGGCCGCAGCCGAGGTGCAGGACAAGTACCTCGCGCGCGACTACGCCGGTGCCGCCGCGGCCGTGCCGTTCGAGTTCATCGACAGCACCTCGCTCATCGGTCCGCCCGAGCGGGTCCAGGAGCGGCTGCACGCCCTGGCCGAGGCGGGCGTCACCACGATCTCCGTCGCGACCTACGCCGCGGATCTTGACCAAAGGCTGAACACGCTCCGCACGATGGCGGAGATCCTCGACCGCTCGGGCCTGGGAGAATGACCGGGTGAACTACGTCGAGGCCATCGTCCTCGGGATCGTCCAGGGCCTCACCGAGTTCCTCCCGATCTCGTCCACCGCGCACCTGCGCGTCGTCCCCGAGATCTTCGGCTGGCCCGACCCTGGTGCCGCGTTCACCGCGGTGATCCAGCTCGGCACGATGGCGGCGGTGCTCCTGTTCTTCTGGCGCGACATCGTGCGCATCGCCGCTGCCTGGGTGCGCTCGCTGGCCACGCCGTCGCTGCGCGGCGGCCTCGACGCGAGGATGGGCTGGTACATCATCCTCGGCACCGTGCCGATCGCCGTGTTCGGCTTCGTGTTCAAGGACCAGATCGAGACCGGCGCGCGCGACCTGCGCATCATCGGCTGGGTGCTGATCCTCTTCGGCGTCATCCTGTGGCTCGTCGACAAGGCGGCCCCGCAGACCAAGGACATCGAGGATCTGAGCCTCAAGGACGGGCTGCTGTTCGGCCTCGCGCAGTCGCTCGCGCTCATCCCGGGCGTCTCGCGGTCCGGGTCCACGATCACGGCCGGCCGCGCCCTGTCGTACACGCGCGAGGCCGCGGCCAGGTTCTCGTTCCTCCTCTCGATCCCCGCCGTGGTCCTCTCGGGCCTGTTCGAGGCGCGCAAGCTCGGCGACGCCGGCGGTCCCGAGTGGGGTCCGACCATCGTCGCGACCGTGGTCGCGTTCGTCGTCGGGTACGCCGCGATCGCCTGGCTGCTGCGGTGGCTGGCCAGCCACTCGATGCTGGTGTTCGCCGTCTACCGCGTCGTGATCGGCGCGATCATCCTCGGGCTCGTCTACGGCGGCGTCTGGTCCGCCACCTGACACCCTGCTGCCGACGGGTGATGACGGGACGCCAGAAGATCCCTGATCACCCATCGCCGTTCCGGGGCCGGTTCAGAGCCAGCCGCTGCGCTTGAACGCGCGGTAGAGCAGGAGGCACACCGTCGCCATCAGGGCGAGCACGCCGTAGTAGCCGAGCTCCCAGTGCAGCTCGGGCATGAAGTCGAAGTTCATGCCGTAGATCCCGGCGATCATCGTGGGCACCGCGGCGATGGCGACCCATGCGGAGATCTTGCGCATGTCGTCGTTCTGCTGCACCGCCTGCCGCGACCGCGCCGCCTCCAGCACCGTCCCGAGGAGCACGTCGTGCTGCCCCGACAGGTCGCTGACGCGCAGGATGTGGTCGCCGAGGTCGTGGTAGTAGGGCCGCAGGTCGGACGGCACCTCGACGAGCTCGTGGTCGAGCAGCCGCAATGCCGTGGTGCGCAACGGATCCACCGCTCGGCGCACCTCCAGGTTCTCCCGCTTGAGCTTGTAGATCAAGGCGGCGTCGTCGGTGCGCTCGGGGGAGAAGACGCGCTCCTCGACCTGGCTGATGTCGACCGCCAGCTCGTCGACGACCACCTGGTAGCCGTCGACCACGATGTCGAGGACGCCGTGCAGCACGGCCAGCGGTCCGAGCGCCAGCTGTGCCGGGTTCGCCTCGAGCTCCGCACGCAGGCTCGTCAGGTCGCCGACGTCGCCGATCCGCACGGTGAGGACGTACGAACGACCGACCCACACCGCGATCTGCGCGGTCTCGACGTCGGAGGTCTCCTCGATGTAGCCGAGCACCTTGACGACGGCGAAGACGCGGTCGTCGCGCACCTCGAGGTGCGCGCGCTGCCGGATGGAGAGGGAGTCGTCGATCTGCAGCTGGTCGATCCCGAAGACGCCGGCCACGTGGCCGATCTCCTCGGGGCTGGGGTCGCGCAGCCCGAGCCAGACGTAGCTGTCGGTGCCGCCCGCCCGCGCCTCTGCCCACATCGACTGCAGCAGCGGCACGTCGGCCTCGGTGAACGAGGCGGTCGGCGTGAGGTGGCCGTTCGCCGGGACGTGGGGGGAGCCGTCGACGTAGACGCCGATTCCGCGGATCACGGACCCATCGTGGCAGCCCGGTGGCGTTGCGGACCGTAAGGTCGTGGCGTGCCCACCGTGATCCTCGTCCGCCACGGCCGCACCGCGGCGAACGCCGGCGGCGTGCTGGCCGGCTGGACGCCCGGCGTCCACCTCGACGACAAGGGGCGCGAGCAGGCGGCTGCTCTCGGCGAGCGGATGCGCCCCGTCCCGCTCGCGGCGGTCGTCACCAGCCCTCTCGAACGCACCCGCGAGACCGCCGACGCGCTGCTCGCCGGGCGCGAGCCCGCGCCGCCGCTGCACGTCGACGAGCGGATCGGCGAGGCGCGCTACGGCGACTGGACCAACCAGCCGCTCAAGACCCTCGCCAAGGACCCGCTCTGGAAGGTCGTGCAGGCGCACCCCAGCGCCGCGGTCTTCCCCGGATCCGAGGGCGAGGGGCTCGCCGACATGTCCGCGCGCGCGATCGCGGCGGTGCGCGACTGGAACGCGCGGCTGTCCGGCGAGGGCGACCCGACCTACGCCGTGGTCTCGCACGGCGACGTGATCAAGGCGATCGTGGCCGACGCCCTGGGGCTGCACCTCGACGCGTTCCAGCGGATCACTGTCGACCCCTGCTCGGTCACGATCGTGCGCTACACCGACCTGCGTCCCTTCGTGGTCCGGGTGAACGACGTGGGCGGCGACCTCTCGGGCCTGGTGCCGCCGCCGAAGGCGAAGGGTCGACGTCGCAAGCCCTCGTCCGACGCCGCCGTCGGCGGGGGCGCGGGCTCCTGAGCCCCGGGATAGGGTCGTCGGGTGGCTCGCCTGCTCCTCGTCTTCGACCAGCCCGAGCGCTTCGTCGCGGGCACCGTCGGGCAGCCCGGCGAGCGCCAGTTCTTCCTGCAGGCCCGCGACGGCGCGCGCGTCGTGTCGGTCGGGCTCGAGAAGCAGCAGGTGCAGGTGCTCGCCGAGCGGGTCGACGGGCTGCTCGACGAGGTCGTGCGGCGCACCGGCGGCGAGGCGCCCGTCCCGGCGGCCGCGCCGCTGGGCAGCGAGGACCTCGATCCGCTCGACGCACCCGTCACCGAGGAGTTCCGCGTCGGCGCGATGGCGCTGGGCTGGAACGGCGACACCGAGCTGGTGATCATCGAGGCGCACGAGATCGTCGAGGACGACGAGGTCGAGGTGCCCGACCTCGAGGAGGACCCCGACGACGGCCCGGCGTGCCTGCGGGTGCGTCTCACCGGCGCCGCGGCCCGCGCGTTCGCCAAGCGGGCGCTGAGCGTCGTCTCCGCGGGTCGGCCACCGTGCCCGTTCTGCAACCTGCCGCTCGAGCCCTCCGGCCACATCTGCCCCCGGGCCAACGGCTACCGGCGCTGACCGTGCTCGGCAGGGACGACCTCCTCGAGGTCCTGGCGCGTGGCGCCCTCACGGTCGAGGGGCGGCTGGTCGACGCGAGCAACGCGACGTTGCTGGCGATGGCCGCCCTCGACGACGTCGAGGTCATGTGCGTCTACAAGCCGACGGCGGGAGAGCGCCCGCTGTGGGACTTCCCCGACGCCACCCTCGGCCTGCGCGAGGTCGCGGCGTTCGAGGTCTCGGCGGCAGCGGGCTGGGACGTCGTGCCGCCGACCGTGTGGCGCGACGACGGGCCCTTCGGGCAGGGGATGGCCCAGGCCTGGGTGACACCGCCGGGCGGCGGCGAGATGGAGCCCGGCGGTGGCCTGGTCGACGTCGTGCCGCGCGGCGCGGTGCCGGCCGGTTGGCGCGAGGTCGTCGAGGCGCACGGCGAGGGCGGCAAGCCGGTCACCCTGGTGCACGCCGACGACCCGGCGCTGCGCCGGATGTGCGTCTTCGACTCCGTGGTGAACAACGCCGACCGCAAGGGCGGGCACGTCCTGCACGGGCTCGTGCTGCCCGACGACGAGCCCGCGACGTACGGCGTCGACCACGGCGTGACGTTCAGCGAGGACGAGAAGCTCCGGACGGTGCTGTGGGGATGGGCCGGCGAGCGGCTCGACGACGAGCTGCTCGACGATCTCGAGCGGCTGTCCGGCGCGCTCGAGGGCGCGCTCGGCGACACCCTCGCCCTGCTGCTCACCCGGCGCGAGCTCGCCCGCACCCAGCAGCGCGTCGCGCGACGTCTGCGCGAGGCCGCCTTCCCGCTTCCGGGCGACGGCTGGCCGTCGCTGCCCTGGCCCGCGTTCTAGCGTCCTGCCGACCGGGACGGTCCCCCGGGCGCACCCCCGGGGACCGCCTAGGATCCCTGCATGCACTCGTGGCCGCGTCCGGACGTCCCCTCCCTGCCCGGCGCAGGGCTCCCGCTGCGGCTGCACGACACGAGCACCAGCGAGGTCCGCGCCACCGCGCCCGGCGAGATCGCCACGATGTACGTCTGCGGCATCACGCCGTACGACGCCACCCACATGGGCCACGCAGCCACGTACGTCACGTTCGACCTCGTGCAGCGGGTGTGGCTCGATGCCGGGCACGAGGTGCACTACGTGCAGAACGTCACCGACGTCGACGACCCGCTGCTCGCCCGGGCGCTCGAGACCGGCGACGACTGGATGGCGCTCGCCGACCGCGAGACCCAGCTCTTCCGTGAGGACATGACCGACCTCGCCGTCATCCCGCCGCGCCACTACATCGGCGCCGTCGAGTCGATCCCCGCGGTGCTGCGCTACATCGAGAAGCTGCGGGCCGCCGGAGCCGTGTACGCCGTCGACGGCGACCTCTACTTCCGCGTGCGCGCCGACGAGCGGTTCGGCTCGGTGGCGAACCTGCCCGACCACGAGATGCTGCGCGTCTTCGCCGAGCGCGGCGGCGACCCCGACCGCCCGGGCAAGGAGGACCCGCTCGACTGCCTCCTCTGGCAGCTCGAGCGACCCGGCGAGCCGGCCTGGGACAGCCCCTTCGGCCGTGGTCGTCCGGGGTGGCACATCGAGTGCTCGGCGATCGCGCTCGACCACCTCGGGTCGCCCATCGACGTGCAGGGAGGTGGCAGCGACCTCGCCTTCCCGCATCACGAGATGGGTGCGTCGGAGGCGCAGGTCGCCACGTCCGACTGGCCCTACGCGCGCCATTACACGCACGCGGCGATGGTGCGCCTCGACGGCGAGAAGATGAGCAAGTCGCGCGGCAACCTCGTCTTCGTCTCGACCCTCCGGCACGCCGGTCACGACCCGAACGCGATCCGCCTCGCGATCCTCGCGCACCACTACCGCACCGACTGGGACTGGACCGACGAGGGGCTCGCCGAGGCGGAGGCGCGGCTGCAGGCCTGGCGCGACGCCGTCGACGCTCCCGGTGCGGCGCCCGCGCAGCCGGTGCTCGACGCCGTCCGCGCCCGCCTCGCCGACGACCTCGACGCGCCGGGGGCGCTCGCCGCGGTCGACCGCTGGGCCGAGAACACCCGGCTGCGCAGCGGCGCCGCCGGCGCCGACGACCCCGATGCCCACCTGCTCGTGCGCGACCTCGTCGACGCGCTGCTCGGCGTCCGTCTCTGACGCCGGTCCGGTCGGCCGAACGGACGCCCTGCGCCACCGAAGGTCTGGGCCGGCCCAGGATCTCGCCGACCCACCGGCCCGAGGGCTACCGTGTGCCGCGTCGGGAGGGGAGGGCTCGATGGCGCACGTGCGCTGGGCCGGCACCGCGGGGGAGTCGCTGCGCGACGCCGCCGCGGTCGACCTCCGCGACGACGAGGCGCTCCTCGTCAGCGATCGCGACGGACGTCTCGTCGGCGCCGATCCCGGCGGTGTCCTGGGGCTGGACGCCGAGGCGCTCCTCGGTCGCACGCCGGCCGAGCTCTCGTGGCGACTGCTGCGTCCCGACGGCACCCTGCTGCAACCTGGGGAGGACCCCGCAGCCGTCGCCGTGGCGACAGGCGCCCCGGTGCTCGACCAGCTCGTCGGCATCGAGTTCTCGGCCGACGGCGTCGCGGTGCTCACCTGGTGCACGGTCTCGGCGCTGCCTGTGCGCGGCGCCGACGGCTCGGTGGAGGGCGTGGCGTCGGCGCTGCGCGACGTCTCGGCGACGTCGGAGGGACGGCGGGCCACGGCGTCGCTCGCTCAGAGCCTGCGCGCGGTGAGCAAGTATGCCGAGCTCGACCAGGTCCGGTTCCGGCTGCTCGCGGAGAGCGCCGCGGACGTCGTCATGCAGACCGACCTCGCCGGGCGCGTCGTGTGGGTGTCGCCGTCGGTCACCGAGGTCCTGGGCTGGGACCCGGCCGAGCTCGTCGGCGCGTCGTCCCTCCCGCTGCTGCACGAGGACGACCGCGAGCGCGCCAACGAGACCCGCCGACGGGCTCTCGCGCAGGGCGGCGACGCCGCGGTCGAGCGCCTCGAGCTGCGCTACGCCACGTCGTCGGGCGGTTGGCGCTGGATGAGCGTGCTGGCCCGCCCCATGCGCGACACGCGCGGCACGATCACGGGCGGGCTCTCGGCGCTGCGCGACATCCAGGCCGAGGTGGAGAACCGCGAGGAGCTGCGCTACCTCGCCGGGCACGACGGGCTCACGGGCCTGCTCAACCGCGAGTCGTCGCTGCGCGCCCTCGGCAAGGCGCTCGAGACTGCCCGCGGCACCGGGCGCGTCGTCGGCGTGCTCTACCTCGACGTCGACCGGTTCAAGGACGTGAACGACTCCGTCGGTCACGACGGCGGCGACCGCCTCCTCGTCGAGCTCGCGCGGCGGCTCACCGGGATGCTGCGCGAGACCGACACCGTGGGCCGCCTCGGCGGCGACGAGTTCCTCGTCGTCCTGACCTCGCTGAAGGAGCACGGCCAGGCCGACCTGCGCGCGGCGTCGCTGCTGGCCGCGCTGTCGGCGTCGGCCGACGGCATCCCGACGAGCACCGTGAGCATCGGCGTCGTCACCGACGACGGCAGCGGCGACCCGGCCGAGGTGCTCAAGGCCGCCGACGCCGCTCTCTACCGCGCCAAGCACGCCGGCCGCGCCTGCATCTCCCGCTGACCGTCGCCCGTAGTTCCCCGAACATGATCATGTTCGGAGAACTACGGCAGCTGCGCGGTCAGGACTTCTTCTCGTCGTGGCCGCCGAACTGCTTGCGCATGGCGGAGAGCACCTTGTCGCCGTACGTCGCGTTGCCGCGCGAGGAGAAGCGGGAGAAGAGCGCGGCCGAGAGCACGGGTGCCGGGATGCCCTCCTCGATCGCGGCGATCGCGGTCCAGCGCCCCTCGCCGGAGTCCGACACCCGGCCGCTGAACTCCGAGAGCTCGGGCGACTCCTGCAGCGCCGCCGCGGTCAGGTCGAGCAGCCACGAGGCGACGACCGACCCGCGGCGCCACACCTCGGTGACCTTCGGGACGTCGATGTCGTACTGGTAGAACTCCGGGTGCTCCAACGGTGCGGTCTCCGCGTCCCTGTCGCGCGTGCGCAGACCCTCGTCGGCGTTGGCCAGGATGTTGAGCCCCTCGGCGTACGCCGCCATCACGCCGTACTCGATGCCGTTGTGCACCATCTTCACGAAGTGCCCGGCGCCGTTGGGGCCGCAGTGCAGCCAGCCCTCCTCCTCCGGCGCGACGTCGCCGCTGCGGCCGGGCGTGCGCGGTACGTCGCCGAGACCGGGCGCCACCGTGCGCCAGATCGGCGCGAGGCGGTCGACGACCTCGTCCTCGCCGCCGATCATCAGGCAGAAGCCGCGAGCCAGGCCGAAGACCCCGCCCGAGGTCCCGCAGTCGACGTAGTGCAGGCCGCGCTCGCGGAGCATGCCGGCACGGCGGATATCGTCGCGGTAGTAGGAGTTGCCGCCGTCGATGATCGCGTCGCCGGGCTCGAGCACGTCGGCCACCGCGAGGACGGTGGTCTCGGTGATGTCGCCGGCCGGAACCATCACCCACACGTGCCGCGGACCGGTCATCTTGGCGGCCAGGTCGGCCAGCGACGTGGCGCCGACCGCGCCGTCGGCGACGAGCGAGGCGACGGCGTCGGGGTTCACGTCGTAGACCACGCAGCTGTGGCCGTCGCGCATGAGACGCCGTACGAGGCCCGCGCCCATCCGGCCGAGGCCGACCATGCCGAGCTGCATCGGGGTGTCCGTGGTCATCGTGTCGCCTTCCATCGGGTGCGTGCGGGCCGTGCCTCGCTAGGGTCGTACGGCGAGACTATGGGAGATCGACCCAGCGGGTCGGAGGGAGACGTCATGTCGTCAGCAGGGGCATCCGCCTGGGGCCGCGGACCGGTGGCGGGCACGCCTGCCTGGGAGGCGGTCGCGGCGCACCGGGCGGCCTGGGGGGCGACGACCATCCGCGACCTGTTCGCGTCCGACAAGGGCCGCGCGACGCGTCTGTCGGTCGACGCGGCCGGAGTCCACGCCGACCTGTCGAAGCACCGCGTCACCGACGAGACGCTCGCCCTGCTCGTCCGGCTGGCCGAGGAGCGGGGGCTGCCCGAGCGCATCGACGCCATGTCGTCGGGCGAGCGCATCAACACCACCGAGAACCGGTCGGTGCTGCACGTCGCGCTGCGCGAGCCTCGCGGCGAGACCCTCGTGGTCGACGGAGTCGACGTCGTGGCCGAGGTGCACGCGGTGCTCGACCGGATGGCCGACTTCTGCGACCGCGTCCGCGCCGACGAGTGGGTCGGCAGCACAGGCAAGCCGATCCGCGCGGTGGTGAACATCGGCATCGGCGGTTCCGACCTCGGTCCGGTGATGGCCTACAAAGCGCTGCGCCACCAGTCGCGCCGCGACATCGCGTTCCGCTTCGTCTCCAACGTCGACGGCACCGACATCGTCGAGGCCACCCTCGAACTCGACCCGGCGGAGACGCTGTTCGTCGTGTCGAGCAAGACGTTCACGACTCAGGAGACGATGACCAACGCGCACACCGCGCGCTCCTGGCTGCTCGCCGGGCTGGGTCCGGATGCCGATGTCTCCAAGCACTTCGTGGCGGTGTCGACGAACAGGGCCGAGGTCGAGAAGTTCGGCATCGACACCGCGAACATGTTCGGCTTCTGGGAGTGGATCGGCGGTCGCTACTCCATGGACTCGGCCATCGGCCTGTCGCTCATGCTCGCGATCGGGCCGGACGCCTTCCGCGACATGCTCTCGGGCTTCCACGCGGTCGACGAGCACCTGCGGCACACCGATCTCGACCGCAACCTGCCGGTGCTCATGGGCCTGCTCGGCGTCTGGTACCGCGACTTCTGGGGCGCGCAGTCGCACGTCGTGCTGCCCTACGAGCAGTACCTCGAGCGCTTCCCGGCGTACCTGCAGCAGCTCACCATGGAGAGCAACGGCAAGTCGGTCACGATCGACGGGCAGCCCGTCGGCGTCGACACCGGCGCGATCTGGTGGGGCGAGCCGGGCACCAACGGCCAGCACTCGTTCTACCAGCTGCTGCACCAGGGGACGACGCCCGTGCCCGCCGACTTCATCTTCTTCGCGCAGCCGATCAACGACGTCGGCGACCACCACGACAAGCTGATCGCCAACGTGCTCGCACAGGCGCACGTGCTCGCGTTCGGACGTTCGGCCGACGAGGTGCGCGCCGACGGCGTGGCCGAGGACCTGGTGATGCACAAGGTGATGCCGGGCGACCGGCCGTCGACCACGCTCATGCTCGACCGGCTCACGCCGTACGCGCTCGGCTCGCTGGTCGCGCTGTACGAGCACGTGGTGCTGACCCAGGGCGTCGTGTGGGGGATCGACTCCTTCGACCAGTGGGGCGTGGAGCTCGGGAAGTCGATGGCCGGGCAGCTGCTGCCGGGGCTCACCGCCGACGACGTGCCGGACCTGTCGCACTTCGACGCCAGCACCGCGGCGCTCGCGCTGCGCTACCGATCGCTGCGCGGCCGCTGACCCATGACGTCGAGCGACCGGCTGCGCTCTGCGGGGGAGTCGGCGTGGTCGTGGACGCTCGCGCAGGTCCGCGACGACGACGACCCGTGGCTGCCGGAGCGGGTGGAGGGCGACGACCCTGCACCGCTGCCGGTCGAGCGCGACATGCTCTACTGCGGCATCGCCGGCCTCGCCCCCGTGCTGGTCGAGATCGGGCTGCGGCGCGACCTGACGCCTGCGGAGGAGACGCTGCGCGGCTGCGTCGTGGACCGGCTGCAGCGCGAGTCCGCGACCACGGCAGCGGCAGGGCTCTACCTCGGTGCTGCGGGCCATGCCTGGGCGATCGCGGCACTGGGCGGCGACGCAGGTGCGACGCTCGACCACCTCGCCGCGACGGTGGGTCCGCGCGGCTGGCCCGACGCCGAGTTCGACCACAACAACGACGTCATCGGCGGCACGGCGGGCATCGTGATGGCGGGGTCGCAGCTGGCCGGCCCGGTCGGCCACGAGATCGCGCGCCGAGGGGCGGAGATCCTGCTCGCGAACGGCACCACCACCGAGCACGGGATCGACTGGCCGATGGCTCCCGAGTACGCCGCGAGGATGCCCAACTTCTCGCACGGCACCGCCGGGGTCGGGGCAGCCCTGGCGGTCGCGGGAGCCGAGCTCGGCCGCGTCGACCTCGTCGACGGCGCGATCGCCGGCACCCGTCACCTCCTCGCGATCGCCGACCTGTCCGACGACGGCTTGGAGGCGCCGATGATCATCCCGCCCCAGGAGGACCGCGAGCGCGTGACCTTCGGCTGGTGCCACGGGCCCACCGGTACGTCGTACCTGTTCGCCGCTCTGGCCCACGCGGGCGTCGACGAGGTCGAGGGGTTCACGCCCGCCGAGCTGCGGGCTCGGTGCATCCGCTCCGTGCTGCGCTCGGGTCTGCCCGAGCGGGTGCGCCCGGGGTTCTGGGACAACGACGGCCGCTGCTGCGGCACCGCAGGCGTGGGGGAGATGCTCCTCGACGCGGCGCAGGACGCCGCCGATCCGGCGTACGCCGCGGAGCTCCTCGACGCCGCGTGCGTGATGGCCGACGCGATCCTCGACCGCGCCATCACCGACGACGCCGGCACCCGGTGGCGCTTCGTCGAGCACCGCAACGAGGACCCGCTGCTCGCGCCGAACACCTCGTGGATGCAGGGCTCGGCCGGCATCGCCGCGTTCCTGCTCCGCCTGGCCCGCGTGCTCGACGGCGGACTCGGAGCACCGGCAGCCGTCACTCCCGACCGCTGGTGGGCCGTGCCCGCCGGCGTCCGGGTCCCTCCAGCAGGCTGACGCCCTCTCGACGGGTCGATCAGCGCTCGGGGATCGGGTCGGCGGCGCGGAGCCCGTCGGCGGTGAGGTCGAAGGCGGCCACCCAGCAGGTGGGCTCGCACCGCTCCCCGTTGGGCTGGTACTCGACCAGGCTCGCGGTGGTGGACACGTCGAGCAGGACCTCGCCGGCCCGTTCGATCGTGAGGTGCACGGGCAGCGGCTCGTCGGTGCTGAACGCGTCGTCCGGACCCGCGTTGTCCGGCCCGAGCCGCACGCCCGCACCCATCACGCCGTCGGTCTGGGGCTGCGTCTGGCACCGGTCGCGGACGCAGAGCGTGACGTCGGCCCCCGCGTACAGGGTCTGCACGGTCGAGGTGTCGACCGACACCACAGAGGTGCATCCCGCCGACGTGCAGCCGTGAGGGCCCACAACGGCGCAGCCGCTCGACGCGAGGGTGCACGCCAGCAGCACGAGCGCTGGCAGCATCCGGTCCCGCCTCACCCGACCAGGCTCGCGCCCGCCCGGCCGGACGGGGGTCCGGTCGCGGCATCGTGCCGGTCCCGTGGCCGGATCGTGACGGGGCCGCAGGGGGCACGGGGCCGGTGCGGAGGCCCCGGCGGGTGAAGCGCCGGGGCCTCGGCCACCGGGGTGGCCCTCCGGAGCGGCCGCCGGGGGAACGGGCTCCGGGAGACGTGTCCGGCACGCTAAGCCAGCCGGGTACGCGTGCGGTACCGGCGCCCCTGGCGGGAACCGGCACCTGGCGGCTTCCCGCCGCGCGTCGCCGGTGGACCGCCCACCGGGCGGTCGTGGAGTCGTAGCGTCGAGCCATGAGCATCCGCATGGACAACGTGGCCATCGCCGTCCGCGACCTCGACGAGGCGGTCGCGTTCTTCACCGATCTCGGCCTCGAGGTGATCGGCCGCGACACTGTGAGCGGCGAGTGGACCGACACGGCCGTGGGGCTCGACGGCAACCACGCGAAGCTCGCGATGCTGCAGACGCCGGGCGGCCAGGCGCGCCTGGAGCTCTTCGAGTACCTCCACCCCGAGGCGAACGAGGTCCAGCCGGCGCGGCCCAACGACATCGGGATGCACCGGGTGGCGTTCGAGGTCGACGACATCGACGCGGCACTGGAGGTCGCGGCGCGGCACGGCTGCCACCCGCTGCGCGGAGTCGCGACCTACGAGGACATCTACAGGCTCACCTACCTGCGCGGCCCGAGCGGCATCCTGCTCATGCTGGCCCAGTCCCTGCGTTGACCGCCCGCGTCACGCCGGCCCGCGAGGGCTACTTGGGGTCGTCGACCCCGCGGCGGCGCAGATAGCGCTCGAACTCGCGCGCGATCGCGTCGCCGGAGGCCTCGGGCAGCTCGGCGGTGTCGACCGCCTCCTCGAGCTGGCGGACGTACGCCGCGATCTCGTCGTCCTCGCCCGCGAGCTCGTCGACGCCGATCTGCCAGGCGCGGCTCTCCTCGGGCAGGTCGCCGAGGGGGACCGGCACGTCGAGCAGGTCCTCGATCCGCGCCAGCAGCGCGAGCGTGGCCTTGGGGCAGGGCGGCTGCGCGACGTAGTGCGGCACCGCGGCCCACAGCGACACGGCCGGGATCCCGGCCTGGGCGCAGGCGTCCTGCAGCACACCGACGATGCCGGTGGGTCCCTCGTACGTCGACGGCTCGTAGCCCATCCGCAGGCTGATGTCGGAGTCGGTGGAGGTGCCGCTGACGGGCACCGGGCGGGTGTGCGGGCTGTCGGCCAGCAACGCTCCCAGGGTGACGACCATCTCCACGCCGAGGTCGCGCGCCACGCCGATGAGCTCCTGGGTGAACGAGCGCCACCGCATCGACGGCTCGATGCCGGAGACGAGCACGACGTCGCGGGTCGCGAGCGGGATGCGCGCCACCGAGATGCGGGTGGTGGGCCAGGTGATGCTCCGCACGCCGTCGTCGATGGTGACCTCGGGGCGGTTGACCTGGAAGTCGTAGTACTCCTCGGGGTCCATCTCGGCGATCTGGGTGGCCGACCAGACCTCCTCGAGGTGCAGCACCGCGCCGCTGGCGGCATCGCCGGCGTCGTTCCAGCCCTCGAAGGCGCACAGCATGACCGGGTCGACGAGCTCGGGCAGCGACTCGGGCAGTCCCTCGAACTCGATCACCGGCTGCCACCTCTCGACGCTGCGCGCGGCCCGG
>JAKOVT010000290.1 GCA_029781935.1 Actinomycetes bacterium | reverse complement strand
CAGCAGCCGCCGCGCCTTGTCGAGGTTCCCGTTGTCGGGCCAGCTGTTGAGCGGTGCGAACCGCTGGTCGCCGGAGCCGGCGCCGCCGCGCCCGTCGCTGATCCGGTAGGTGCCGGCGGCATGCCAGGCCATCCGGATGAACAGCGGCCCGTAGTTGCCGTAGTCGGCCGGCCACCAGTCCTGCGACCGGGTCATGAGCGCAGCGATGTCGCGCTTGACCGCCGCGAGGTCGAGGGTGGAGAAGGCCTCGCGGTAGTCGAAGTCCGGGTCCATGGGGTTGCCGTCGGCGGGCTGCGCGTGGAGCACGCTCACGTCGACGCTGTCGGGCCACCAGTCGCGGTTGCTGCGGGAGCGACGCTGGGCTGCGGAGGCGGTGGTGCTGTCGGTCACGATGCTGCTCCTTAGGTGGATCGTGGAGTCGAGGTACGTCGTGCGCCGGACCGTCCGGCCGCGTGAGTGCGCTGCTTCCCGTGCCGCTGGCACGCGGGGCACAGGCCCCAGAAGGTGACCTCCGCCTCGTCGACCAGGTAGCCGCCGGCATCCGAGGCCACGAGGCACGGAGTGTCGCCGACCGCGCAGTCGACGTCGGCGATGGCCCCGCACCTGCGGCAGACCACGTGGTGGTGGTTGTCGTCGGTGCGGGTCTCGTAGCGGGGCACCGACCCGGCGGGCTCGATGCGGCGCACGAGACCCGCCGTGGCGAGCGCCCGGAGGACGTCGTAGACCGCCTGCGTCGACACCTCCCCCAGCTGGCGCCGGGCGGCGCGCAGCAGGGTGTCGGTGTCGGCGTGCGGATGGTCTCGAACCGCCGCGAGCACGGCGATGCGCGGACGCGTGACCCGCAGGTCCGCGTCGCGCAGCTGCCGCTCGAGGTCGGTCGTCGCCACCCGCTGACCGTGGTGCACTTCCTGGAACCAGTCAAGAGTCCGACCTGCTCGTCGGCGTGGCGCCCGAGCCGGCGCATTGCCAGGCGCGGGCCGCGAGCGCCACAGTGGTGAGCCGTGGGTGGGCACGTCTTCGTCCTGCGTGGCGACGTCCGGCGACTGGTGTGCGACGGCTGGCTGCTGCCCTCGGACGATCGCGGCCACGTAGAGCCGGCGTGGTGGGCGCCGCCACCGCACGCCTCGTCGGCCACCCGGGAGTGGCTCGACCGGCTCGCCAGGGACATGTCCGCGCTCGGTCCCTCGGCCTCCGAGCTGGCGCGCACCGTGGACGCGCGGTCCGCCTCCGGTGCCGTGCCGGTCCTGACTGCCACCGCCACCTCGCACCACGACGTCGACTGGGACCGGCTCGCGGCTGCGGTCCGCGCCTTCGCGGACCTCGTGCTCGCCCAGCCACGCCTGGGACCCGCGGGGCGTCGAGCCGTTCCGCTGCTCGGCGTACCGGCTGTCGGCACCGGGGCGGGCGGAGGCTCCGCGCTGAAGGGCGAGGTCCTCGAGCGCCTGCTCGATCTGCTCGAGGCGGTGGCCGAGGACCGCGATGTCGACCTGGCGCTCGTCGTGCGCAGCGAGGCCATGGCCGCTGCGCTGCGGTCGCACCGACGTCAGCCGCAGCACCGGCAGCTGTTCGTCGACCGCCTCGGCCCCGCGCTCGTCGCCTCGGCCTCCGCCCTGGCGGCGCGGGTACGCCGCGGCGAGGTGGTCCTCTTCACCGGTGCCGGCACGGGGATCCCCGCCGGCCTGCCGTCCTGGGACGGCCTGCTGCGCGAACTGGCCACGGACGGCGGCCGGATGCTCGACGACGACGACAGCCTTCGCTCGCTGTCCGCCCTGGACAAGGCGACGATCATCGAGCGCGAGCTCGGACGCGAGCGGCTCGTGGCGGCGATCTGCGAGGCGGTGTCCACGGATTCCTACGCCGTCGGTCACGCCTTGCTCGCGAACCTCCCGGTCCGTGAGGCCGCCACGTTGAACTACGACGAGCTGTTCGAGACCGCGGCCGCGGACGCGGGTCGGAGCCTCGCCGTGCTGCCCTACGAACGGCCGGAGCCCGACGACGACGGTTGGCTGCTCAAGATGCATGGATGCGTCCGCGTCGATCGACGGCGAGACATCGTGCTGACCCGCCAGGACTACCTCTCCGTGGGCCAGCACCGCGCGGCTCTGACGGGGCTGCTGCAGGCCATGCTCGTCACCAAGCACCTGTTCTTCGTCGGCTTCGGGCTCACCGACGAGCACTTCCATGCCGTGATGCACGACGCTCGCCGCGCTCTCCGCGGCGACGCGACGGGAGGGACGGAGATCTTCGGCACCGCCCTGGTGCTGGAGCGTCAGCCGGCGGCCGAGCTCGTCTGGAAGGACTCCCTCACGCTCGTGACGGTCGGAGAAGCGCAGGACCGGGCGGGCGCTGCGCGCAAGCTCGAGATCTTCCTCGACTGGCTGGCCAACGAGTCCGACCAGGGGTGGCAGCACGTGCTCGACGACAGCTTCGCCTCGACCCTCGATGCGGGCCTGCTGGCCCTCCGCGACCAGCTGCGTCAGCTCGAGGCGATGCGGGACCCCCTCGAGGCCGGCGGCGCGTGGCCCGCCGTCGCAGCGCTGCTGCAGCGGTTCGGTGCCGACCTCGCCGAACCTGCCGGACATCCACGACCTGGGCCGGCAGCCGCCGCAGCGGGTTCCCAGGAGCCGCCGAGCAGGTCAGACTGACCGCGGACGCGGGGGAGCGGCTCGTTCACGGACGGGAGGCGCCATGAGCGCGGGATTCCACGACGGCAGCCGGTCGCTCCAGGACAGGTTCGGCACCCGGCGGATCGCCGACCGCATCGACGAGCTCCTGGTCAGCGACGTCATCGACGACGGCGACCGCGAGTTCATCGAGGCGCGCGACATGTTCTTCCTCGCCACCTGCGACGCCGAGGGCCGGCCGACCTGCTCCTACAAAGGCGGTGCGCGGGGCTTCGTCCGCGTGGTCGACGAGCGGACGATCGCGTTCCCCGTCTACAACGGCAACGGGATGTTCCTCTCGGCAGGGAACGTGCTCGTGCACCCCGATGTGGGGATCCTCTTCGTCGACCTCGAGCACGGCAGCCGGATGCGGCTGGAGGGGACCGCCAGCGTCGATTTCGACGACCCGCTTCTCGCGGCGTACCACGAG
>JAKOVT010000283.1 GCA_029781935.1 Actinomycetes bacterium | reverse complement strand
GTGGTGGAAAGGGTCTTCTACGGTGACGGCGGGCTCGACAAGCCATCATGAGGCTCGGCGCGTCCGTGTCCGCGACGTCCTCGCGGTGCCCGAGTTCCGCGGCATGGTCATCGCGCAGATCGCCAGCCAGGCGGGCGACCAGATCGCCTCGGTGGCGCTCGCGCTCCTCGTCCTGAACCAGACCGGCTCGCCGCTCCTGGCAGCCGCCACCTTCGCCGTCGGGTTCGTCCCGTCGCTCATCGGCTCCGCGCTGCTCGCGCCGATCGTCGACCGCTTCTCGCGCCGCTCGCTGATGCTCGGCTCCGACATGGGCCGCGCGATCGCGGTGGCGCTCATCGCGCTGCTGGCCGTCCCGGGGACGCCGCTCTGGCTGCTGTTCGTGCTGCTCTTCGTCTCCGAGCTGTTCACCCCCCTGTTCGACTCCGCGCGCATGGCCTCGATCCCCGACGTCCTCGGGTCGCCGTCGTACGTCGCCGCCGGCACGGGTCTCTCGCGCGCCCTCAACCTCATCAACCAGGCGGTCGGCCTGTTCGTGGGCGGCATCGTCGTCCAGCTCACCACACCCCGGGTCGCGCTGTTCCTCGATGCTCTGTCGTTCGTCATCTCCTTCGCCGTCCTCGCGGTGACGCTGCGCGACCGGCCCTCCGAGCTCGAGTCCACGCCGTCGGTGCGTGTCCTCATGCGCGACCTCGTCGAGGGCTGGTCCATGCTCATGGCCGACCCGTCGCGGAGGGCCTTCGTGCTGCTCAGCTGGGCGCTCGCAGCACCGCTCGTCGCCCCGGAGGCGGTGGCGCTCGCCTACGCCGACAGCACCGGCGAGGTCAGCGGCTGGGGCGGCGCGCTCATGGCGGGCGTGGTGGTCGGCGCTGCTGTCGGCAGTCTGCTGATCGGGCGGCGCCGGTTGCGCGAGCAGCTCGACCTCGTGCTGCCGCTGGCCATCTTCATGTGCCTGCCCCTGCTGGTCACCGGCATCGAACCGCCGATCATCGTCGTCCTGCTGCTCTGGGCCCTGGCCGGCGCGGCGCAGTCCTTCCTCATCCCCGTCATGACGTTCACCACCCTCCTCACGCCCAACGAGCAGCGCGGCCGCGTGGTCGGCATCGCGGCGGCCGGTTTCGCCCTCTTCACGACCATCGGCTACCTGCTCACCGGATGGATCGCCACGATCACCAGCCCCGCCTTCGCCGTCGTGGCGATGGCGGTTCTCGGGCTCGCGGTGGGCGCCATCGCCTACCTGCTGTGGCCGGTGGCCTCCCTGCGCGCGGACGTGCGGCGCCTCGAGGGCTCGGAGGCCTGAGCCCCGTCTGCCTGCGCGCCTGCGCGACGCGCAGGCTTCGCACGCCGTGCCCCGCTACCGTCGCCCCGGTGAAGGGACGGTGAACGCCGGGTGGACGTCGAGGTGGCGGTGACGCGCGAGCCACGCGGCTGGCTGCCTGCCGCGCGCTGGCTCCCGGCGTACCGCGCGAACCGGCTCCCCGGCGACGTCCTCGCCGGAGCGATCGTCGCCGCCCTGGCCGTCCCGCAGGCTCTCGGCTACGCCGGCATCGCGGGCGTGCCGGTGCAGGTCGGTCTCTACGCGATCCCGCTCGCGCTCGTCGCCTATGCGGTGCTGGGATCCTCGCCGCACCTCGTCGTCGGCCCGGTCTCGACGGTGTCCGTGCTGTCGGGATCGCTGGTGGCTGCGCAGGCCGACGGGAGCACGGCGCACGCCGTCGCGCTCACGTCCGCGCTCGCGATCTCCGCCGGCATCGGGCTGGTCGTCGGCGGTGTCGCTCGGGTCGGCTGGGCCGTGGAGTTCCTGTCCCGACCGATCGTGACCGGCTTCGTGTTCGGCCTGGTGCTCCTGATCGTGCTCGGCGAGATCCCGAGTCTGCTCGGCATGCCGCCCGAGTCGGGCGACGTCCTCGCCCGAGCGTGGGGCCTGCTCAGCCAGCTCGGCGACGCCGACCCCGTCACCGCCGCGGTAGGGCTGTCGTGCCTCGTGGTGCTCTTCCTGGGTGCGCACCTCCTGCCGCGCATCCCCTGGGGACTGCTCGTCCTGATCGGCGCCATCGCCGTGTCGAACCGGCTCGACCTCGCCGCCCAGGGTGTCGCCACCGTCGGGCGGGTGCCGCAGGGCGTCCCGCCGCTGGGGCTGCCGGGGATCGACGCTGCCGACCTGCCGCCGGTCATCGTGGGAGGGCTGGCCCTCGGCCTCGTCGCGCTCGCCGAGGGGATGAGCGCCGCGCGCATCTTCGCCGTCCGGCTGGACTACCCCATCGACACCGACCAGGAGCTGCTCGCGACCGGTGCGGCGAACGTGGCCGCCGGTCTGTCGGGCGGGCTCGGTGTGAGCGGGTCGTTGTCGAAGACCGCCTCAGCGGTTCGTGCGGGCAGCTCGTCGCAGCTGACCGGGCTGGTCGCCGCGAGCTTCGCGCTGCTGGTGCTGGTGCTGTTCACCTCCTCGCTGACCGACCTGCCGCGCGCGGCCCTGTCGGCCATCGTCATCCAGGCGGTGTGGGGGCTGCTCGACGTCGGGGCGCTGCGCCGCTACATCGCCGTGCGCCGCAACGACTTCCTGGCGGCGATGGCCGCGATGATCGGCGTCCTGCTCCTCGGGCCCCTCTACGGCCTGCTCTTCGCCGTCGGGCAGTCGCTGCTCGGGCTGGTCTACCGCTCCAGCCGCGTGCACGTCGACATCATGGGCAAGGTGCCGGGCGAGAAGGCGGCGTGGGGCAGTGCGCAGCGCCACCCCGAGCGCCGAACGGTCGACGGCGTCCTCGTGCTGCGTCTCGACGTCCCCCTCTTCTGGGCGAACGCGACCGAGGTGGTCACGCAGGTGCTCCGCACGGTCGACGAGCACCCGGGCACGCACTCGCTCCTGCTCGACCTCGAGGCCACGAGCCAGCTCGACACCACGAGCGTCGACGCTCTCGACGTCCTCCTCGCGAAGCTGCGGTCGCGCGGCATCGAGCTGTACCTCGTACGGGTCTTCCAGCGCGCCCGTGAGGTGCTGCGTCGCTCGGGGTTCCTCGACCGCCTCGGGTCCGACCGGATGTGGCACAGCATCTCGGCCGGGGTGCGCGCGGCGCGCGAGAACCTCGAGGAGCCGATCGCGTCCGACGCGGAGACCGAGCTGCCCGAGGACTACGTCCCGGGCGACGAGCGGATCGTGGCCGGCCGTCCCGACGACGAGCCTGTCGAGGTCGACCCCGAACGTGTCGAGCCCGCGAGGACGAGGAAGGCGAAGAAGGCGAAGAAGCAGGACACGTCGTAGTGGCCGGTGGCCCCGTCGCGCCACGCGCCGCGCACAGGCGGTCAGGCGTCGTGCGCCGTCCCCTCGACGTGGCGGCGGGCAGCCGCGACGGCGAGGTCGAGGGACTCGTGGACCACCCGGGTCGCGGGGAAGACGGCGTCGGTCCCGAGCGCCGCCGTCGTGCCGGTGGCATCGAGCTGGCGCAGCACGCCCTCGCTGACGCCCGCGAGGTGCAGCCGGGAACCGACCGCCTCGAGCTCGGCCGCGTAGCGGCGTACCACCGCGATGAACGTGCTTCCGAGCTCCTGCTTGCCGCGCAGCCGGAGCACGACCACCGAGCCTCCCGACTCGGGCGTGACTCGGGGCAGCTGGGACTCCAGGACCGGTGCGGCAGCGAAGAACAGGCTGCCGTAGGGCTGCAGGACGACCACCTCGTGGGGCGGCAGCTCGGTCGGCACCTCCTCCTCGACGAGCCGGCCCGCGTCGTCGACCTCCCAGCTGACCAGCGTGACCTTCGACGACTGCGCGAACACGTAGAGCAGGATCGACAGCCCGACGCCGACGAGCACGGCGTACTGCAGCGGGATGAGCAGGGTGAGCACGAACGTCACAGCCATCGTGGTGGCCTGGGTGGCGCCGGTGCGCCACACGTTGAGGACGTTCTCGAGCTTGAAGGTGCGCACGCCGATGAGCATGAGCAGCGCCGCGAGGGCCGGCATCGCGATGTGCCCGAGCGTGGGCCCGACCAGCAGGATGAGCAGCGCCATCACCACTCCGGCGACGACGTTGGCCAGGCGCGACCGAGCACCTGAGGACGTCGCGATCGCGGTCGCCGACATCGAGCCGCCGACAGGCATGCCCTGGAGGAGGCCGGCGGCGATGTTCGCCACGCCCTGCCCGCGGAAGTCGCCGGACGCGTCGGGGTAGCGCCCGTCGGGGTTGGGGATCGAGTTGCTGATCCCGGCGCCCTGCACCAGGCCGACCAGCGCCAACGACAGGGCCGGCACGATCAGCTCCCCGACGAGACCGAGATCCGGGAGCGACAGGTGCGGCAAGGTGCTCGGCACGTCGGCGATGTCGTCGAGGGTGGTGACGCCGTCGACACCGAGCAGGGCGGCCACCGCCGACGTCGCGACGACCGCCACGACCAGCCCCAGCGCCCCGACCGGTGTCCGCTCGAGCAGCAGGATGAGGGCCACCGTGGCGACGCCGACCGCGACGCTCGCCCAGCTCCACTGCAGCGGGTGCAGCAGGGTGTCGATCGAGCGCGTGACCCGGTTGCCGAGGTCCGAGGAGTAGCCCGTGAGGTTCGAGAGCTGGCCCAGCACGATGTTGATGGCTACGGCGTTCACGAAACCGGTCAGCACCGCGTTGGGCACGAACCGCACGAGGGTCCCCAGGCGCAGCAGGCCCAGTGCCAGCATCACGACGCCGGTGAGGACCGACAGGGTGAACAGCGCGGTCGACGCCAGCGATCCGGCGTGCAGGACCGGCACGTCGGCCACGATCACCGACATGGCACCGGTCGCCTGGACGGCCATGAAGACCGACGACGTCGTGAGTGCGCCGGCGAACGTGCCGACCATGTAGGCGTAGAGCCCGTAGGCCGGGTTGACGCCGGCGAGCAGCCCGCTCGCCAATCCGTCCGGGATGCTCTCGACGCCGAGCGTCACGCCGGCGCGGAGGTCGTCGACGACGGTGCTGCGGGACCCGAAGAAGCCCATCACGACCTCCGGGGGGCCGGGCCACCGTGGCAGGCCGCGAAGGCGGTCCCGGAGCCGCAGGTGCAGGGATCGGTGGGGGAGAGGTGCGCGTCGCGACCGGCGTACCAGGTGCGCAGGCCCGTGGCGTCGCGGCCGTTGCGCAGCAGCGCGGCCATGGTCTGCATCGGGGCGTCGACGTGGCGGAAGAAGTGCTGGTATCCCGCACAGAGGTAGTGCAGCCCCGGCTCGCCGTCGGGAGCGGTGAGGAAGCGGTCCTTGGGGCAGCCGCCGTGGCAGGCGAAGCGCACGTCGCAACGTCGGCAGTAGTCGGGCAGGGTGTCGCGCTTGGCGTTCCCGAACGCGCGCTGCTGCGGGGAGTCGACGAGCTGCAGGAGCGTGCGGCCCTCGGCGATGTTGCCGAGGAGATAGTCGGGCTCCACGTAGTGGTCGCAGGAGTAGAGGTCGCCGTTGTGCTCGAGAGCGACGGCGTCGCCGCAGGTCTCCGCATGGACGCACGATCCCGACTGGTGCATGCCGAGCCAGTGGGCGAGGGCGGTGTCGAAGGTCGGCACGAACACGTCACCGACGTCGTGACGGGCCCACTCCTCGAACACGTCGACGAGGAAGCGGCCGTACTGCTCCGCGCCGACGCTGCGGTGGGTGACGAGGGCGCCCTCCTGCCGGTACAGCGGCCGGTCGCGCGACCGCTCGCCCCAGCCGGCCTCCGCGAGCGGGAGCAGCTCCGCGGTCGCGCGCTCGACGATCGGGATCAGCTGCACGAACGAGGCGCCGAGCTCGTCGCGCAGGAAGGTGTAGACCTCGCGGCCGTGGTCGCCGTTCGCCGCATTCACCGTCACCAGCGCGTTCCAGTCGACGCCGTGCCGTCGGAGCACGTCGATGCCGCGGACGACGCGATCGAAGGTCGGCTTCCCGCCCTTGTCGACGCGGTAGGCGTCGTGCAGCGCACGCGGCCCGTCGATCGAGACCCCGACCAGGAATCCGTGGTCGCGCAGGAACAGCGCCCACTCGTCGTCGAGGAGGGTGCCGTTGGTCTGCAGCGTGTTGAGGATCTGCTGACCCGGCGCGGCGTACCGCTGCTCGAGCTCGAGGGTGCGACGGAAGAAGTCGAGGCCCATGAGGGTGGGCTCGCCGCCCTGGAACGCGACGACGACCTCGTCGACCCCGCGCTGCGCCTCGAGCAGCTGCCGGACGTAGGCCTCGTGGACCTCCGGCGCCATCCGGAACCCGCTGCCCGGGTAGAGCTGCTCCTTGGACAGGAAGAAGCAGTAGTCGCAGTCGAGGTTGCAGATCGCCCCGGTGGGCTTGGACATGACGTGGAACGCGCGCGGCACCGCGGCCATCGGTTCCCTCCGTCGTGTCGAGCCGGCCGGGCCGCGTCGAGGATCGGACGACGCGGCCCGCGCACCGGGGGTCCAGTCCAGCACGAACGAGGCCGGTGTCTCAGCCTGATCCGTGCGACGGCGCCGCACGGGTGTCGGCACCGCCCTCGGGTGCGCGCTGTCCGGATCGTGCTCGGTCGCGGTCCCGGGTGGCGCTTTCGGTAGGTGGCGAGCGCGCCGATGGCAGGGCGTTGGGCTGTGCGCGTCGGCCAGGTGGCGCTGGGGTGCGTGGGGAAGGGCGCAGCGAGGGCGGGCGTTCGGTCGCCTGCGTCGCGCAGCTGGCGCTGGGTGCGTGGGGAAGGGCGCACCGACGAGAGCGGGTGCGCGCGTGCGCGTCGCGCGGGTGGCGCTGGGTGCGTGGGGAAGGGCGGAGCGACGGGTTCGGGTGTGCCCGTCGCGCGGGTGGCGCTGGGTGTGTCGTGAAGGGCGCATCGACGGGTTCGGGTGTGCCCGTCGCGCGGGTGACGCTGGGTGCGTGGGGAAGGGCGCATCGACGGGAGGGGTTCGGCCGGCTTCGTCGCGCAGCCGGCGCTGGGTGCGTGGGGAAGGGCGCATCGACGGAGGGGTTCGGCCGTCTGCGTCCCGCGGGTGGCGCTGGGTGCGTGGGGAAGGGCGCAGCGACGAGAGCGGGCCCGGCTGTGTGTGTGCCGCTCGTGGCGCTGAGCGCGTGGTGGTCCACGCGTCGGGTCGCCGTCGTTCGCGGGCTGGGCAGGTGAAGGTCTCCCGGCGATGCTGAGTCACGAGCTGATCGCTGAAAGTTCTTCTGCTGCATGGGAAAACGTCCCATCCAGGTGTTGACTCGAATAGTACTGGTGTGCGACACTGGACCCATGCCCGGCACCCCCACCTCCCCTGCGCAGCCCGAGCGCGGTGCTGGCGACGACTGGGAGTGGGACGTCGACCAGGAGTGGCTGGACGCCGAGTCGCTGCGCACCCTGGCCGCCGAGGACGCCGCCCGCTATGGCGACCCCGACGACGGCATCCCGGTGCCGGTGTTCTTCGACGACGACCGGTTCGCCGACGAGGAGCTGCTGGCGATGCGCGGTCCGGTGTCGGGGTGGGACGTGGTGCTGCTCTCCTCGATCCACCCCGGCACGCTCTCCGTCGAGGGCAGGCTCGCCTACGCGCGTCGCGTCGAGGCGGTCAAGGCCCTCGCAGCAGCGATGGATGCCACGAGCTTGGTTGCGCTGGCCGGGGTCGGCCTCTCGGACTCGATGGCCGACCGGCACGCGACCATGGAGGTCGCGCTGGTCCGCCGGGTCGGGGAGGGTGCGGCGGCGTCGGCGATCGCGACCGCCCGGGCCCTGCATGTGGAGTTCCCCGCCTTCCGGGCCGCGCTGGCCGCGGGGGAGGTGTCGGAGTGGCACTGCCGGGTCCTGGTCTCGGAGACGTCGCACGTCACCGACCCCGACACGATCGCCGCCCTGCAGGACCGGCTGCTGCCCAAGGCCAAGCGCAAGACCCCGACCGAGTTCCGCCGCCTGGTTCGCGCGGCAGTGGCTGATCTGGACGCCGAGCGGGAGGCGCAGCGGGTCGCCCGCGCCCGCGCCGGCCGGTACGTGTCCTGCAAGCAGCTCCCGGACGGTCTCGGCTACCTGGGGATCGTGTCGGACTGGCCGACGATCTCGGCGATGCACCAGGTCGTCGACGCCCGCGGCCGCGCCCTGCAGGCGGCCCGGGGTGGCGCGAAGGCCGTGCGCGAGGGTGACGACGACGCCCTGGCCGACGCGTGCCGGGCGGACGCGTTCGCCGCGACCGTGCTCGGAACTGTCCAGGCGGACGGGTCGCAGGTGTTCGACCCGGCCGACATCCCGGTCTCGTTGACCCTGGTGATGGACCTCGAGACGCTGCGCGGCGAGGCCGACCGCCACGCCCTCCTCGACGGCGAGCCGGTCCCCGCCGGGATCGCCCGCGACTACGCCGGGATCGCGACGACGTGGCGGCGCGCGGTGACCGACCCGGTCACCGGGCACCTGCTGGACTACGGACGCGAGCAGTACCTGCCCGACAAACTGCGTGACTACGTCCTGGCGAGGGACCACTGCCGCCAGCCGGGCTGCACCACTCGCTCCCCGAAGCGGCTGCAGATGGACCACGCCCTCCCGTTCCCCGACGGGGAGACCTCGGCGGGCAACTGCGGCGGCTGCTGCAACCGGCACCACCCCCTCAAGACCGCCGGCTACCTCGACATCCACGACTCCAAGGCCGACGGCTCCGCCACCTTCCTCACCGCCTGGGGCCAGCGGATCTCGATCCCGCCCCGGCCGTTCCTCCACGACCCCGCCGACCACCCGCCCGCGGCAGAACCACCGCCCGACGCCGTCGACGGGCCACCGTCGCCTGCACCGCCGCCTGCACCGCCGGCGCCGCCCACGACCGCGAGCAGCGGACCGGTGAGCCGCGACATGTTCCCGCCGCAGCCCGGACGGACCGGGTTCACCCTGCGCGACGTCGGCAAGGAATCCGACCCGCCCTTCTGACTCGAAGGGCTGTCGCGCGCGCTCGTCCCCAGTCGGGGACCGCTCACCGACAAGCGTCCGGTCGGGGAGAGCACCGACCCTGCAATGGTCGAACGACGAGGGGCCGCACGACGCGATCCGCCCGCGCTCGCTGCGGGCGAGCGGCAGTCTGCATGCGCGCGGGCGGGGATGGACTATGCGTGGGGCAGGGGACACGTCGATCTCGGGTTCCGGGGGTGCCAGGGGCTTACCCTGACGAGGGAACGGGTGTGTACGCGGAGGGGGAGCCGGTGCGCAGGACCTGGGACGCACGGACGACGCGGGCGCTGGTCGCAGCCGCGGGGATCAGCGCGCTGCTCGCGGCGTGCTCGGGCGCTCCGGACGCGGCGCCGAGCAGCTCCGGCTCGATGATCGTCATGGGCCCGGTGTCGCCGTCGCTCTCCCGCGCGCCGCAACCGGCGTACCCGACGGCTCCGGCGTGGCAGCGATCTCCGGATCAGGCTGCGGCGGGCGTCCGCACGCTGTCGATCACCGTGCTCGGCACCGACGTCACCGTGCCGTCGAGGCTCGAGGCGGGCACGTATGTGGTCGACGTGGCTACGCCGACCCCACGGGACATGGGCACGGTCCAGGTCGCTCGTCCGGGCGAGGGCCTCACGCGCGAGGAGTTCGTCCGGCGGCAGAACGCGTGGCAGCCGGCCATCGACCTGCCCACGCCGCAGGCTCTGGACGCCTACCGCCGGTGGCGCACGTCGGCCTCCTTCCTCGGCGGCGGCACGGCCATGCCGGCGCGGCTGAGGGGCGACCTCCGCAACCCCACGCCGGGTGGCGTCGGCCAGTTCGCGATCACGCTGGAGCCGGGCCGCTACTGGTTCTACGCCGGCCGCGGCGGCGAGGTCCTCGCCCCGGACGGGAAGGCAGTCGCGTCGAGCATCCACGAGGTCGACGTCGTCGGGCAGGTGCAGGACGCTACGGCGTCGCTGCCGGTCGTGGCCGAGGTGAGGTTCAGCACGACGCCCTACCAGCAGGCCGTCGCGATGCCCGCCACGATCCCGCGACGTGGGTTCCTGCGGGCGCAGGGCGCCCCCGGCTACGTCGCCACCCTCGGCCTGGTCTCGTTGGCGGCCGACGTCACCGACGCGGAGCTCACGGACGGCAGGACCTGCAGCGTGGGGCACAGCGCGAGCGGGTTCCCGCCGAAGAACTGCTTCACCAGCGTGGGCAACACGTTCTTCCTCGGCGGCGTGTCCGGCGGCCGCACGGCGTTCTGGTACTACGACCTGCCACCCGGCGACTACGCCGTCAGCGAGCTGTCCGGTTCCGGCGGGTCCGAGAGCCCTGACTACTGGGGCGTCTACACGCGCGTGCACGTGCAGTAGGCCCCTCGTTCCGCCTCGGGGAACCCGCGCTGCGTACGAGATCGCCGGGGAGCAGAGTGCGGCCATGACCGAGACCCAGCGCCCCGAGATCGGCCGGACCGTCGACGCGGCCGGCATCGCCACCAACGTCCTCGAGTCGGGACCGGCCGACGCACCGAGCGTGCTGCTGCTGCACGGGTCGGGACCGGGCGTGTCGGCGTACGCGAACTGGCGGCTCACCATCCCGACGTTGAGCGAGCGGCTGCACGTCCTCGCGCCCGATGCGGTCGGCTTCGGCTACACGGAGCGGCCGGACGGGATCGCGTACTCGATGCAGCAGTGGGTGGACCAGGCGGTCGGGCTGCTCGACACCCTCGGCATCGAGAGGACGCACGTGGTGGGCAACAGCTTCGGGGGTGCGCTGGCGCTGCACCTCGCCGCGACGCACCCCGAGCGGGTCGACCGCCTCGTGCTCATGGGCAGCGTCGGTGTGCACTTCGAGATCACCCAGGGGCTCGACGACGTCTGGGGCTACGAGCCGTCGATCGAGAACATGCGCCGGCTGCTGGACCTGTTCGCCTACGACCGCGGCCTCGTGAACGACGAGCTCGCGCAGGTGCGCTACGAGGCGAGCATCCAGCCGGGGTTCCAGGAGTCGTTCTCCGCGATGTTCCCGGCGCCGCGCCAGCGCTGGGTCGACGCGATGCGAACCCCCGACGACGTGATCGCAGCGTTGCCGCACAAGACGCTGGTGGTGCACGGACGCGACGACCGGATCATCCCGCTCGAGAACGCCTTCACGCTGCTGCGCCTGCTGCCGGACGTCCAGCTGCACGTGTTCGGCCAGTGCGGGCACTGGACGCAGATCGAGCACGCCGCGGCCTTCAACCGCCTCGTCGTCGACTTCCTGACGTCGTAGGGGTCAGCGCGTCGCGAGCCAGGTCGACTGCCCGAGCAGGATCCACGGCCGCTGCGCCGGCGAGAGCCATCGCAGCGTGGCGCGCATGCGGTCGACGCGGATCGACACGCAGCCGGCGGTCGCGCCCTTCCCGAAGGCGTGCAGGAAGATGCCGGCGCCGCGACCGATGACGGGGTTCGGCCGGTTGAAGTCGACGACGGCGGCGTAGTCGTACTGCGCACCCATGTAGGCCACCCGCTCGGAGGAGTTGTAGCCCCACGTCCGCAGCGCGAAGCCGCCCTGGCTGCCGAGCCGCATCTGGTTGTAGTACGGCGACCTGCGGTCCTCGACCCACCAGTGGTCGCGCGTGACCTGCGTGTAGGGGAGCGCCGTGCCCGGGTCGGCCTGCCGTCCGAACGCCTGCGTGATCGCGTAGGCGCCCGCAGGGGTGGTCCCGGTGCCCTGCACACGTCGGTAGCCCAGCACGAGCCCGCCGTAGCCGAGGCGGGCCGACCAGACCGCGAGCTTCTTCCAGCCGTATCCCCACCGCTGCCAGAGGGTGACGGTGCCCGACGTCGACGACCACCGCGGTGCGCTGACCACGATGACCTGCCGGACGGTCGCCGGCACGCGCCCGTCGAAGCGGGTCGCTCCCGGGATGTGCGGCGCGAGCGCGACCGAGGCGGGTGCGACGACCGCGGGGGGTGCGGCGAGGACTTCCGGGCGCACCGCCACGGGCGCCGCCGCCGCGCCTTGCGCGCCGGCCGGCGCCAGCAGTGCGGCCACGGCCGCGACGGCGGCACCCGTCGCCGCCCACCTGATCCTGCGCACGTTCCGCTCCCTCCGACCGGTCCAGGGTAAGCGCGGGGAGGGCGCGAGGCCGTGAGCCGGACGGGGCACGGCGTATCCGTGGTCCGCGGACGCGCTCCCGTGCCGAGCCGTACCCTGGTCCCGCACGCCATGGACGACGAGGAGCGAACGCATGCAGGTGCCGCTGCCGCGGCTGACCGACGGCCGCCGCGCCGGGCTGCTCGCGGCGGTGGCGGTCTACCCGCTCACCCGCATCGCGGGCACCATCCCGCGGCCTGCGCTCGACCGCGCGATCGTGTCGGGCGCCGGCATGGCGATGGCCTACATCTCCGCGACCGCCACGACGAACGTGGTGCGCGACATGGTCGGGGCAGCGGGCGAGAAGCAGCGCGACCGGCGCACCGCAGCGGTCACCGGCGTGCTCGCGATCGCCGCGGCGGGAGTGGCGTACGGCGTGCGCCGCCGCGCTCGTGCGCTCGCCGAGGAGCAGGAGCGGCTGCCGGTTCCGACGGCCGCGGTCGGCTCCGCCGCGGAGCTCGTCGCCGTCTCGTGCGGCGCGGCCGCGCTGGTGGCCGGTACCGACACGATCGGTGCGCTGCTGCCCGAGCGCATCGAGCCGCGCCACCCGGTGGTCGTCGTCCTCGGCGAGATCGGTGTCGGCGCCGCCCTCGCGGCGCTCTCGCGGCACCCGCGCTTCCTGCGCTACTTCACCCTCCCGCCGCAGGAGGGCAGCCCGCCCACGCGGTTCGAGTTCCAGTGGGGCGCGAGCCTGCCGGTCGGTGTCGCGCGCGCCGCGGGCGTCGCGGCGATCACGCTCGGCGCGGTCGCCCTCGAGGGCCACCTGGTCGAGTACCTCGCGCGCGGCATGACCGGCGAGGACGATCCCGGCGACCTGGCGCACATGCTCGGGCACGCCGCGGTCGGCCTGGTGCTCGCCGGCGGCGCGGTCGTCGCGCTGTCGTTCTACTCCTCCCGCGTCGCGGTCGAGGAGAAGGTGCTCGAGGAGGCCTACGCCGCCGTGCCCGAGCGCAGCGGCGTCACCGGTGGCCCGGACTCGGCGTACGACTTCGTCGACCTCGGCCGCGAGGGACGGCGCTTCATCTCGCAGGCGTACACCGCGAAGGAGCTGCGCCACGTGCTCGGGGTCGATGCGAGCGACCCGGTTCGCGCGCTGCTCCCGCTCGGCGCGCAGACCGGCGACCTCGCGGCCGACGCCGCCGCCCTCGTCGCCGAGGTCGAGCGGCTCGGCGGCTTCGGCAAGGGCACGATCGTGCTCTCCGCGCCCACCGGCGACGGCTACGTCTCCTACGTCCACACCGAGACGGTGGAGCTGCTCACGGCAGGCGACTGTGCCACCGTCACCGTCCCCTACGCCCAGGTGCCGTCGGCGCTCGCGATGCCCAAGCGCCGGCAGGCGGCGACGGCGTACGCCGCCTACGCCCGAGCCCTTGCCGCGCGCGCCCGCGAGCTCAACCCGGACGTGAAGCTGTTCGCGTTCGGCGAGTCGCTCGGCTCGATCGTCGCACTCGACGCGTTCGGCGCGACCCTGGCGGAGGAGCTCGAGCGGATCGGCTTCCACGGCGGCGTCTACGCCGGGGTCCCGATCTACTCCCAGACCGACCGGGTGCTGCGCCCGGACCATCCGGCCGTGCGCGAGCAGCGGGGCCTGCAGTACGCCACCGGGCGCGACCAGGCGCTCGACGCGCGACCCGGCCACCTCAACCTCACCCATCCCACCGACCCGGTCGCGCTCGCCGACCCGACGAGCCTCGTCCGGCATCAGGTCGACTACTGGGGGCGGCCCACGGGGGCGCACGTGCCCTTCGTGTCCTTCCTCGTCGAGCTCGCCGACGTGAAGAACGCGATGAACCTGCGCCCCGGGGAGTTCAACCCCTCGCCCGGCCACGACTACCGCTACGACACCGCGGCCGCCGTGGCGCGCGCGTACGGCCTCTCGTTCGAGCAGGAGGAGCTCGTGGAGCAGGCGCTCCGCGAGCGGGAGCTGCAGTGGTCGGTGCGCCGGTTGCTGGCGCGACGCATCGGCGCCGCGCGCGACACGGTGCTCGGCCAGCTCAGCTCCTGGGGTGTCGACCCCGCGTCGCTGCGGACCCGCTTCTCCGACGACGACGGCCAGATGCCGACGTGGCTCGCCGCGGTGATCCCCGACTCGGCCGTCTCGGAGGGTCCGGCGCCGGGCTGACCAGCAGGTCCGGACCCGTTCGCCGACGACCGGGCTCGGGTCAGGATTCCCAGCGCACCTCGAGGTCGGACCCGACGTGGGCCGCCCACGGCCGGAGCGCCTCCTCGCCCGCGGCGCGGTCGGCCTTCGTGAGCCGGACCAGCGGCGTGGCCGTCACGACGCCCCTCCTGCCCTTGGTGCTGCGCGTCCACGTCGCGAGCACCCGACCGCGACGCGCCAGGGTGGACCGGAACATCCCGTTGCCGCCGGGCACGACGGCGTCGAACTGCTCCTTGTCGAGGAACAGCGAACGGTCCTTGTAACCGAGCATGAACTCGTCGAAGCCGGGCAGCGCGTGCACCTGGGCATCGTCGGGCAGCTCGGCGTCGAGCAGCACAGGGTCGAGCAGCACCTCGACCCCGTCGAGCTCGGCGGTGGCCAGGGCGTCGCCGGCGAGTGCGATGGCCTTCTTCGCCTCGGTGGCGTTGAGGCCGGTCCAGCCCTGGAAGTCCTGGCGCGTGGTCGGTCCGTGGCTGCGGAAGTACCGGGTGGCGAGCACGGCCAGCGCCTCGTCCGTGCCGAGGCGCACGGGGTCGGGGACCCAGTCGTCGAGCAGCACGAAGGTCTGCTCGCCGTCGACGTCGGGCGCGATCGCGCTGACGCCGCGCTGGCTGGCGTACCAGAGGAGGTGGTAGCCGAGGTTGTTCGTGATCGGTACGCCGGCCGCCGAGATCGACGACAGCAGCTGCGCGCGGGTCCGACGCCGCCCGCCGGACAGCTCCTCGCCGATGATCTCGACGGCGCGGTCGGCGACGTCGTCGGCGAGGCCGAGGAACTGCCGCCGCTTCGCCGCGCCGGCCAGCGCCTTGCTGCCGGTGACCTCGAGCATCCAGTGCGCATCGCGCGAGGGGACGAGGTGCACGGTGCCGCGCATCGGCCACGTGCGCAGCGCCTCGCGCCGCTCGAGCGCCGCCACGACGTCGGCCTGCGTGGCGCCCCCGAGGCGCAGGCCCAGCGACCACAGCCCGCTCGCGCTGTCCTGCGCCTGCATCGCCCCGAGGTGCGTCACGACCTCGTCGACCGTGCCGGGCTGGTGGGTGCCCGAGGGCCGCGGTGCGACGAGCAGCGCGGCCATGCGCAGCGCTCGCGCGCGGTCGGGTGCGAGCGACGGCCTCATGGCACCTCCTGGGTCGGGCCCAGGCTACGACGGGGTGCCGACGCCTACGCCGCCACCGCGACGTCAGCCGCGCGCGGTCTCGCGGCGGGCCCGCTTGCGGTCGTAGAGCGCGTCGTCGGCGCGCTTGAGCGCAGCCTCCACGTCGTCGCCGGGGTCGGCGAGCGCCAGGCCCACGGAGAGGGTCGGGGTGATGGCCTCCCTGCCGTAGAGGACCGGCCGCGTGACCGCCTCGGCGACGCGGACGACCATGGCGAGCGCGGCCTCCTCGTCGGTGATCCCGTCGGCCAGGATCACGAACTCGTCGCCGCCCACCCGTGCTGCGATGTCGCCGTGGCGCAGCGCACCGTCGATGCGGTCGGCCACCGCTCGCAGCACCAGGTCGCCGCACGCGTGCCCGTAGGTGTCGTTGATGCTCTTCATGTCGTCGAGGTCGCAGTAGAGGATCGCGAGGCGACGACCCCTGCGCGGCTCGCGCGAGAACATCTCGCGGGCCGCGTGCTCGAGGCCGAGCCGGTTGGCCAGCCCGGTCAGCGAGTCCGACCGCGCCTCGTGAGCCAGGCGGCGCCTGATGCGCACGCGGTCGGTGACATCGCGCCAGGTGAAGCTCAGTCCGTCGCCGACGCGCACGGCGCGGTTGTCGAACCAGCGCAGCCCGCCCGACGTCAGCTCGCTGGCATACGGGTCGTCGTCGAGGGCCAGCGGCTCGCCCGTCTCCACCACGGCGACGTACTGCTCGAAGAGACCGTTGGTGGTGTGCCCCGGCAGCAGCTGCAGGAGCGTCGTCGAGAGCAGGTCCTCGCGCGACATGCGGTTGGCCACCAGCGCTGCGTCGTTCGCATCGCGGTAGGCGAAGTCGACGATGCGGTCCTCGTCGTCGCGGACGGCGACCATGTAGACCCACGGGTCGATGAGCGAGTCGATGACGCCGCGCAGCTCCTCGCGCGCGAACGCTGCCTCGTCGCGCGCCGTCTCACGGTCGCTCACGTCGACGATCTGCACGACGTACGCCAGGACCCGCGCGTCGGAGCCGCGCAGCGTGTTGACCACGAGCTCGCCGGAGAACACGGTTCCGTCCGGTCGCACGAAGCGCTGCTGCGCGCGGTAGTTGTCGGTCTCGCCGCGGGCGATGCGGTCGCGCGCGGCCGAGTCGGCATCGACGTCGTCGGGATGCACGAGCCGCTGCAGGCTCAGCTGGACCAGCTCGTCCGCGGTCTGCCCGAGCAGCGCCCGGGCCGCCGCGTTCACCGCGAGGAAGGCGCCCTCGCCGTCGACGAGGCAGGTGGCCACCGGTGACTGCCGCATCGCGAGGCGGAACAGATCGGGCATGGACGTCGCGACGAGACCGTGCTCGCTCATATCGGCGGGCGGCCGGGGCGCGTCGTGGGTCACGGTCCTGGAGCTCCTTGTCGTCCCCTCACCCGCGGAGAACGCTACCTGTGGTGTCGCGCCGAGCAGAGACCCCGCGGGCGACCAGCGCTCGGAGCACGGCGGCACCCCGATAGCCTTCGCGGGTGGGAGCGTGGAGCGGCGATCTCGCGCGCAACCGCGCGCTCTGGGCGGTGGTCAACGAGCAGTTCACCGACGCCGCCGCCGACGACGCATGGCAGCGCGAGGATCTCGGCTGGGGGCTGTTCGCTCGTCCTGAGAGCGACCTGCACGTCCTCGGCGACGTCGCCGGGCTCGACGTGCTCGACCTCGCGGGCGGCACCGGGTACGTCGGTGCCTGGCTGAGCCGGCACGGGGCCCGCGTCGTGTCGCTCGACGCGTCGTGGGAGCAGCTGAGCACAGCGCTGCGCTGCCAGCGCACGTACGGTCCGCGGTTCCCGCTGCTCCTGGCCGACGCCGAGCGCCTCCCGCTGCGCGCTGCGACGTACGACCTCGTGCTCAGCGAGCACGGCGCGGCCGCGTGGTGCGATCCCGAGGCCTGGGTGGCGGAGGCCGCACGCGTGCTGCGTCCCGGCGGCCGTCTGGTGTTCCTCACCAACAGCCTGCTCTCCGCGCTGTGCGTGCCGGAGGAGGAGGGCACGGCCCAGGAGCGGCTGCTGCGCGGCATGCGCGAGGTGCGGCGCGTGGAGTGGCCCGGAGGGGGAGTGGAGCACCACCCGTCGCACGGCGACTGGGTCCGGGTGCTCGTGGCCCACGGGTTCGCGGTCGAGGCGCTGCACGAGCTCTATGCGCCCGACGGCGGCGCCGACCACGAGTACTACGACATCGCGACCGCCGACTGGGCGCGGCGCTGGCCGGCCGAGGAGCTGTGGGTCGCCCGCCTCTCGGAGGGGATGGCGGAGGCGGGCGACCGGGTCAGCTGACGATCGTCGCGCCGGCGGCCTGCAGGTCGCCGATCCCGCCGCTGAGGTTGTAGACGTGGGTGAAGCCGGCCTTGCCCATGGCGTCGGTGGCCAAGCCCGAGCGCCGTCCGCTGTGGCAGTAGACGGCGTACGTCGCGTTCTTGTCGAGCTTGGCGATCTCGGCGTCGAACGAGCCGCCCTCGACGTCGATGTTGATCGCGCCGTCGACGTGACCGGCGGCGTACTCCTGGGGGGTGCGCACGTCGACGACCACGACGCCCGGCTGCTTCGCGGTCGACAGGAACGCCTGCGGATCGACGGTGGTGACGCCACCGCTGGAACCGCAGCCGGCGAGCACCGTGATGCCGAGCAGGGCGGCGAGCAGGACGAGGAGCTTCTTCACGGGAGTCCTTGAGGTCGTGGGGATCAGACGCCGACGCCGACGCGGCCGGTCGTCACGGGGTGTCCTGCCGCCTGCCATGCCGACATGCCGCCCTCGACCGATCGCACGTCGAACCCGGCTGCGGCGAGGTAGGCCGTCGCCTGCGCGGAGCGCGCACCCGACTGGCAGACGACGAAGTACGTCTCGGAGCGCGACAGCTCCGAGGCGCGCAGCGGCACGATGTGCAGCGGCATGAAGAGCGCACCATCGACGTGGCCGGTCGCGAACTCGTCGGCGGTGCGGACGTCGAGGAACTGGGCCGAGCGGAGGCTGCGCGCGGACGCTGCCTCGTTCACGGTGACGGTGCGGATCATGCCGTGGCCACCTGCGCCTTGACCTGCTCCATGTCGAGCTCGCGGACGGCGGTGATCAGCTGCTCGAAGGCAGAGGCGGGCAGCGCGCCGGCCTCGCGGTAGACCAGGATGCCGTCGCGGAAGGCCATGAGGGTGGGGATCGCGGTGATCTGGGCGGCACCGGCGAGCGCCTGCTCGGCCTCGGTGTCGACCTTCCCGAAGGTGATGTCGGGGTGGGTCTCCGACGCCTTCTCGAACACAGGGGCGAACGCGCGGCACGGGCCGCACCAGGATGCCCACCAGTCGACGAAGGTGATGCCCTCGCCGGTCGCGATCTCGTCGAAGTTCTGCGCCGTGAGCGTCACGGTGGCCATGTGCTGTCCTCTCTCGGAAGGTCTGGTGCCAGGATAACAGATACCCCCCGGGGTATATTCCCAGGGCCGGTCCGAGGGCAGCCCGGTAGCGTCGCGCGTGCGACGCGGCGCGCGGCGCGACCCCAGCGGGAGGCCCCGATGTACCTCGACGTGATGCTCTGCGACTTCGCCCAGGTCGCCGGGGAGAAGCTGTTCATCTCCGGCGCGAACATCGACCGCATCCTGCTGCCGGCCGGCACCGCGCCGCCCTACGTCGTCGCGTTCTCCGCCGCCGGCCTCGTGCACGTGCCGTGGAACGACACCAACGTCGAGCACGTCCTGACGTTCACGCTGCTCACCGAGGACGGCGAGGTGCCGGAGCTGCCGCCGGGCGCCGGCGTCCCCGACGAGGGCATCGGCGGCCAGATGGGCTTCACCGTCGGCCGGCCGCCCCAGCTCACCGGCGGCGAGGAGCAGAGCATCCCGTTCGCGTTCAGCTTCCAGGGGCTGCCTCTCATGCGCCCGGGTCGCTACAGCCTCGTGCTGTCGCTCGACGGCCGCGAGGTACGACGGGTCCCCTTCGCCCTGCAGGTGGAGGCGCAGCGCGGCGGCTTCGGTCCCGCGTCGATCCCGGGGCTGTAGACGGGAGTCCTCAGACCGCCCGTACCGGGTGGTACTGGCAGCGCCACATCGACGCCCGGACCGCGTCCGCGAGGTCGTCGTCCCGCGCGGGGGCGACGCCCTCGTCGACCGCCTGCCGCGCCACGGCGGTCGCGACCACGGCCGACACCTCGCGCAGGTCCGACACCGCCGGCAGCAGCGACGCCCCAGGGCGCGACGGGTCGCTCAGCGCTGCCACCGCCTCGGCGGCGGCGAGGAGCATGCCGTCGGTGATGCGCGTGGCGCGCGCGACGATGACGCCGAGACCGAGGCCCGGGAACACCAGCGCGTTGTTCACCTGGGCGATCTCGTGCTCGATCCCGTCGAACGAGACCGAGGGGAACGGGCTCCCCGTCGCGACCAGCGCTCGTCCGTCCGTCCACTCCACGAGGTCGCGAGGGATCGCCTCGGACAGGCTGGTGGGGTTCGACATCGGCATGATGACGGGCCGCTCCACGTGCGCAGCCATCTCGCGCACGATCTCCTCGGTGAAGGCCTGCGGGCGCCCGGAGGTGCCGATCAGGATGGTCGGCCGGACCCGGCGTACCACCTCGGCGAGGCTGACGCCGCCGAGCGGCTCGTCGAGCGTCCAGTCGGCGACCTCCGCGGCGGGTCGCGCGTAGGGCTCCTGGAAGTCGCGCAGGTCCTCGCGATCGTCGGTGAGCAGGCCGTGCCGACCCACGCACCAGAACTGGCGGGTCGCGACGTCGCGAGGTACGCCGAGGGTGCACATGGCGTCGCGCAGCTGGTCGGCGATGCCGATCCCGGCCGTGCCGGAGCCGTGCACGACCACCCGGTGCTCGCCGAGCGGGCGGCCGGTGACGCGCGTGGCCGAGAGGATCGCGGCCAGAGCGACGGCGCCGGTGCCCTGCATGTCGTCGTTGAAGGTCAACGTGGTGGGCCGGTAGCGGTCGAGGATGCGCCGGGCGTTGCTGGTGCCGAAGTCCTCCCAGTGCAGGATCGCCTGGGGGAAGCGGCGGGTGGCGGCCTCGACGTACCGGTCGACGAAGTCGTCGTAGGTCGCGCGGTCGACGCGCGGGTGGCGGAGGCCGAGGTAGAGCGGGTCGTCGAGCAGGGACTCGCGGTCGGTGCCGACGTCGAGCATCACCGCGAGCGTGCGGGCCGGGTCGATGCCGGCCGCGGCCGTGTAGACGTTGAGCTTCCCGACGGCGATGTCGATGCCCCCGACACCCCAGTCGCCGATACCGAGGATGCCCTGCGCGTCCGTGGCCACGATGAGATCGATCTCGTCCGAGGCCCGGCCCGACGCCGCGAGCGCGACGTCGATCCCGTCCGGATCGTCGACGGACAGGTAGACGCCGCGTGGGCGCCGGTACTCGTGGCTGTAGCGCATGATCGCCTCGCCGACGGTGGGCGTGTAGACGATCGGCAGCATCTCCGGGAGGTGCCGGCCGAGCAGCCGGAAGAAGAGCACCTCGTTGCGGTCGTGCAGCGCCGTGAGGAACACGTGCTTGGCCAGGTCGTTGGGCTGCTCGAGGTAGCGCAGGTAGGCGCGCGTCGCCTGCTGCTCGAGCGTGAGCTCGCGCGGCGGGAGCAGGCCCACGAGCCCGAGCTCGGTGCGCTCCGCTGCGCTGAACGCCGTGCCCTTGTTCAGGCGGGGGTCGGACAGGACGGACCTGCCCCGCAACGTCGTCTCCCAGCTCGAGGTCGAGGGGTCGAACCGTACGTCGCTGCTGGCGCGTCGGACGGGGCCATCGGTCGGTGCGGAGCTCATGCGTGTCCTGATCAGGTCGGTGCGACCGTCGTGGGACGGTCGCGGCGTCTACGAGGGGATGCGAACCCTTGTGCGGCAGCGGGTTGCGGCCCGGCGGGTGGGTCGCGGCGGGGCGGGGTGGTTGTGTAGGAGCCGACCCGTCTGATCCGCCGCGACCGCGTGCCGGCGTCCTCCACGCTAGGCAGACGGCGCTCCGGTGTCGCGCCGCGGCACTGTGGTGCACACCTCATATACCCCTACGGGTATGGGTATATGAAGGCTTGCCTTCCGTGACGCACGAGGCACGAGGAAGCGCGCGCTCGTCACCGTTTCGCGCAGGCCCCGCGCGTACGGTCGACGTGGTTGATCGATGCGCGACGCACCAGCGTCGTCGATGAGAAGGAGCCACGATGACCGCCACGATCGAAGAGCTGAAGGCACTCGGAGCAGACCTGGTGGTGGACGCGCGCGGCGTGTCCTGCCCCGGCCCGATCCTCGCCGCCAAGAAGGCGATCGGCGGCCTCGCCGTCGGCGGAGTGATGGAGGTCCAGGCCACGGACTCCGGCACGCTGAAGGACATCCCCGCGTGGACGAAGAAGATGGGCCACGAGTACCTCGGTTCGTACGACGACTCCGGCTACCTGTGCCTGTTCCTGCGGAAGATGAAGTAGTCGTCATGGCCACGGCAACGATCGCGGAGGTCGCGTTCAAGCCGCGGATCCTGGTGTTCTCCACGCACAACATCTCCGATCCCGGGATCGACCTCGCGGGCAGCCGCCACCTGCACTACCCGGCGACGGCGACGACGATCGCCGTCCCGTGCAGCAGCGGGATCCGCCCGAGCTGGATCATCCGGGCGCTGGAGAGCGGGATCGACGGCGTGTTCATCGCGTCCGACGGCGAGGAGTGCGCTTACCTCCCCGACTGCTCGAGCCGCACGGCCCAGGTGGCCTCCGCCGCCCAGGTCATCATGCGCGAGAAGGGCATCGACCCGCAGCGGCTGAAGATGGCCGCCATCTGCTCGGTCTGCGCCGAGCCGTTCGTCAAGTACATGCGCGAGTTCTCCGCCCAGCTCTCCGAGCTCGGTCCGGTCTCGGCCTGATCCCGCACCCGGTGCGGTCTGAGGAAGTGTTCACCGTGGACACCAGCAAGAAGACGATCATCGTGTTCAGCGGAGACTTCGACAAGGTCTTCGCCGCCTTCGTGATCGCCAACGGAGCAGCGGCCATGGGCGACGACGTCACCATGTTCTTCACCTTCTGGGGGCTCAACGCCCTGCGCAAGCCGAACAAGATCAGGGTCGACGGGAAGACCGGTCTGCAGAAGGCCTTCGCGGCGATGATGCCGCGCGGCGCCGACAAGCTGAGGCTCTCGCACATGAACTACGCCGGTGCAGGCCCGCGCATGTTCAAGCACGTCATGAAGCAGAAGAACGTGATGTCCCTCGACGAGCTGATCGAGTCGGCCCGCGAGCAGGGGATCAAGTTCGTCGCCTGCACGATGTCGATGGACGTCATGGGCATCAGCGAGGAGGAGCTCATCGACGGCGTCGAGTGCGTCGGCGTCGCGAGCTACCTCGGCGAGGCCGACGAGGCCAACGTCAACCTGTTCGTCTAGCCCGGCCGCAGCCGGATCCGACACGTCACCTCACCGGAGCGAGACATGAAGTACGACGTCATGGTCGTCGGCAGCGGGATCGCCGGCATGGAGTCGTCGATCAAGCTGGGCGACATGGGCTACAAGGTGCTGCTGGTCGAGAAGGAGGCGAGCGTCGGCGGTCGGATGATCCTGCTGAGCAAGGTCTTCCCGACGCTCGACTGCGCCAGCTGCATCTCGGGCCCGAAGATGTCGACGACCATCAACCACCCGAACATCCACACGATGACCTACAGCGAGGTCCAGGGCATCGTGCGGGCGCCGGACGGGACCTTCACCGCCAAGGTGAAGCAGAAGTCGACCTTCATCGACCAGGCCGCCTGCACCGGCTGCTCCGACTGCCAGATGGCGTGCACGGTGGCGGTGCCCGACCAGTTCAACGCCGATCTCGTCCCCCGGCATGCGGCGTACATCCCGTTCCCGCAGGCGGTTCCCAAGAAGGCGGTCATCGAGCGCGCCGGGACGTCTCCGTGCATCGCGAGCTGCCCGGCCGGCATCAAGGCGCACGGCTACGTCTCGCTGATCCGGAGCGGCAAGTACGAGGAGGCGTTCCAGCTCGTCCTCGAGGCGACGCCGCTCGTCGGCACGCTGGGCCGCGCCTGCTACGCGCCCTGCGAGTCGGAGTGCACGCGCAGCCTGCTCGAGGGGACCATCCCGATCCGCCGGCTCAAGCGCTTCGTGGCCGACCTGCACTACGGACAGGGCAAGGGACCAGGTGTCGCGGTGGCCGAGCCCAACGGCTTCCGCGTGGCGATCGTGGGAACAGGCCCCGCAGGTCTCACCGCGGCGTGGCAGCTCGCGCGCGCCGGGTACGCCGTGACCATGTTCGACTCGGCGTCCAAGCCGGGCGGGTTCCTGCGTCACGCGATCCCGCAGTACCGGCTGCCGCACGACGTGGTCGACCAGGACGTCGCGAACGTGACGGCCCTCGGGGTGCAGATCGTCACCGATCACGCCGTGCACGATCTCGAGGCGCTCAAGGCCGAGGGGTACGACGCGGTCCTGGTGGCCACCGGCACCCCGCGCTCGATGGCGATGAACGTGCCGGGCGAGGACGCGACCGGGGTCCACACGGGCCTGAAGTTCCTGCGCCGCGTGAGCGAGGACCAGCTCGAGCCGCTCGACGGCAAGAAGGTCGTCGTGGTGGGCGGCGGGAATGTCGCGATGGACGCTGCACGCACGGCGCGCCGCCTCGGTGCGACCGAGGTCCGGGTCGCCTACCGGCGCGGTCGTGAGGAGATGCCGGCGCACGCCGTCGAGGTCGACGAGGCCGAGATGGAGGGTGTGCGCTTCGAGTTCCTCGTCGCACCTGTCGAGGTCGTGAAGGACTCGACCGGGGCGGTCTCCGGACTCCGCTGCCAGCGGATGCGGCTCGGCGAGGCCGACGCGTCCGGACGCCGCCGGCCCGAGCCGGTCCCCGGGAGCGAGTTCGTGCTGGACTGCCAGACCGTGGTGTCGGCGGTCGGCATGGAGCCCGACGACGAGCCCTACGAGCACGTGACCGGCGATGCGCGAGGGCACCGGATCAAGGTCGACCCGATCACCCTGCAGAGCGATCACCCGTTCATCTTCGCGGCAGGCGACGTCGAGACCGGAGCGTCGGACATCACCCACGCGATCGGGCACGGGCGCCGTGCGGCGTACATGATCGACGCCTGGCTGCACGACCGGCCGCTCGCGGGCTTCCCGCTGTTCGACGACCCGCTCGGCGTGGTCGACCACGACAGCGTGCTGGCGCGCCAGCAGAGCTACACGCACCGCGCGCCCGTCACTGCCGGCACCGTGCACTCCGCCGCCCCGACCACCTTCGACGAGCTCGAGCCCGGCATGACCGAGGCCGAGGCGCTCGCCGGGTCCGGCTCGTGCCTGGACTGCGGCGTGTGCTCGGAGTGCCAGGAATGCGTGCGCGCATGCCCGGCGGACGCCATCCGGCTCGACATGCACGACCACGACGTCGAGGTCGAGGTCGGCGCCGTGGTCGTCTCCACGGGGTACAAGCTCTTCGCGGCCGACCTGAAGCCCGAGTACGGCTACGGCACCTACCCGAACGTCATCACCGGCATGCAGATGGACCGGCTGCTCGCGCCGACGCGCCCGTTCAACACGATCCTCCGGCCGGGCGACGGCAAGGTCCCGGACCGCATCGCCTACATCTCGTGCACGGGGTCGCGCGACAAGCAGGTCGGCAACCCGCTCTGCTCGAAGCTGTGCTGCATGTACTCCATCAAGCAGAACCAGCTGATCATGGGCTCGCTTCCGCTGGCCGACGTGACCATGCACTACATGGACATGCGCGCAGCCGGGAAGCGGTACGACGAGTTCTACGAGCAGGCCAAGGACATGGGCGCGACCTACATCAAGGGTCGCGTCTCGAAGGTCACCGAGCTCGAGAACGGCGACCTGCGGCTGCGGTACGAGGACATCGAGAACGGCGGCGACATTGTCGAGGCCGAGTACGACCTCGTCGTGCTCGCCGTCGGCATCCAGCCCAACCGCGAGGTGGAGAAGCTGTTCACCGGCGAGAAGCTGCGGCTCGACGAGTACTACTACGTCGCCGAGCCGAGCGAGGAGCTCGAGCCGGGCCAGACCGACATCCCGGGCGTCTTCGTCGCCGGCACGGCGGCAGGCGCCAAGGACATCGTCGACTCGATCCTGCACGCCGGGGCCGCGGTGGCCCAGGTCGCGGCCCATCTGACCCAGGCCGAGCTCGCGGAGGTGGTGCCGGTATGACCGGCGAGCCCGTGGACGTCCAGATCGGCAAGCCCCCGGAGGACGGTGACGGCGAGCGCCGCATCGGCGTGTTCATCTGCCACTGCGGCGGGAACATCTCCGACTACGTCGACGTAGCCGCGGTGCGGGACGCGCTCAAGGACGAGAAGGGCGTCGTGGTCGCGGAGACCACGATGTTCGCCTGCTCCGACGGCACCCAGCACGACATGATCGATCAGATCCGCGAGCAGGGTCTCGACGGGCTCGTCGTCGCCTCGTGCTCGCCCAAGCTGCACCAGATCACCTTCCGAGGCGTCTCGAAGCGGGCGGACCTCAACCCGTACGCCTACACGCAGGTCAACATCCGTGAGCAGGACTCGTGGGCGCACGGCGACGACCCCGAGGGCGCGACCGAGAAGGCGATCGCTCTCGTGCGCGCCGGCATCGGTCGCACGCGCAACTCCGAGCCGCTCGTCCCGCTGGTGGTCGAGACGACGCCGGCGACCATGGTCGTGGGCGCCGGCATCGCCGGCATGCGCGCGGCCATCGGCCTCGCCGACACGGGGCTGCACGTCTACCTCGTCGAGCGGGAGCCGGAGCTCGGCGGCTGGGCGGGCCGGTTCGGGGCCATGTTCCCCAACGACCGCAGCGGCCGCGAGCAGATCGAGGTCCTGGCGGCCGAGATCGCGAAGCGCCCGACGATCACGGTGTTCACCGACGCCGAGCTCGTGGGCAAGACCGGCAGCTTCGGCAACTACGAGGCGGAGGTGCGCATCGGCGGCGATCAGCCCGACACGATCCGCGCGACCGTCGGCTCGATCGTCATCGCGACCGGGTTCGACAGCTACCAGCCCGACGTCGGCGAGTTCGGATACGGGATCAAGGGCGTCCTGACGCTGCCCGAGTTCAAGGAGCTCGTGGACTCCGCTGGCGGGCGCGCGCTCGCCTACGAAGGACGACCGGTGCGGTCCATCGCGTACGTGTACTGCGTGGGGAGCCGTCAGCCCGGGGGGAACGAGTACTGCTCCAAGTTCTGCTGCGCGGCGACGGCGCACGCCTCGATCCTGGTGTCGACCCTCGACCCCGGGATCCGGCAGTTCCACCTCAACCGAGGGGTGCGCACGTACGGCAAGTACGAGCTGATGTACACCCAGGCCCGCGAGAACGGTGCGGTCTACATGACCTACCCGGACGACACGCCGCCGGCCGTCGTGCAGGGGAAGGGCGGGCGGCTCGACGTGACCGTCACCGACACGCTGACGGCCGGGCGCGAGGTCACGATCCCGGCTGATCTCGTCGTCCTCGTGACGGGCATGGTGCCGCGCGACAACCACGAGCTCACCGATCTGCTCAAGCTCCCGGTCGGCGACGACGGCTTCTACAACGAGATCCACCCGAAGCTGCGGCCCGTCGAGACCGTGGTCGACGGCGTGATGATCGCCGGCTCGTGCCAGGGGCCGAAGACGGCGACCGAGAGCGTGGCATCCGGCATGGCCGCGGTCGCGCAGAGCGCCGCGATCCTCAAGAAGGGCGTCGCCGAGCTCGACCCGCTCGTCGCGACGGTCCACGCCGACGCGTGCACCGGGTGCGGGGACTGCCTCACGACGTGCCCGTACGACGCCATCGCCCGCGTCGAGCGGGAGGGCCGCACCATCGCCGAGGTGGCAGCGGCGGTCTGCAAGGGCTGCGGCGGCTGCGTGCCGCTCTGCCCGGAGGGCGCGCTCGACCTCCTCGGCTACACCGACGCCCAGATGACCGCGATGATCGACAGCCTCGTGGAGGTGCCTGTCTCATGAGCACCACGCTCCGAGAGACCCGCGAGATCGTCCGGGAGGAGCCGCTCATGCAGCGGCCGATCCTGGACGCGCTCGCCGACGGACCGCTCACGGTCCCCGAGATCGCCGAGCGCATCGGCTATCCGGCCCGCGAGGTCCTGTTCTGGGTCATGGGCATGCGCCGATTCGGCCACGTCGTCGAGCTCCCCGAGGCCGACGACGACGGCTACTTCCAGTACGAGGCCTTCGTGAAGGGGGAGCCGTCATGACCTCCTACGTCGACGTCGACCTGCTGGCCGACATGAAGAAGTTCGGCACGGTCGACGTCTCCGCCTGCTTCAGCTGCGGCAACTGCACGGCGATCTGCCCGCTGGCCGACAACGACGCCACCTTCCCGCGTCGCGTCATCCGGCTCGCGCAGGTGGGTCTCAAGGACGAGCTCCTGTCGAGCAAGGAGCTGTGGACCTGCTACCACTGCGGCCTCTGCTCCGACAGCTGCCCGACCGACGCGGACCCGGGCGAGTTCATGGCCACGGCCCGCCGCTACGCGATCGCCAGCTACGACCGCACCCGGCTGGCTCGCACCATGTACACCCGGCCGGTGATCGGCACGGCGATCGCCGTCGGGGTGGCAGTCTTCTTCGCCGCCTTCATGTACGCGGGGCGCGGACCCCGCAGCTCCGAGAGCCTGGTGCTCTTCGAGTTCATCCCGGAACCGCTGATCCACTGGACCGGCATCGTGGTGATGACGCTCATGGTCGTGGCCGGCGTCGTGGGCGTCCTCACGATGGTCACGAGGATCGGCCGGCAGGAGGGCGTCACGCCGCGATCGCTGCTCGTGGGCGGTCCGGCGCTCGGCCGCGCTGCCCGGGCCGCCTGGTCCGCGGTCGGGATCGAGAGCATCGGTCAGCGCCGGTACCGCGAGGACTGCAAGGACGACATGCCCGTCGAGCCGTGGTTCCGACGCCGCTGGTTCATCCACGCGATGACGATCTGGGGATTCCTCGGCCTGTTCGCAGCCACGATGATCGACTACGGCCTGGCCATCATCGGGGTCAAGGAGACCGGGACGCCGATCCCGATCTGGTACCCGTCGCGGCTGCTCGGCACCGTCGCCGGCGTCATGCTGATCTACGGCGTCGTCATGTTCATGATCAACCGGGCGACCCGCTACAACCGCGCGGCGACCAAGTCGCAGGCGTCGGACTGGCTGCTGCTGGTGCTGCTCCTCATCACCGGGTTGACCGGGTTCGTCATCGAGGTCGCGCTCTACACGCCGTCGGTGCCGGCCTGGGGCTACTGGTTCTTCCTGTTCCACGTCGCCGTGGCGATGGAGCTGATGCTGCTGCTGCCGTTCACGAAGTTCGCGCACGCGATCTACCGTCCGGTCGCGCTCTTCTTCTACTCCCTCGCCGGAGAGAAGGACCGCCAGCTCCAGGACGCGTGA
>JAKOVT010000281.1 GCA_029781935.1 Actinomycetes bacterium | reverse complement strand
CGACCCGGTGAGGAGTGGCGATGAGCAGCCAGTCGGTGACGGTGGACCGGATCCGCTGCGACGGCTTCGGCACCTGCGCGCAGCTCCTCCCGGAACGCATCACGCTCGACGAGTGGGGCTATCCCGTGATCGACCCCGCCCCGGTGCACCGCAGCGAGCTGCAGCACGCCAAACGCGCGGTCAGCGCGTGCCCGCGTCTGGCGCTGTCGCTGGTGAAGGCCCCGCACCCGGAGCCCGCGCGACCCGCGGCGCGCTGAAGCCTCAGGCGGGCGTGTTCAGCGAGTCGAGCGCGTCGGCGAACATGTCGTAGCGCAGGCGCAGCCCGACCGACGTCAGGTGGATCCCGTCGAACTGGATCTGCGGATGCGCCCGGACGACCGCGGCCCAGTCGGGCGTGCGCCACTGCGGCTGGTCGCGCGCCAGGTCGCGCACGACGTTGTTCACGACGGAGCAGTTGTGCTGCAGCGCCCGCAGGAAGGGCTGGTTGCGGGTGCGCCACACGGTCGGGAAGACGACGTTGTGCCCCTGGAGCGCGCGCAGCAGCGCGAGTGCCTGCGAGCGGAAGCGGAACGGGTAGCCGCCGGCGCCGGTGAAGATGTCGTTGTTCCCGAGGGCCACGATGACGTTCTTGGGCAGCGGGACGCGGCCGGCCTGGATCCGCGCGAGGTGCTCGTAGATCCGGCTGCTGGACTGCGCGTGCACGCACGGGACGTAGCCGCGGGCTGCGAGCGCTCGGGCCACCCCTGCGAAGTCGTGCGACGTGATCGAGTCGCCGAGCACGAGCACGCCCTTCGGGCTGGCGACGGCCGCGGCGCACTGCGCCGCCGACGAGGTCGTGAGCCAGGTGGCCTTCGTGCCCGCCCACGCGTGAGCGTTGACCATGAGCTCGCCGAGCTTGATGACGATGGCGCGCCCGGCCGTGGAGCCGGTGGCGCCGCGCGCCCACCCCGTCACGCGACCCCGCGCGTTGATCGCCGAGTCCGGTGTCCCGAGCAGGCGGCGGAACGGCATCTGCTGGCCCCAGAGGTTGATCTGCGCGGCCGTGCCGGGGACGGCCAGCACCACGGTGTCGGGGCGGCGGCTCTCCGGGAGGCCGGCCCACCAGGCGTAGGCGCGCGCCACGGTGAAGCGGACCTGGCGCTGGACGCAGGTGGAGCGCCCCGCACCGCGCATGGTGTAGGCCAGCCGGCCCGCCTCGTAGGCGGTGAGCCGCGTATCGGTGAGCACGAGGGTGCCGCCGGGGTCGAGGGCGGCACCGCGCAGGCACAGGTTCATGGCGGGGTCGAGCACGGTCGCCGCCGACGCCGCAGGGGCGGCGCCGACGAGCAGGCCCGCCAGCAGTGCGGTGACCAGCGCCGACAGGGTCGCGATCCGGGTACGTCGTCCTCTCACCCGTCCCATCCTGACAAACGGTCGGGCGGGCGTCGTCGACCCCTCGGGCGCATCGGCGCGTCGAGCACCCAGGTTCACCCGTACGCCGCAGGCCCGAGCCCGCGCGCAGCGAGGCCCGCGGACCGTGCGGTCCGCGGGCCTCGTCCTGGAGCTCGGATCAGCTCTGCAGCCAGGCGTCGACCTTGGCCTGGTTCTTCGCGATCCACGCCTCGGCGGCCTGGTCGTAGGTCTTGCCCGCCGCGATGTCGGACGCGACCTGGTTCTGGTCGTCGTTGGTCCAGTTGAACTTCTTCAGGAAGTCCACCGCAGGTCCGCCCGCCTCGACCCACTTCGCACGCGCGATCTTGTTCAGCGTGTAGGGCGGGTAGTCGCAGGCGACCTTGGCCGGGTCGGCGTCGCAGCCCGCGGTGTAGGGCGGGAGCGCGACACGGGCGACCTTGATGTTGGCCAGCGCGTACTGCGGCTCGTAGAAGTAGAACAGCAGCGGCGTCTTGTTGTCGGTGGCCTTCTGC
>JAKOVT010000276.1 GCA_029781935.1 Actinomycetes bacterium | reverse complement strand
GCAGAAGGTGCGCTGGGTGCCGGGCCGCATCGCGAACCCGGTGTGGGTCGACGACGAGGAGTTCGACGTCGGCTACCACGTGCGCCGGTCCGCGCTCCCGCGACCGGGCAGCGACGCGCAGCTGCGCGAGCTCGTCGGCCGGATCATGTCGCGGCCGCTCGACCGCAACCGGCCGCTGTGGGAGATGTACCTCGTCGAGGGTCTCTCCGGCGGGCGGTTCGCCCTGCTCACCAAGACCCACCACGCGATGGTCGACGGCGCGGGCGCGGTCGACATCGGGCAGGTGATCCTCGACGTCGAACCCGAGCCGCAGCGCCCGGCGGCCGTGCGGTGGACGCCGCGCAAGGAGCCGAGCGACATCGACCTCGTCGCCACCGCTGTGAGCGAGATCGTGCGCAGCCCCGCCGCCGCGATCGACGCGGTGCGCAGCGGCGCGGTCGACGTGCGCGAGACGACCGAGCGCGTCCTGCGCCGGGCCGCGGGCCTGGCGTCGGCAGCGCTCACGATCGCGCGCCCGCCGTCGTCCAACCCCCTCAACGCCCCGATCGGCGAGGCCCGCCGGTTCGGCACGTCGGCGATGCGCCTCGACGACTTCAAGGCGATCCGGCGCCACCACGGCGGGACGATCAACGACGTCGTCCTCGCCATCGTCTCGGGCGCCCTGCGCGAGTGGATGATGACGCGCGGCGAGTCGGTGTCGTCGCGGTCGCAGGTGCGCGCGCTCGTCCCCGTCAGCGTCCGCGCCGGCGAGGAGACCTCCGGCAACCACATCGCCGCCTTCCTCGTCGACCTCCCGGTGGGCGAGCCGCAGCCGGTCGTGCGCCTGCATCGCATCTCCTACGAGATGGAGCAGCTGAAGTCGACCGGCCAGATGGTCGGCGCGCAGGCGCTCGTCGGCATCGCCGGGTTCGCCCCGCCGACCCTGCACGCTGCGGCCGCGCGCACGGCCAACGACTGGTCGCGGCGGATGTTCAACCTCGTCGTGACCAACGTGCCGGGGCCGCAGTTCCCGCTGTACGCCGGCGGCGCCCTGATGCTCGCGGCGTACCCGGTCGTCCCCCTCGCCAAGGGGCAGGCGGTGTCGATCGGCCTCACGTCCTACGACGGCGGGATGTACTTCGGGCTCAACGCGGACCGCGACGCGATGACCGACGTCGACGTCCTCGCGGAATGCCTCGTCTCCTCGTTGCACGAGCTCCTCGACACGGTGCCGCGGTCCCAGCGCAAGGCGCCGACCAGCCGCGGCCCCGCCCCGACCACGGCGCCCGCCACCCGCCGCGCCGCCCCGCGCACGACCGCTGCCGAGCCGGCAGCCGCGCGCAGCACCGAGCCCGCCACCGAGTCGGCATCGACGTCCTCGGCGAAGGCCGCTGCGAAGCCGGCGAGGAAGGCTCCGGAGCCGGCGGTGAAGCCCGCGCAGGTCGCGTCCGCGCCCTCGCGGTCGCTCGCCGGCGGCGGCGCTCGGGCGACGAAGAAGCCGGCTTCGACAACCGACGACGAGAGCCCTGCCACCGGCTCCTGACGACGACCGCCTCGCCGCGTCGCGCGCCCCGCGGCCCCGCTGCGGCATGCTGACCCCGTGCGCGTCTACCTGCCTCTCACCGTCGCCGGCCTCGGCGACCTGCACCGGTCCGGTCGCATCGCCGCGTCCACCGCTCCGCTGCGGGCCCACGCCGTCACACCCGCGCTGCGGGCGTCGTTCGGCCCGGGCGCCGACGACGAGGAGCTCGAGTACGCCGCGCTGATGGCTGCGGCGTACGACTCGCTGCTCGCCATCGCCGCGACCTCCGGCGAGCCGCGGCGCGTGGTGGTCGCCGCCGACGTCGACGGCGCCCAGGTCGCTCCCGACCCCTCGGCCGACGACGACCCCACCGCGGTCGTGGTCGGTGCCGAGGTGGGGATCTCGCAGTGCCGGTCGGTCCACGTCGACGACGCCGACGCCGAGGGCGAGATCGTGCTCGCGCTGTCGCGGCTGCCCCAGGCCCAGGCGGGCGACGGCCAGGCGCTGGCCGCCGTCTCCCTCGTGGAGCACGAGCTCATGTGGTTCGCGACCCAGGAGATCCCGGACCTGCTCGGCTGAGGCGACGGGTCGCGCCACGGCGTAGCAGGATGGGTCCGGCGCCCACCCCGCGCCGACCGCCCGGCCACGAGCCGGACCGCCGCCCCTGCGTCGAGGAGCACGACATGGACTCGGTCACCCGTCCGCCGGTCGCCACCAACGAGGTCGTCCGCATGTATGCGCCCGGTTCGCCCGAGCGCGCGAGCCTCGAGAAGAGGCTCGTCGCGAGGGCGGGGGAGCGGATCGACCTGCCGTGCGCGATCGGCGCCGAGCGGAGGATGGGCAGCGGCGAGCAGATCGACGTCGTGCAGCCGCACGCCCGGAACGAGGTGCTCGGCACGCTGCGGGGAGCGACGCACGACGACGCCCGCGCCGCGATGGATGCCGCGAAGGCGGCGGCGCCTGCGTGGCGCGCGATGTCGTTCGACGACCGCGCGGCGATCCTGCTCAAGGCCGCCGACCTGCTCGCCGGACCGTGGCGCGACACCCTCAACGCTGCCACGATGCTCGGCCAGTCCAAGACCTGCTACCAGGCCGAGATCGACGCCGCGTGCGAGCTCATCGACTTCTGGCGGTTCAACGTCGGCTTCGCCCGGCAGATCCTCGAGGAGCAGCCGATCTCCTCGCCGGGCGTGTGGAACCGCGTCGACCACCGCCCGCTCGAGGGCGTCGTCTACGCCGTCACCCCCTTCAACTTCACGGCGATCGCCGGCAACCTGCCGACCGCGCCGGCGCTCATGGGCAACGTCGTCATCTGGAAGCCCGCGCACTCCCAGCAGCTCGCGGCG
>JAKOVT010000267.1 GCA_029781935.1 Actinomycetes bacterium | reverse complement strand
GCGGTGACGGCTCCCGCGTGAGCAGCCGGTGGACCATCGAGGCCTCGAGACGTCCGCGGCGACTACGCCCCATCGGGGCGATCGAACGGAGAACCTCGCGATGAACGACTTCAAGGTCGCCGACCTCTCGCTGGCCGAGTTCGGCCGCAACGAGATCCGCCTCGCCGAGCACGAGATGCCCGGCCTCATGGCGATGCGCGCCCAGTACGGCGAGAGCAAGCCGCTGCGCGGCGCCCGCATCACCGGTTCGCTGCACATGACCGTGCAGACCGCTGTCCTCATCGAGACCCTGGTGGCGCTCGGCGCCGAGGTCCGCTGGGCGTCCTGCAACATCTTCTCGACCCAGGACCACGCCGCCGCCGCGATCGCGGTCGGCCCCGACGGCACCCCCGACGACCCCCGGGGCGTCCCGGTCTACGCCTGGAAGGGCGAGACCCTCGAGGAGTACTGGTGGTGCACCCAGCAGGTGCTCCTCTGGCCCGACGGCGCCGGCCCGAACATGATCCTCGACGACGGCGGCGACGCCACGCTGCTCGTGCACAAGGGCCGCGAGTTCGAGCTCGCCGGTGCCGTGCCCTCGACCGACCCGAGCGACTCCGAGGAGTACGCCGTCATCCTCGACCTGCTGCGCCGCAGCCTCGCGGAGAGCACGACCCGCTGGACCGACCTCGCCGCCGGGATCATGGGCGTCACCGAGGAGACCACCACCGGCGTGCACCGCCTCTACGAGATGCACAAGGCCGGCACGCTGCTCTTCCCGGCGATCAACGTCAACGACTCGGTCACCAAGAGCAAGTTCGACAACAAGTACGGCTGCCGCCACTCGCTCATCGATGGCATCAACCGTGCCACCGACACCCTCATCGGCGGCAAGGTCGCCGTGGTCTGCGGCTACGGCGACGTCGGCAAGGGCTCGGCGGAGTCGCTGCGGGGTCAGGGTGCGCGCGTCATCGTCACCGAGATCGACCCGATCAACGCCCTGCAGGCTGCGATGGACGGCTACGAGGTCGCCCGCCTCGAGGACGTCATCGAGCGCGCTGACATCGTCATCACGGCGACCGGGTGCTACGACGTCGTCACCGTCGACCACATGCAGCGCATGAAGCACCAGGCGATCCTCGGCAACATCGGCCACTTCGACAACGAGATCGACATGGCCGGGCTCGCCGCGCTGCCGGGCACCGCGCGCACCACCATCAAGCCGCAGGTCGACGAGTGGAGGTTCCCCGACGGCCGCACGATCATCGTGCTGTCGGAGGGCCGTCTGCTCAACCTCGGCAACGCGACCGGTCACCCGTCGTTCGTCATGAGCAACTCCTTCACCAACCAGGTGCTGGCCCAGATCGAGCTGTTCACCAAGACCGACGAGTACCCCGTGGGCGTCCACGTCCTGCCCAAGCACCTCGACGAGATGGTGGCCCGCCTGCACCTCGACGCCCTCGGCGTCCGGCTCACCGAGCTGACCAAGAAGCAGGCCGAGTACCTCGGTGTCGACGTGGCGGGCCCGTACAAGCCCGACCACTACCGGTACTGATGCCGCACCGTGCCTGACACGACGGGCGAGGGGCTCCCCGGGCAGCGGCCCGGGGAGCCCCTTCCCGTGCCCGCGGGCATCGACCTGGTCTACCCCGGCGCCCCGACCACCTACGTCGAGGCGCTCGAGGCCGGCCGCGAGCTCCGGCCGCCGCGATGGGGGCTCAAGGACGTCGCTGTCGCGATCCTGGCGGCCCTGATCGTCCCGACGCTCGTGCTCGGCTTCCTGCTCGCGGCAGGGGCCGCCCGCGGCGGGGGAGTCGTGCTGCTGGTGAGCCTGGCGCTGCCGTGGGTGGGGTTCGGCCTCTACCCCTGGGTCGCGACCCGGGTGCAGGGCAACGGACCCAGGGTCGACCTCGGGTTCACGTTGAGACTTTCCGACCTCGGATGGGGCATCGGCGGCGGGGTCGTGGCCACGATCCTGGCCGGGGCGGTGGCCTGGGCCACCGAGAAGCTCTTCGGGAGCTTCGACTCGGCGGCCGGGAACGCCATCGAGAGCGTCGACGCGCCGCGCTGGGTGCTCTACGCGGCGCTGGTGTGCGCCGTCGTGGGCGCTCCCCTGTTCGAGGAGCTGTGCTTCCGCGGGCTGGCCTTCGCCGCCATCGCCAAGTGGGCCGCGCAGCACAACATCCCGGCCGTCCCCTGGGCCACGGTGGGCTCGGCGTTCCTCTTCGGTGCCATCCACCTCGAGCCGGTGCGCTTCCCGCTGCTGTTCGTCATCGGTCTCGTGCTGTCGTACCTGCGTGCGCGCACCGGACGCGTCGGGGCCAGCGTCATCGCGCACGCCTTCAACAACCTCATCGCCGTGTCGTCGTTGCTCGGGTGACGTACGTCGTTGCGGTAACCGGCTGAAACTCCTTTCGCCGCGCGGGAACTCGCGTTCTGCTCGATGTCGCCACGGGTACGGCGCGACGTTTCGGTTTCGAGGTGGTCACGTCGTACCCTGGTGCCGCCGCACACCACCGAGGGGACGTCCGCATGGCCACCGCTGCACTCGACACCCCTGTGTCGCAGCGGTCCCGGGTCTCCACCTGGACGCACATGCCGGGCCTCGACGGCGTCCGCGCGATCGCCGTCACCGCCGTCCTGGTCTTCCACGCGAACCCCGACTGGCTGCCCGGCGGGTTCCTCGGCGTCGACGTGTTCTTCACCCTGTCCGGGTTCCTCATCACGTCGCTGCTGCTCGCCGAGCTCGACCGCACCGGCGCCGTCCGGTTCGGCCGCTTCTACCTCCGCCGGGCGCGCCGCCTGCTCCCCGCGCTCTTCCTCGTCCTCGTCGCGACGTCGCTGCTCGCGATCACGGTGGCCGAGGATGCCGCTACTCGTGTGCGCGAGGACGTCGTGGCCTCGACGTTCTACGTCACCAACTGGTGGTACGTCGCCCACGGCACCGACTACTTCGAGGCGACGGGTCGGCCGCCGCTGCTGCAGCACCTGTGGTCGCTGTCGGTGGAGGAGCAGTTCTACCTGATCTGGCCGCTGCTCATGTACGGGCTCTGGCGCATCGGCAAGGTGCGTGGCGTGCGGTACGGCGCGGCGCTGGGAGCGATCGCGTCCACCGCGCTCATGGCGTACCTCGCGGTGCGCGACGGCATGCCCGAGGTGTCGAGCACGGCGCGCATCTACTTCGGCACCGACACCCACGCCATGACGCTGCTCGTCGGCGCCGTGCTCGCGACGCTGTGGCGGCCGCAGCGCTTCGCGGAGCGGCTCACCGGCCGCGGTCGCGGCCTGATGACGGCGGTCGGCGCGGTGTCGCTCGTGGCGCTCGTCTCCATCTTCTGGTTCACCGGTCCCGACTCCGCGGCGCTGTACCGCGGCGGGTTCCTCGTCGTCGGGCTGGTGTCGGCCGGCGTCATCGCGGCCTCGGCCGTGACGGGCACCGTGTTCGCCACCGTCCTCGGCCACCAGCCGCTGCGCTGGCTCGGCGAGCGGTCCTACGGCATCTACCTGTGGCACTGGCCGATATTCATGGTGCTGCGACCTGGGGTCGATCTCGACCTCGACGGCTGGCCCGTGCAGGTGCTGCGGTTCGCGCTCACCTTCGCCGCCGCCGAGCTCTCCTACCGCTTCGTCGAGATGCCGATCCGGCGCGGTGCCCTGGGCCGCGCGTGGGCGGAGTGGAAGGCGTCGGGCCGCCTCGGCCACGCGCTGCGCGCCGGCACCGCCGTCGTCGCGTCGCTCGCCGTGGTGATCGGTCTCGGCGTCGGGCTCTCCCAGGCCAAGGAGCCGACGCTCCAGGACGCGCTCGGGGGCATCACCGAGGTCGGCGACGACCTCACGCCGTCGCCGTCGGCGAGCCCCAGCGGCGCTGCGTCGCCGTCGACCTCGCCGTCGGGGTCGAGGTCGGGCAGCGCATCCCCGTCGGTGTCGCCGTCGGGCGCGGCGTCCGGCTCCACCAGTCCGAGCCCGACCCCGGCCTCCTCGGTGCACGTGCCGCCGGTGCTCGCGGCCGGTCAGGACGCGTTCGGTCTCCCGACGAGCGCCGTCGGCGACTCGGTGATGCTCGCGGGCTACCAGGCGCTGCAGGCGGAGTTCCCCAAGATCAAGGTCGACGCCGCGGTGAGCCGGCAGCCGGGCGCCGTCTACGACCGGATCCGGGCGCGCAAGGCGCTCGGGCAGCTCGGGGACGTCGTCATCATCGGCGCCGGCACGAACGGCCGGATCGAGACCAAGGACCTCCTCGCGCTGCTCGCCGAGCTCAAGGACCGGTCGCGCGTCGTGCTGATCACGGCCAAGGCCGACCGCAGCTGGATCAAGGGCTCGAACGCGTCGATCTGGGCGGCGTACAAGCTGTTCAAGGACGGCAACGTCCGCGTCGCCGACTGGCAGACCTACTCCGCCGGGCACCGCGACTGGTTCTACTCCGACGGCATCCACCCCAAGGGTGCGGGAGCGGCGGCGTACGCCGGCCTCATCCGCGAGGCGCTGCGCCAGTGACCGCGGGCCGCACCAGGCGGTCGGTCGTGGCCGGGGATCAGACGGCGTACTCGCGCAGGGCGGCGAGGATGAGCGCGTTGTAGTGCTTGCGGCCGGTGGGGTTGGGGTGCACGCGGTCGGGGCCGAACCAGTTCGGGTGCGGCGCCGACACCGCGGCCCAGTCGACCACCACGACCTGCTGGTGGTGGCGCGCGGCGCACGCCTTGAGCACCCGGTCGTTGGGCGCCATCCACGACCGGGGACCGATCACCGTGACGAAGAAGATGCGCCGGGCCGGTCCTGCGGTGGCGACCATGCTGTCGCAGTGCTTCGAGGTGAGGAAGCCGTTGGTGCCCAGGTGCACGACGACGTTGCGCGGGAGGGTGCCGCTGCGGACGACCGCGCGCAGCTCGGGGATCCCCTCGTAGAACTGGCGGCCCACCTCGGCGTCGACGCGGACGTGGGCGGCGGTGAGGGTGCGCTTGGAGCCGAGCAGGAACGAGTCGCCGAGGGCGAAGGTGCCGACGCGCACCGACGCCGGAGCCGGCCGCTCGACCAGCCCGCTGGCCAGGATCCCGGCGACGGCGGAGCGGGCGCTGGGGGTGCTGCTCGGCGAGGCGCTGGTCGCTGCCGGCGTGCTGGGGGAGGGCGTCGCGGGGGCGGGCGAGGTGGAGCCGGGCGACATCGGGTCGGGAGTCGCGGTGTCGGCGGGGGCCGACGACGCAGCGCTCGACGATGCAGCGCTCGACGGAGCCTGGGCGGCGGGCGCCGGCGCCACGGCGCACGCCCCGAGCGCGAGCACGGCGGTGCCGCCGAGCAGGGCCAGTCGCCACGAGGTCACCGGTCCACCGTAGGCGGGGCCGCCGGGGCCTCCAACTCGCGGGTTCGACCGGAGGCCGAGGGTCAGCGCGGGAGCCGGAACGGGCCGTCGTCGGCCACCGGTGGCACCGCGGGTGCCGGCGCCGCAGGAGCGGGCCAGGACCCGGCTGGTGGCGCGACCGGCGGCGCCGCTCCCACCGGGCGGGCGGTCGATGCGCTCGTCGTGGGCGCGGTCGACCCGGGCGGCGTACGCGCGGCACGGCGCAGCCGCTCGGTGAGGACGGCGCCGAGGTAGACCTCCGGCGGCGTGCCCGCGGGCGGCGGGGGAGCGACGTACGCCGAGAACTCCGCGGCCAGCTGCGCACCCATGGTGGCCCGGACCGCGGGGTCCATGTCGCGCGCGCGGGAGAGCAGCTGGCGCGCCTGCAGCGCGCTGAGGTCGGGGAGGCGGGTGAGGTCGAGCGAGGCGGCCCAGGCCTCGAGGCTCGGCGGCATCGAGTACACGTGCTGGTCGAGCCGGACCCGCTGCGGCACCCGCTCGCGGACGACCACGGTGCCGGCGAAGTGGTCGCCGAGCCGCTTCCCGCGCTGGGACGCCAGCGAGCTGATCAGCCCGACCGAGCCGGCCGAGATCCAGAAGTCGACGATCATGAACAGCGCGCGGACGAACGAGTGCCGGAAGCGCACCGGTCCGCCGTCGTCGCGCACCACGCGCAGCCCGGTGGCCAGCTTGCCCAGCGAGCGGCCCCGGGTGAGCGTCTCGACCAGCGTCGGCAGCCCGACGATGACGAGGACGACGGACACCAGGCTGATCGCGGCCGCTGCCGCCTCGTCGACCTGGGCGGCGACGTTCGACGCGAGCCAGAGCATGGCGAGGAGCGCGACGAACTGCACGAGCAGGTCGAGCGCCAGACCCAGCGTGCGGCTGGGGAACTGGGCGATGCGCAGGTCGAGCGCCACCGCCTCGCCGGTGACCGGCACGAGGGTGGTCCAGTCACCCGACGACGTCGACACGCGGCTAGTCTCGCAGGACGGATGCCGGCCGGCAGGAGGCGCACGGGTGGAGATCGACGCGTTCGTCGCGGCGCACCGCCACGAGTGGGACCGGCTGCACGTGCTGGCCACCCGTCGACGCAGGCTCTCCGGCCGCGAGGCCGACGAGCTCGTGGAGCTCTACCAGCGCACCGCCACGCACCTGTCGATCGTGCAGTCGTCCGCTCCCGACCCCGCGCTCGTCTCGCGCCTCTCGGCGCTGGTGGCGGAGGGCCGCGCGGCGGTCACCGGGGCGAGCGGCGCCTCGTGGCAGGACGTCTCGCGCTTCGTCACGGTGGCCTTCCCGGTCGCGGTCTACCGCGCGCGCTGGTGGTGGATCAGCGTCGGTGTCGCGACCGCGGTGGTGGCGACCGCCATCGGCTGGTGGGTGTCGGCGAACCCGGACGTCGTCGCGGCGGTCGCCTCGCCCGACGAGCTCAAGCAGCTCGTCGACCAGGACTTCGCCGACTACTACACCTCCAACCCCGCGGGCTCGTTCGCCTTCAAGGTGTGGACCAACAACGCGTGGGTGGCGGCGCTGGCCCTCGTCGGCGGTGCGCTGCTGTGCCTTCCCGGCGTCTACATCCTCTGGCAGAACGCCCTCAACGTCGGCCTCGTCGGCGGCCTCATGGCCTACTCGGGTCGGCTCGACCTGTTCTTCGGGCTCATCACGCCGCACGGCCTGCTCGAGCTCACCGCGGTGTTCGTCGCCGGCGGTGCGGGCATCCGGCTCGGCTGGCAGATCCTCGCGCCGGGCCCGCGACCCCGCTCGGTCGCGCTCGCCGAGGAGGGCCGCGCGACCCTCACGATCGCGCTGGGGCTGATCGTGGTGCTGCTGATCAGCGGCGTCGTGGAGGCGTTCGTGACGCCGTCGCCGCTGCCGACGTGGGCCCGCATCGCGCTCGGTGCCGCGGTGTGGATCGCCTTCCTGACCTACGTGTTCGTGCTCGGTCGCCGCGCCTCCCTGGTCGGCGACGTCGGCGACGTCGCCGACCGCGCCGGGGTCACCGAGACCCTGCCCTACGCCGGCTGACCGTCGGACCGCACGGCGCTCGCCCGCCGGGCGACGACCCGACCGTGGCGCTGAGCTGCTGACCGGAGGGCTGCTCCTCCTCCGCGCGCGGGGTCAAGTCGTGGTCGGCCCGGGCCGATCTCCTGGGCAGGAACCCTGCGAGGAGGTCGCCGTGCAGCACGAGGTGGAGCTCGCCGTCCGGGTGGTGGCCCTGCCCCTCCTGGCCGGGTTGGGCGTCCTGTCCCTGGTCCGCGACAACGCCGCCCGCGCGCGGGTGCGCGACGACGAGGGGACCGCGCGGTCCGCCGTCGGCTGGGACCGGCTCACACCGGAGCTGCGCGCCGTCGTGGCGGACTGGACCCGCGAGGCCTGACATCGACGGGCCTCGCTGGCTCAGAGCCGGCCGGCGGCCTTGAGGGCGAGGTAGCGGTCGGCGAGGCGCGGCGCGAGGTCGTCGGGACCCGCGTCGACCACCTCGACGCCGGCACGCATCACGGTCTGGGTCATCCGTTCGCGGGCCGCGACCGCCTGCTCCGCGGATGCGGCGTCGTAGACGGCCGGCGCGTCGCCGCGCGAGGCGGCGAGCTCGGCGAGCCGGTCGTCGCGCACGGACGCGAGGACGACCGTGTGCCTTGTGGCGAGGCCCGGCAGGTAGGGGAGCAGCCCCTCCTGCAGCGCGGAGGGCTCCAGCGCTGTGAGCAGGACGACCAGGGCGTGCTGGCGCACGCGGGCGTTGATCGCCGCGACCATGCCGTAGGCGTCGACCTCGACCAGCGCGGGCTCGACGTCGGTGAGCGCGTGCGACATCTGCGGCAGCAGCTCGGTCGCGCCGGCGCCCCGGACGTCGGCACGGACACCTCGGTCGAACGCGAGCACGTCGACCCGGTCGCCCGCCTTGGTCGCGAGGGCACCGAGGAGGAAGGCGGCGTCCATCGACGCGTCGAGCCGCGTCCCGTCGCCGACGCGGGCCGCCGACGTGCGCGCCGTGTCGATCACCAGGAGCACGCGACGGTCGCGCTCGGGCCGCCAGGTGCGCACCATCACGTCGGACGCGCGCGCGGTCGCGCGCCAGTCGATCGAGCGGACGTCGTCGCCGATCACGTACTCGCGCAGCGAGTCGAACTCGGTGCCCTGACCGCGCACCATGAGCGCGGTGCGGCCGTCGAGCTCGCGCAGCCGGGCCAGCCGCGAAGGCAGGTGCTTGCGCGAGGGGAAGCCCGGCAGCACGCGCACCGCCCACGGCACCGGGGTCGACGACTGCCGCCCCGCGAGGCCGAGAGGGCCGAGCGACCGCACCGTGACGAGGTCGCACCGGCGCTCGCCCCGACGCGTCGGCCGCAGCACCGACGACACGCGTACGACGCGGCCGGGCGTCACGTCCAGCGCGTGCCGCGTGATGCTCACCCCCGCGGTCGGCGCCCAGGCGTCGCGCAGCACCCCGCGCACCCGTCGTCGGCCGTCGTTGCGCACGGTCAGCCCGACCGCGGCCTCCTCACCGAGCCGCGTGCTGGACGCTCCGTCGCGCGCGTAGCTCAGGTCGCGCGGGGAGCCGGCGAGCCATGCGTCGAGCGCGAGGAGCAGGAGCAGGACGGCGTCGAACGCGAGCACGACCGCCGTCGACCGCGCGACGAGCGCGACGGGGACGGTGAGCAGCAGCGCGAGGAGCGCCGCGCGTCCGGTGACGACCACGGGGACCTCGCGCGCTACCGCGGCGCCGGGACGGTGGCGAGGATGCCCTCGAGCACGGCGTCGGCGGTGACGCCCTCGAGCTCGGCCTCCGGCCGCAGCGACACGCGGTGGCGCAGGGCCGGGCGGGCCAGGGCCTTCACGTCGTCGGGCGAGACGTAGTCGCGGCCGGAGAGCCACGCCCACGCGCGCGCCGCACCGATGAGCGCGACGGCACCACGGGGCGAGACGCCGAGGCGCAGCGACGGGCTCGTGCGGGTGGCGCGCACGAGGTCGACGACGTACGCCGTCACCTCGGGTGCGACGGTGACGGTGGCGACGGCGGCGCGGGCCGCGGCGAGGTCGGCCGCGCTCGCGACCGGGCGGACGCCGGCCGCCGCCAGGTCGCGCGGGTCGAATCCCGCGAGGTGGCGCTGGAGCACCGCGAACTCCTCGTCGCGAGCGGGCAGCGCGACGGTGAGCTTGAGCAGGAAGCGGTCGAGCTGGGCCTCGGGCAGCGGGTAGGTGCCCTCGTACTCGACGGGGTTCTGGGTCGCTGCCACCACGAAGGGGTCGGGCAGCGGCCGCGGTCGGCCCTCGACCGACACCTGCCGCTCCTCCATCGCCTCGAGCAGCGACGCCTGCGTCTTCGGCGGCGTGCGGTTGCTCTCGTCGGCCAGCAGCAGGTTGGTGAAGACGGGTCCGGGCTTGAACGAGAACTCCGTGCTGCGGGCGTCGTAGACCAGCGAGCCCGTGACGTCGCCGGGCATGAGGTCGGGCGTGAACTGGATACGGGTGCTCTCGACGTCGAGAGCCGTCGCGAGCGTGCGCACCAGCAGCGTCTTCGCCGTACCGGGCACGCCCTCGA
>JAKOVT010000263.1 GCA_029781935.1 Actinomycetes bacterium | reverse complement strand
GGAGTCGTTGGGCGAGACCATCACCGACGCGCGGCTCGCGCAGTCGCTGTGGGACCTCGTGTGGGCCGGGCACGTCACGGGCGACACCTGGGCTCCCGTGCGCGCGTCGCTCGTCGGCACCACGCGACGCCCGCGCACGGCCGCCGCGCCCTCGCGTCCCGGTCCGCGCGCCCGCTACGCCCGCGCTCGCGCCGCGGTGCGCCCGGCGCCCGCGACGCTCTCCGGCCGCTGGTCGCTCGCCGAGCCGCGCTCCGCCGACGCCACGCTGCGCGCCGCCGCGCTCGCCGAGGGGCTGCTCGACCGGTACGGCGTCGTCACCCGGGGCGCCGTAGCGGCGGAGCGGATCTCCGGCGGCTTCGCGGGCGTCTACCGCGTGCTGTCGGCGTACGAGGACGCCGGCCGCTGCCGTCGCGCCTACGTCGTGGAGGGTCTCGGCGCCGCCCAGTTCGCCCTCCCGGGGGCGATCGACCGGGTGCGCGCTGCCGCGCCCGAGCGGCGCGACCCGGCGCTGCCGCCGCAGGCCCTCGTGCTCGCCGCCACCGATCCGGCCAACCCCTACGGCGCCGCGCTGCCCTGGCCGGCGCGCCCGGACGGCGGCGGCCACAAGCCCGGGCGCAAGGCCGGGGCGCTCGTGGTGCTCGTCGACGGCGAGCTCGCGCTGTACGTCGAGCGCGGTGGCCGCACCCTGCTCACCTGGTCCGACGACGCGGCGGTGCTGCGCGAGACCTGCGCGGCGCTGGCGGGCGCGGTCCGCTCGGGGCTGCTCGGCCGCCTCACCGTGCACAAGGCCGACGGCGAGCACGTCCTGTCACCGGGCTCGGCGCTCGGCGCCGCGCTCGAGGCCGCCGGCTTCGTCGCCACCCCGCAGGGCCTGCGCCTGCGCCCCTGACGCCGACCGAGCGCCACCGCCGCGGCACGTCACTGCCCGACCCACGGCTCGGCGCACGTCACTGCCCGAACGCACGGCTCGGCGCACGTCACTGCCCGAACGCACGGGATCGGCGCACGTCACTGCCCGAACGCACGGCTCGGCGCACGTCACTGCCCGAACGCACGGCTCGGCGCACGTCACTGCGCGAACGCACGGGTTCTCGCCAACAATCCGTGCGTCCGGGCAGTGACGTGGGACCGACGGGGCGCGCGAGGACGACTCACGGCCTGGGGTGTCGTCCGGCGGAGCGCCGGCGCGGAATCTCTCAGCCGCTCTCATGCATGGCACACGCCGGCGCCAGGCTGCCGCCGGGTGGCCGTCGCAGGCTCGTCCGGACGGTGCGCCACAGCGGCGTACCCCGGACGAGGAGTGCACGGATGACGGGGACACCCACCGACTGGAACGCGATCGGCCGCGGCGCCGCACTCGTGGCCGCCGGCGCGATCATCGGAGCGGCGGGGGTGGCGACGGCGTCGGCCGTGGCGCACCCGAGCAGCACGTCCAGCATCGACCAGGCTGCTGGCGGCTTCGGCGGACCCGGCGTTCGGAACCAGGGTCAGCTGCAGGATCAGCAGCAGGGCCAGAGCAACGGGCTCGTGCCGGGCGGCACCGGGACCCAGGGCGGGACGACCCAGGGCGGGACGACGCAAGGCGGGACGAAGCAAGGCGGGACGGGTCAGGGCGGGACGGGTCAGGGCACGGGAGTGCTGCCGCCCGGCTCCACCGACGGCTCGTCCGGGTCCGACAGCACCGGCTCGAGCGGCTCGATGCCGCAGCGGCCGCAGATGGGCGGAGGCCCGATGGTCTCCAGCGGCGGCAGCTGATCCGGACGCCCCGCACGCGTTGCGGACGTGGAGCGCGCACACCCGGGCCGCGGTCCGGGCCGGTGCGCACGCATCGGACGATCCTGCGCCCGGCGCGCGACGCACCCACACCTCGCCGCAGGGTGTGCCGCATCAGGCCGCCGCGACGAACGCCCGGGCAGCCGGGAGCACGGCGGGTGGGGGTGGGTCATGAAGGCTCTGCACGCCGTCGCGGTGGCGCTGTGCGCGGTTGCGCCCTACGCGTGGATCGGCGCGGTCGTCGCGCTGCTGCTCGACCACGGCGGCACCCCGCTGACCTGGTCTCGCGAGGACTGGGCGCTCCTCGCGGCGGTCGTGCTCGCCCCGCTGGCGCTCTCGGCTGGGCTCCTGCGGGTGCCTGCCCTCCGGCTCCGGCGCACCGGTCCGTCGACGGTCAGCGCACGACCGCGATATTGAACGCCGGCGAACCCAGCGAGGCCATGAGGTTCAACCACAGCGGCAGGTAGAGCTCGAGACCGCGCGACGCGTGCAGCTCGCCGACGTCGAGGACCTCCTCGGCTGTCCAGCCGAACCCCCGCAGCAGGACGGCCACCACCGACTTCGCCTCGCTGTCGTCCCCGGCGATCAGGACCGCGTGCGAGCCCGACAGCGACCGCGGATGCACCATCACGTCGGCGTTCATCGTGTTGAGCGCCTTGACGACGCGAGCCTCGGGGAACGCCGCCTGGATCGACTCGGCGAGCGACCGGCCCTCGGGCTGGACCACGGTCGGCGGGAAGCCGTGGGAGAAGTCGAGCGGGTTCGCGACGTCGACGAGCACCTTGCCCGCCAGGTGGTCGGCACCCGCTGCGGTGAGCGCCTCGACCGAGACCAGGCCGCCGGTCGCGTTGACCACGACCTCGCCGAAGGCGGCGGCGTCGCGGAAGCTGCCCTCGCTCGCGGCGTCGCCCGCCGCATCCGCCCAGGCGACCGCCTTCTCGTTGCCCGCGCTGCGCGAGCCCATCCGCACCTCGTGGCCGGTCTCCACCAGCCGCGACGCCAGTGCGTGCCCGACCCCGCCCGTGCCCAGAACCGCGATCCGCATGACCGATCCTCTCGTCGTACGTCGACTGCTCGGATCCAACCCTGCTCGCGATGCGGGTGTTCCCGGGGCAGGATCGTCGACGAGGAGGCGACGTGCCCGAGGGCGACACCGTGTGGCTGGTCTGCGCGCGGCTGGACGACGCCCTCTCGGGCGACGTCCTGACCCGCACGGACTTCCGGGTGCCGCAGCTGGCCACCGCCGACCTCGTCGGACGACGCGTGGTGGAGACGGTTCCGCGCGGCAAGCACATCCTGACCCGCCTGGAGGGCGGGGTCACGCTGCACACGCACCTGCGCATGGACGGGTCGTGGCACCTCTACCGCCCCGGTACGCGGTGGGGCGGAGGGCCCGACCACCAGATCCGGCTGATCCTGTCGACATCGGCGTGGGACGCCATCGGCTACCGGCTGCACGACGTCGCACTGCTCGAGACCGAGCGCGAGGACGACGTGGTGGGCCACCTCGGTCCCGACGTGCTCGCCGAGGCCGGCTTCGACGCCGACGAGGCGCTGCGCCGGATCCGCGAACAGCCCGACCGCGAGATCGGCCAGGCCCTGCTCGACCAGCGCAACCTCGCCGGGATCGGCAACCTCTACAAGGCCGAGACGCTGTTCGTGGAGAGGCTGTCGCCGTGGACGTCCGTCGCCGACGTGCCCGATCTCGAGGCGGTCGTGCGCACCGCGTCGCGGCTGATCCGGCGCAACAAGGGCCACGCCTCGCAGAGCACCACCGGAGAGACCGGTCGCGACCGCCAGCACTACGTCTTCGAGCGCGGCGGAAAGCCGTGCCGGCGCTGCGGCGTACCCGTCGCGACCGCGATGCAGGGCGAGGCGCCGTACGACCGGATCACCTACTGGTGCCTGCACTGCCAGCCCGGCCCGCACCCCGAGCCCCTGCCTCGGAGTCGCCCCAGGTCCGGCAGCGGCGCCTACGACCGGCGGGTACGCCGCTCCGGCAGAACCACCTGACGCACGTCGCCACCGACATCGCTGCCGAAGGTGACGCAAAACATGATCATGTTTGCGTCACACCGCGCCGGGGGCGGAGGAGCAGTCGCGCGGAGTCGGGTCTACCCGCTCGCACGATCAGCGGAGGACCGCCGGCGGGTCGACGTCCCAGGGGGTCCGCACGCGGAGCTCCTCCGGCGGGTGCACCCACCCGCGCAGGTCGACCTCCACCTCGCCGCGGGTCCAGGCCAGCACACGTGCCATGTCGGGCTCGGGCACCGGCGCGTTGAGCGGCTCGTCGAGCGCCCCGGGCCACAGGTCGCGCAGCCAGGAGAACTCCACGCCCGACAGGTGCGCCTGCCGCAGCCGCAGCAGCCGGGCGAACCGCACGAGCTGCTGGCGCTCGGCGCAGCGCAGGACCGCGACGAAGGCCGGCAGGAGCTCGCCGCGGTAGCGGTTGTCGCGCAGGTCGAACGCGGGCCTGCGCAGGACGACCTTCACCCGCTCCATCACCGGTTCGACGCAGGCCTCGGTGCCGCGGCGCGCCAGCCCGTCGAGCGCAGCGATCCGCCGGCCCTCCGACCTCGCGGTGAGCTCCTCGATGAGCAGCGCCTCGAACCCCGGAGCCCTGACGTTCGCCAAGAGCTGGACGGCACTCTCCCGATGCTCCGACGGTCGTGACGCGTCGGCCAGCAACGCCTCGTAGAACGGCACGACGGTGTCGACATGGTCCGGCGTCGCCGAGAGGTCGTGGAGCAGCGTCCACCCGCGGTCCGCGCCCAGCGTGAAGTAGTAGGCGGCGATCTCGGCCATCGCGGCGGCCCCGCCGCGATCGAGGGCGGCCGAGAGGAGGTCGCGTGCGCCCTCGCGGTCGCCGCGGCGATCGAGCCTCGACCACTGCGCACCGTCGAACCATCCCCCGTCGTCCACCGTCGCAGGATGTCGGCCCGGGGCCGCCCGGACAAGCACCGGTGCGACGTCGCACCGGGGCGTCGGCGGCGATCAGCCGCGCGGCGAGGCGAACGAGGTGGTGCGCACCGCGGTCGGGAGGCCGGCGGCCAGCGCCTTGGCCTGGGCGGCGCGGGAGTCCTGGGTGCCGGGCTGGAGGGCGTGGCCGGCGAGCCAGCGCAGCACCAGGTCGACGGGCTCGGGGCCGCTGGCACGGTCGGAGGAGTCGAGGACCTCGGCGGTGCGGACGCGTACGGCGTCCCACGACGCGCCCTCGCCGGGCACGACGACGGCGAGCAGCGCGCTCGGCTCCACGGTGCGCAGCCCCGCGAGGACGGTGTGGGTCGCGACGGCGTCGGCGGCGCGGGTGAGGGCGACGGCGAGGTCGTCGCGCGCGAGGTCGCGGCAGTCGTCGGCGAGCTCGGCGAGGTCGTCGGCGATCAGCGCGGCGACGACCTCGTCCTTGGTACGGAAGTGGTTGTAGAGCGTCGCCTTGGCCAGCCCACCGCGGACGGCGATGTCACCCATGGTCGCCTTGCGCACGCCGTGCTCGGTGAGCACGCGGCGGGCGCCGTCGAGCGCCGCCGCACGGGTGCGGCCCATCGCGTTGCCGGCTCGGGAGCGCGGCGAGCGCGCGGCAGGGGCGGCGGAGCCCGGCGTAGCGCGGACGTCGTCGGTGACGGCGAGCGCGGGCTCGAGCGTGCTGGTGCGCGCGTCGGACGACGCGGAGGAGTCGGTGGTGCGGTCGGTCACGTGCCGGTCAGGCCGCGGCGACGGCCGACGGCGTCGGGACCGGCAGCTCGGTCACGGGGGCGACGCCCTCGAGCACGGCGACCTCGTCGCTCACCGAGCGGAGGAAGTTCGCCAGCGGGACCTCGAGAGCCGTGCAGATCGAGGCGAGCAGCTCGCTGCTGGCCTCCTTCTGGCCCCGCTCGACCTCGGAGAGGTAGCCGAGCGACACGCGGGCCGCGGACGACACCTCGCGCAGGGT
>JAKOVT010000245.1 GCA_029781935.1 Actinomycetes bacterium | reverse complement strand
GGTCCAGAAGTCGAGCAGCACCACCTTGCCGCGCAGACCGGCGAGCGAGAGGTCGCGGCCGCCGGTGTTCAGCCAGCCCTGCCGCCCGCGCAGCTCGGGTGCTCGGACGCGTGCTCCCGTCATGCCGGTATCCAACACCGCCGGACCCGGCACCGTTCCCGCCGCTACGGTCGGTGCGTGAACGCGATCGACGACTACCTCGCCGGCCAGCCCGAGCCGCAGCGCACCACCCTCACCACGCTCCGCGCGACCGTCGCCGCGCTCCTCCCGCGCGCCGAGGAGTCGATCGCCTACGGCGCGCCCGCGTGGAAGGTCGACGGCACGAGCGTCGCCGGTTTCGCCGGCTTCGCCAAGCACTGCGCCTACCTGCCGTTCTCCGGCGCCGTCACCGAGACCCTGTCCGACGAGCTGTCGGCGTACACGATCACCAAGGGATCGGTGACCTTCCCGGTCGACGCTCCGCTGCCCAAGCCGGTCGTGCGCAAGCTCGTGCTCGCGCGCCTCGCCGAGGTGAGCATGGCACCGGACCCGAAGGGCGTCGTGCGCGACTTCTACGCCGACGGCGGCCTCAAGGCCAAGGGCCGGATGAAGGACGGCGAGCCGCACGGCGACTGGACGTGGTGGCGCAAGGACGGGACCGTCATGCGCACGGGTACCTTCGACCGCGGACGCCGGACCGGGACCTGGACGACCTTCGGCCGCGACGGCGGCCGCGTGAAGGACACCCGGTTCTGACCGGGCTCAGCTCGCGTCGATCCTGCGCAGGAGCTCCTCGACGCGCGACCACAGCAGCTCGGTGGCGGCCTCGTCGTACTCGGCGGGCAGCGACGGATCGGTGAACAGGTGGCCGGTGCCGGCGTAGGTGAACACCTGCACCCGCTCGCCGAGCTCGGCCTGGATCGCCTCCACCTGATCGGGCTCGAGCCACGGGTCAGCGTCCATGGTGTGGAACTGCAGGGGGACGTCGGAGGGCCAGCCCTCGTCGAGCTCGAGGGCCTGCACGGAGAGCACCGAGGAGAGCGCCACGCAGCCCACCGCGCGCGGGTCGGTGGCCGCGATGATCTGCGCCGGCACGACCCCTGCGGAGAACCCGAGCAGCACCATCCGGTCGGGATCGAGCTCGTCGATCGCCTGCCGTGCACGCGTGAGCACCGTGTCGTAGCCCAGCGACTGCATGTGCGCCATGGCCTCGTCGTAGTCGTCGAACGTGAGGCCGCCGTCGTAGACGTCGACGACGTGGGGCCGGAAG
>JAKOVT010000241.1 GCA_029781935.1 Actinomycetes bacterium | reverse complement strand
GCGAGGGTGTTCATGCCCCGCTCGAGCGCGCGGCGGGCGTTCTCGTCGAACGCAATGATCTTCGCCATCTGGCTGCCGATCCCTTTCCACGTGAGGGAATGGACCTCGTCCGGTGCCCGCGACGGACGGCCGGACCGCGGGGGCTCACATCGCCCCGGCGTCCCGACCTCACCGATCGAGATCGCGCGTGCCACTCCTCCCAGGTCGGCGACGGCCTCGCGGCTGTCACTCTCCCTGGTCGAGTGCTAACGCCCATTGTTGGCACTCGGACCCCGAGAGTGCAAGCCCGTGCCCCCGCCGCCGGGGTGTCCGGCCCGCTCGGGGGACGACCCTCGATCAGAGGGCGCAACGACACCCCGCACGGTCCACAATGAGGCCATGACCAGGAACGAGCGCGACGACGTCGACCCCACCGACACCCTCACCGAGCCGTACGGCAAGGCGGCCTACCCGGGCCGCGGCCAGGCCGGCGACGAGGTCGCCGACGCCCTCACCACCGAACTCGAGGAGGAGTTCGCCTCCGACGACCCGGCCGCGAAGTTCGCGCCGCACCGCGAGGGCTTCCGCGAGGGCATCGTGGGGCGGCTCGTCGACGACGACGCGCTCGACTCCGACCATGACGACGTGACGGCCCACGACTCCGGCGAGGACGACGACCTCTCCGCCGAGGAGTCGGCGCTGCACTACGTCGACCCCGAGAACGACCCCATCCCGGAGTAGCCCGCGAGGGCGACCCGCCAGGGGTACCACGACGCCGGACGGCCCACGGGCCGCCCGGCGTCCCTGTTCCCAGAGGCCAGCGCCAGCGCCAGCGCCAACTCCAGCGCCAGCGGCCACGGACGATCGGAACCGCACGGGCGTCGCTCCGACCCGACGTAGTTCCCCGAACATGATCATGTTGGGAGAACTACGTGCGGACGGTATCGCGCCCAGCGAGGCGGGTGCCGAGGGCGCCGCGGCCGTGGACGCCGAGCTTCCGGTAGACGTTGCCGAGGTGGTACTCCACCGTGCGTGGCGAGAGGAACAGCGTCTCGGCCACCTCGCGGTTGGACGCGCCCTCTGCGACGAGCGTGGCGACGGCGAGCTCCTGCGGTGTGAGCCCGAGCCGCTCGGCCGACCCGCCGACGACCGAGTCGCGCGCGACCTGCGCCGCCGACGAGCCGGCGCCCGAGGACGACGCCGTACCGCCGCACGCCCGCAGCTCGGCCCCGGCCCGCGCCAGCCAGGGCCCGGCACCGAGGTGCTCGAAGCGGCGCGACGCCTCGAGCAGGTCGAGCCGCGCGTCGCCACGACGTCGCGCCCGACGCAGCCGTTCGCCGCGCAGCAGGTGCGTGCGCGCCCGCTCGAAGGGGTCGAGCGCCTCGCCGTGCGCGACGAGCGCGCACTGCAGCAGGCCCACCGCCGCCTCGTCGTCGATCTCCACCATCCCCCGAACGCGTGCCGCGAGCGCGCGCGCCAGCGGGTCGTCCATCGCATCGAGGACCACGAGCACGTCGTCGGCACGACGCTGCGCGGCCTCGTGCTGCTCCTCGCGCACCAGCACCTCGACCAGGTCCACGCGCGCCATGAGGACGCCGTCGCGCAGCCCACGGCCGAGCATGGGTGCGTCTGCTGCGGCGGTGAGATGCACGACCGCCTCGTCGAGCCGACCGGCCACCAGCGCCCGCAGCCCGAGGGCCCGATCCAGCGTCGACAGCCGGCGCCGGTCGCCCGCTCCCCGCAGGAGGTTCCGCAGCTCGCCCCCGTTGCGCTCGAGGCCGTCGTCGCCCGTGATGGCCGAGAGCTCCGCCCCCAGCGCGCCGAGTCCGCACACGACGTCGACCGCCGCGTACGGCACGGCGACGTCGAGGCCGAGCTGCATCATGCGTCTCGCGGTGACCAGGTCGCCACGCGCACGCGCCCGCCAGCCCTGGATCCCGTAGAGGCAAGCGACCGGATAAGCCTCGCCGTCCAGTCGCTGCACGAGTGTCAGCAGACGCTGACCGGCCTCGGCGCTGGTGTCGAGGAGCAGGTCGTCGAGGGCGACCGCGGTGAAGAGCGGGTCGAGGTCCGCCGTCGTCGGTTCGAGCGACCGGGCCTGCTGGTGCACCTCGCGCCGAAGCCGCTCCGCCTCCACGACGTCGCCCGCTTGGAAGAGCGCCGCCGACAGCAGGGCGGTGCCGGTCCAGGGGATGCGCGACCCCACGACCCCGGCGACCTCGAGCTCGCAGTACTCCTGCGCCGCGGCCACGCCGATCGCCACGTCGCCGTGCTGGGACGCCAGGACCGACAGCTCCCAGAGCTGGTCGGGCAGCAGCGCCGGATCGTCGCGACGCACGTGCGCGACCGCGGCGAGCATCGCCTCGACCCTCCCGTCCGGGTCGAGGGCGAGACGGGCCAGAGCGCGAAGCCGCTCGCGGACCGCCAGCTCCGCTGGCCCGAGCTCGACGCCGTCGAGCGCCACGAGCAGATCGGGTACGGCGTCCATGCCGGGTCCGGTGGCGGTGATGCCGCGCGCACCGACGAGGGCCCGCCTCGCCCGCCAGCGCGGGTCGGAGGTCCGCAGGGCTGCCGCCGCCCACGTGGTGGCGCCGACGTCCGGCAGCCCGAGCTGGTCGGCGCGCCGTGCCTGCACCTCGAGCGCGTCGGCGGTCACGTCGTCGACACCGTCCGACGAGGCGACGAGGTGGTGCACGACCACGGACGGTGCCGCGCCGACCGCCGCCCCGGCGACCGCGAGGGCCTCGTGGGCGCGCCGGACGTCGGCATCGTCGGCCCGGTCGACGAGCACGAGGGGGATCCACGGGCTCGCCCAGCCAGGACCGGCCGCAGTCCTGCGGACGAGCGGCGAGCCTGCCAGCGTCCGGAGGTCCTCGACGTCGAGGCCGCGCAGACCGAGGGCTGGCGGCGACGGCAGGCACACGGCGAGGCGCAGCAGCGTGGCGTGGAGCCTGCTGCCCGGCTCGGGCAGCAGCTCGGCCCATGCCGATGCGATCGACGCGGGCACCGGCAGCCGCGCGGGCAGGGGCGCGCGGCCGTCGAGCTGCGCCGGCGTCAGCAGGGACGGGACCTCGCGCAACGCCCGCGCGTTGCCGTGCAGCCGAGCGACGACAGCAGGGAGAGCAGCACCATCGCGTCCGAGCCCGGCGCGGGCGAGGGCCAGCGAGGACTCGGCGTCGAGCGGCTCGAGCGGGATCCGGTCCCACCCCGAGAGCTGCTCAGGGACGCCGCCCGGCAGGATGCGGCAGCCGCCGACGACCAGCAGGTCCGGGCGACGGGCCACCACCTCGGTCAGCAGCCGCTGGCACCCGTCGGGGAGCAGGTGCACGTCGTCGACGAGCAGGAGCACGGCTGCCGCCGAGGCCGCGTCGTGCAGCGCGTCGACCAGGCCGTCGACGGAGTCGTCAGCGGCGCCGACCGCGCGGGCGACGTCGTGGCGCAGGGCGCCGTCCCGCGCGCAGGCACGCACGCGCAGCACGCGGGCACGAGAGGCGGATCGGCGCGCGAGGGCATCGAGGACCGCCGTGACGCCGGCCCCCGGCTCACCCTCCACGAGCAGTGCGCCGCCGGACCCCTCGACGGCATCGGTGACCCGGTCGTCGAGTCGGCGCAGCTCGTCGGTCCGCCCCACGAGCACGTGCCGAGCGTAGGTCGAGCGGCGGCAGCGTTGCCTGCCGAGCGACGTCGGGAATCCCGGTGGTTCTGCGGATCCGCGCGACGCGGCGCGGCGGGTTGGGTGGAGGTATCAGGACCGGTACGAGAAGGAGATGGTCACCATGACGGCACCGGTGCTCCAGCACGTGGCCCTCAGCGTCCGCGACATCGACGCGAGCGCCGACTGGTACGCGCGGCTGTTCGACCTCACGCTCGTCGCGGAGTTCGACGAGCCCGCACCGATGAAGGTCTTCATGACGCCGGACCGCCAGGCGATCGACCTGCGGCAGGACCCCGACGTCGACAGCGCCCCGTTCGACCAGAAGCACGTCGGTCTCGACCACCTCGCCTTCGTGGTGCAGGACCGCGCCGAGCTCGACGCGTGGGACGAGAAGCTCGCGACCCACCAGGTCGACCGCTCGCCCATCGAGGAGTCGCCGTTCGGCTGGCACCTCAACTTCCGCGACCCCGACGGCATCCCGTTGGAGTTCTACCTGCCCGCCGCCGGCTGACGGCTCGACGGCACCAGCTCGTACCAGGGGGAATCATGCGTACACGTGGGAGCACCGCTGCGGTGCTCGTCTCCGTCGCCGCGCTCGTCATGGCGGCACCTGCGACCGCCTCGGCGACGTCGCCAGACGGCGCCCGCCACCCGGCCCGAGTGATCGCGACCTTCGGCTCCGCCGAGTCGTTCGCCGAGAGCGCGACGCTCGACGCACGGGGGAACGCCGTCGTGAGCGTCACGCACTGGACCGAGGGGCTCGGTCGGCTCTACGTCGTCAGCCCGTCCGGCCGCAAGACCCAGTTCGGCCCCGACATCCCGCTCGGCGGCTGCGCGATGCTCCTCGGCGTCGACCTCGACGCCCGCGGAGATGCGATCGTCGCGACGTTCAACTTCGGCGCGGGCGACTCGAGCTGCGGGGCCGACACGCCGGCGTCCGGGCTGCTCAAGGTCACCCGCACGTCCGTGTCGCAGCTGACGACCCTGCCCGAGGGCAGCTGGCCCAACGGCGTCGAGGTCGTCCGGCATCACGCCTACGTCACCGACAGCGGGTCGGGCTCGGTGTACCGCGTGCCGATCGACCGCAGGTCCGCGCCGACGGCGCCGTGGCTGACGTCGCCGTTGCTCGCACCCCTCGGCGACCCCGAGCTCGCCCTCGGAGCGAACGGCATCGTCTACCGCGACGGTCGGCTCTGGATCACCTCGTACGGCCAGGGTCGCATCGTCACGGTGGCGGTCCACCGTGACGGGTCGCCCGGTACACCGCGGGTGCTCGCGTCCGACCCGGCGCTGGTGACCGCCGACGGCATCACGATCGCCTGCGACGGCATGCTGTGGGTCACCACGACCCACCGCATCTACCCGGACGGCACGAGCGACGCCGGCCACGTCGTCACCGTGTCGCCGCGCGGTGCGGTGCGGACGGTGCGCTTCACCGAGGGCCACCTCGACTACCCGACGCAGGCGCTGCTCCTGTCCGGCGGTCGTCTGCTGGTCGTGAACGGCTCCTACCTGTCGGGGACGCCGAACGTCACGCTCTTCCGCTGACGCCGGCCGCGGGCCGGACAGGGACGGGGGTCCTGTCCGGCCCGTCGACGTGCGCTCAGGCCGCGGGCAGCATCGCGAAGAGCGGCGAGGAGATGAGGAAGTCGGCGGTCGACCGGTTGCACGCGGTCGGTACGTCGCGGAGCACCGCGACCCGCAGGAGCGCCTTGACGTCGGGGTCGTGCGGCTGCGGCTCGAGCGGGTCCCAGAAGAAGACGAGCATGTCGATCTGGCCCTCGACGATCTGCGCGCCGATCTGCAGGTCGCCGCCGAGCGGGCCGCTCTCGAGCCGCTCCACGGCGAGCTCGAGCCTGTCGTGCAGCAGGCTGCCCGTGGTCCCCGTCGCCACCAGGCGGTGGCGCATGAGGGTCTCGACGTTGAACGCCGCCCACTCGAGGAGGTCCTTCTTGCGGTTGTCGTGCGCGACGAGGGCGATACGGCGGGGACGGGGGATCTGGTTCGAGCTCATGACCTCAGCGTGACCGAGGCGGATGAACGGGTGGTTTCGCCCAGCGGCTCCCCCGGTGACGCCGGGCGCGGCGCCGCCGAGCCGGCGTCAGCGCTCCTCGGGGACGACGTCGATCGCGACGGCGCGCCTGGCCGACCGGTGCGGCCACAGGAGCAGCGTCGCCCCGACAGCGACCGCCCCGCCCACGCACTGGGCTACGACAAAGCCCGGGACGCTGGCAGGCGCGATGCCGGCGAACGTGTCGGACAGGGTCCGGCCCACCGTCACCGCGGGGTTGGCGAACGATGTCGAGGCGGTGAACCAGTAGGCGCCGACGATGTAGGCCGCCACCGCGGGGGCGATCCACTCCGAGCGACCGCCGCGGACCAGGCCGAGGATGAGCAGCAGCAGCCCGAAGGTCGCGACGCCCTCCGAGAGCCACAGATCCGCGCCGGTGCGGTCGTGCGTCGAGACGTTGACGGCGGGCAGGCCGAACATGAGGTTGGCCAGCATCGCCCCCGCGCAGGCACCGATCACCTGGGCCACGACGTACGGCGCCGCCTCGCGTCGGCGGAGGCCGCCGAACCAGGTGTCGACGAGAGTGACGACCGGGTTGAAGTGCGCGCCCGAGACCGGACCGAGGGCCGCGATGAGCACGACGAGGATGCCGCCGGTCGCGATCGCGTTCTCCAGCAGCTGCAGGCCCGTGTCGTCGGGCGAGAGCCGCTGCGCCATGATCCCGGAACCGACGACCGCGGCGACGAGCAGCGCCGTCCCCAGCAGCTCGGCGAACAGACGGCTGCGCAGCGGCGCGACGTCGACCGGGTCCGACGATGCCGGGGCACCGTCGCCGACGGCGTCGGCCTCGGTCACGGCGTCGCGGCCTTCGCGTCGATCTCCGCGATGAGATCGGTGATGCGCGACCTGATCTCGTCGCGGATGGGGCGCACGGAGTCGACGCCCTGACCGGCCGGGTCCTCGAGCACCCAGTCGAGGTAGGTCTTGCCGGGGAAGTAGGGGCAGGCGTCGCCGCAGCCCATGGTGATGACGTAGTCGGAGGCTTCGACCGCCTCGGTCGTCAGGACCTTGGGCACCTCGGCGGAGATGTCGATGCCCTCCTCGGCGAGGGCCTCGACCACCGCCGGGTTCACCGTGTCGGCGGGCGCCGATCCGGCCGAGCGGACCTCGATGCGGTCGCCGGCGAGGTGCGTGAGGTACGCCGCGGCCATCTGCGACCGGCCGGCGTTGTGGACGCACACGAACAGGACGGAGGGCTTGTCGCTCATGAGGAACCGCTTCCGGTGCAGGTGATGGGTGCGAGCAGGAGGACCGGGTTCGTGGTCCCGGGGGGATCTCGTTCAGCAGCAGGCGGAGGCGGACGCCGGGTCGGCGGCGAAGCCCGAGGCGGGCGTGCAGCACGCGCCGTCCCCTCCCACGGTGTCGAGGACGACGAGGCGGTCGAAGCCGTCGCGCGGGGCGGCCGGGTCGTCGTCCTTGACGGTGTAGATCTCCCAGGGAGCGCCGGCGGGATCGTGGACCCAGACCTTGTCCTGCAACGCGTAGCAGCAGGTGGTGTCCTTCTCGTCGAACGTGGCCAGCCCGGCGTCGGCGAGGCGCGCGGCACCGGCCTCCACCTCGGCGGCGGTCTCGACCTCGACACCGAGGTGGTTCAGGGCGCCCTCGACGCCCGTACCCCGCTGGTCGGCGGGCACCTCGATGAGGACGAGCTTGAGCGGCGGCTCGGCGATCGCGAAGTTCGCGTAGCCGGGGCGGCGCTTGTGCGGCTCGACGCCGAACATCGTGGAGTAGAACGCCACGGAGGCCTCGAGGTCGGACACGTTGAGGGCCAGCTGCACACGGGACACGGGACACGCTCCTGACTGCATCGACGATGGTCTACATTCGTCGTTGTCGATGATCCTAGGGGAACACATCGATGATTGTCGATGTTCCAGGTGAACACTCGGTGAAGGAGTCGTCCATGGCAGCCACCGCCCCCGCCCGCCGCCGCAGCCTGCCCCTGCTGTCGGGTCCGGAGTGCTGCCCCACCGGCCTCACCGAGCCTCTGGACCGGCCCACCGCGGAGTCGCTCGCGGGGCTGCTCAAGGCCGTCGCGGATCCCGCGCGTCTGCAGCTTCTCGCCCTGCTGCGCGCCGCCGACGCCGGCGAGGCGTGCGTGTGCGACCTCACCGAGCCCCTGGGCCTGAGCCAGCCGACGGTGTCGCACCACCTCAAGGTGCTGTCCGACGCCGGACTGCTGCGCCGCGAGAAGCGCGGGACCTGGGCCTGGTACTCCGTCGTCCCCGAGCGCCTCGCCGAGATCGCCGCCGTCTTCGCCTGACACCGGCTGTCTGCCCGGTCACACCCGCAGCGCTCGACGCGCTACCGCTGCACGATCCGGACGACACTTCAACCGTGGTTGTAGTGATGGCTCCGGGCGCCGCCGCTGTCGACGCGGCACCGTTGCTGGCCGTGATCGCCGACCCGGTCCGCTGGCGCATCCTCGCGGGCCTGTCCGACCAGCCGCGCTGCGTGTGCGCGATCCAGGACGACGTCGAGATCTCCCCGAGCCTGCTGTCGTACCACCTCAAGCAGCTGCGCGAGGCCGGCCTCGTCGAGGCGACCCGGCGCGGCAGGTGGATCGACTACACGCTGGCCGCCGACGCGGCCGACCGGC
>JAKOVT010000240.1 GCA_029781935.1 Actinomycetes bacterium | reverse complement strand
TCACCTGGGGAGCGCGGTCGCTCGATCAATGGAGGAGCCGTCGATGAACGCGCTAGACCTGGCGCGGTGGCAGTTCGGCATCACGACCGTCTACCACTTCCTGTTCGTTCCGCTCACCATCGGCACGGGCATGCTCGTCGCGATCATGCAGACGGCGTGGTACCGCACCGGTGACGAGAAGTGGCTCAAGGCCACCAAGTTCTTCGGCAAGCTGTTCCTGATCAACTTCGCCATGGGTGTCGTCACCGGCATCGTGCAGGAGTTCCAGTTCGGCATGGCGTGGAGCGACTACTCCCGCTTCGTCGGCGACATCTTCGGCGCGCCGCTGGCCGTCGAGGCGCTGGCCTCCTTCTTCCTGGAGTCCACGTTCCTCGGCCTCTGGATCTTCGGCTGGGACCGCCTCTCGCGCGGTCTGCACCTGGCCACGATCTGGGCCGCCGCGATCGGCACGATGCTGTCGGCGTACTTCATCCTCGCGGCCAACTCGTTCATGCAGCACCCCGTCGGCTACGTGATCAACCCGGTGACCAAGCGCGCGGAGATGGTCGACTTCGGTGCCGTGCTCTTCCAGAACACGACCGTCGCGACCTTCGCGCACGTCATCGCGTCCTCGTTCCTGGTCTCCGGCGTCATGCTCACCGGCGTCAGCCTCTGGCTGATCATGAAGGACAAGAGCGTCGCGGCGATGCGCAGCACGCTCAAGCTCGGGGCGATCGTCGCGATCGTCGCCGGCGTCCTCGTGATGTGGACCGGTGACACGCAGGCCAAGATCATGGTCCAGCAGCAGCCGATGAAGATGGCGGCCGCCGAGGCGCTCTACGACACCCAGGAGAACGCGCCCTTCAGCATCCTCACCATCGGCGACATCTCCGGCCAGCAGGCCACCCCGATCCTCGAGATCCCCGGGCTCCTCTCCTTCATGGCGACCGGCCAGTGGACCGGGCCGGAGAGCACCGTCGAGGGCATCAACGACCTGCAGAAGTCGATGTCGGCGAAGTTCGGCGAGGGCGACTACGCGCCCTACGTCCCGCTCGTCTACTGGGCGTTCCGCGCGATGATCGGCCTGGGCATGCTCGGCGTCCTGTTCGCGATCTGGGCGCTGTGGCTGGTCCGCAAGGGTCGTACGCCGACGAGCCGCACGGTGGGGTTCGCCTCCGCGATCGCGCTGCTGTTCCCGCTGGTCGGCATCTCCGCAGGCTGGATCTTCACCGAGATGGGCCGCCAGCCTTGGGTCGTCTTCGGCCTCATGAAGACCGCCGACGGCGTCTCCCCGACGCTGACCACCTTCCAGGTGGGTCTGTCGCTGGTCGTCTTCACCCTCCTCTACGGCGCCCTCGCGGTCGTCGAGGTCGGTCTCCTCATCCGCGCCGTGAAGATCGGCCCGCCGGAGAGCGTCGAGCTCATCGACGCCTCCGAGTCCAACTCCGGCAAGCCGCTCACCTTCTCGTACTGACGGACCTGGAGCTGAAGACATGAGTCACGAGACCCTCGCCATCATCTGGTTCGTCCTGATCGCCGTGCTCTGGTGCGGCTACTTCGTCCTCGAAGGCTTCGACTTCGGGGTCGGGATCCTGCTGCCCTTCCTGGGCAAGAACGAGGCCGAGCGCCGCACCATCGTCTCCACGCTCGGCCCGGTGTGGGACGGCAACGAGGTCTGGCTGCTCACCGCTGGCGGCGCGATGTTCGCGGCGTTCTCGCTCTGGTACGCCACCTTGTTCAGCGGCTTCTACCTCGCGCTGCTCCTCATCCTCGTCGCCCTCATCATCCGCGGCGTGGCCTTCGAGTTCCGCAGCAAGCGAGGAACGGCGACCAGCCCGACATGGCGGCGCAACTGGGACATCGCCATCTTCATCGGCTCGTTCCTGCCCGCACTGCTCTGGGGCGTGGCCTTCGCCAACATCGTGGCCGGCGTCCCGCTCGAGCTGCAGAACGGCAACAGCGAGTTCACCGGCAACCTGTTCACGCTGCTGAACCCGTACGCGCTGCTCGGCGGGCTGGTGACCCTGGGCCTGTTCACGACCCACGGTGCCATCTTCCTCGCGCTCAAGACGGAGGGCGAGATCCGCACCCGCGCGAACGCGCTGGCGGGCAAGGCGGGTCTCATCACCGCCGTCCTCGCCGTGGTCTTCGGCGTCTGGACGCAGCTGTCCCACAGCAACAACGCGGTCGCCAGCGCCGTCGCGCTCGCGCTCGTCGTCGTCGCCTGGGTCGGCGCGCTCGCCGCCAACCGGATGGGTCGCGAGGGCTGGGCGTTCCTCGCCTCGGCCGCCACGATGGTGTTCGTCGTCGTGTTCCTGTTCCTGTGCCTCTACCCCGACGTCATGCCGAGCTCGACGAACCCCGACGCCACGCTCACCGTGCAGAACGCGGCGAACTCGGCGTACACGCTGACGATCATGACCTGGGTCGCCGTGATCCTGACCCCGGTCGTGCTGGTCTACCAGGCGTGGACCTACTGGGTGTTCCGCAAGCGCCTCTCGCCCAGCCAGATCCCGAACCCGGACGAGGGCTCGCTCGACCTGCCCCACGAGGTCGACGCGAAGGCCAGCGCTTAACCTGTCCGCGTGCCCAAGCCGCTCGACCCCCGGCTCGTCCGATACGCCCGAGGAGTCCGCAACCTCCTCATCGGATCGGTGGTCGTGGCGGCGGGGACCGCACTGCTCGTCATCGCCCAGGCGTTCTGCCTGGGCGATGTCGTGTCCCGGGTCTTCCTCGGCGGCGCCACGCTGTCCGACGTCGCGCCGGTCCTCGGCATCCTCGCCGTGGTCGTGGTCGCCCGCGCCGTCCTCGGCAGCCTGGGGGAGAGCCTCGCGCAGCGGGCAGCGACCCGGACCTCGGCGCAGCTGCGCGCTCAGCTGCTCGCCCACGTCGTGCGCCTCGGCCCGGTCTGGCTCTCCGGCGAGCGGCGCGGCCAGATCGCGACGCTGGCGACCCGCGGCATCGACTCGATCGAGCCCTACGTCTCGCGGTACCTGCCGCAGCTGATGATCGCGGCGGTCGTGCCGGTCACCGTCGGGTTCGCGATCCTCACCCAGGACCTGCTCGCTGCCGTCATCGTGGGTGTCACGGCTCCGCTCATCCCGGTGTTCATGATCCTCATCGGTCGCTACACCGAGGCCGCCACCGCCAAGCAGTGGTCGACCCTGGGAGTGCTGTCGGGCCACTTCCTCGACGTCGTGTCCGGCCTGCCCACGCTCAAGGCGTTCGGCCGCGAGCGCGCGCAGAGCCGGCGCATGGCCGACATCGACCGGCAGTACCGCCAGGCGACCATGGGCGTGCTGCGCGTGTCGTTCCTGTCGTCGTTGGTGCTCGAGCTGCTCGCCACGCTGTCGGTCGCCGTGGTCGCCGTCGCGATCGGTCTGCGGCTCGTCGACGGCACCATCGACCTCCGCACCGGTCTGACCGTCCTCATCCTCGCGCCCGAGGTCTACCTGCCGATCCGTGCGGTGGGTGCGCAGTTCCACGCGGCCGCCGACGGCATCGACGCCGCGGAGCAGGTGTTCGCGGTCCTCGACGTCGTGCCTGCTGCGACGGGCACCGGCACCGAGGTGCCCGACGGCGACGTCGACATCGACGACGTCAGCATCACCTACCCCGGCACCGACGTCGTGGCCCTGGCGCCGACCTCGCTGCTGCTGCGGCGGGGACTGGTCACGGCGCTCGTCGGACCGTCCGGCGTCGGGAAGTCGACCCTGCTGGCGGCGCTCCAGGGCTTCGTCGCTCCCACCTCCGGCGCCGTCCGGGTGGGGGGCATCGATATCGCGACCCTCGCCCCCGACGCGTGGCGCGCGCGGGTCGCCGTGGTGTCGCAGGACCCCGTCCTGCTGGGCCCGACGGTGGCCGACGACGTGCGGCTGCGGCGTCCCGACGCCACCGACACCGAGGTCGACGCCGCGCTGCGCGCCGCCGGTCTCGATCCGGCCTCGTTGCCCGACGGCGCTCGGACCCGCGTCGGCGACCTCGCCTCCGACGTGTCCGCGGGGCAGCGCCGTCGGGTGGCGCTGGCGCGCGTGATGCTCGCACCGGCGCCGCTGGTGCTGCTCGACGAGCCCACCGCAGGTCTCGACGACGCGACCGAGGCCGACGTCGTCGCCACGGTGCGCCGTCTCGCCGATGCCGGCAGCGCGGTGCTCGTGGTCGCCCACCGGCCGTCGCTCGTCGCCGGCGCCGACGACGTCGTCGAGCTCGTCCCCGCGGGGGTGGGCGCATGAGCACCGCCGCTGCTCCTCGCGGTGCATCGCCCGTGCGCCGGCTGCTGCCCTGGGTCGGCACCGAGTGGAAGCGCCTGTCGCTGGCGGTCTTCCTCGGCGCCATGGCGATCGGCTGCGGCGTCGGGCTGCTCGCGGTGAGCGCGTGGCTCATCTCCCGCGCGTCGCTGCGGCCGCCGATCCTCGAGCTCGAGGTCGCCATCGTCGCCGTGCGCGCGTTCGGCATCGGCAAGGGTGTCTTCCGCTACGCCGAGCGCCTCACCTCGCACGACGCCGCCTTCCGCGCACTGTCGCGGCTGCGCCTGGCCGTCTACGACCGGCTCGCGGTCGTCGCACCGGCCGGTGTGCCGGCGTACCGGCGCGGCGACCTGCTCGAGCGGCTCGTCCGCGATGTCGACGCGACGCAGGACCTGCCGCTGCGCGTGATCGTGCCCTACGCCGCGGGCGGGCTCGTCGCGCTCGCGTCTGTGGTGCTCGCCTTCTTCATCCTGCCGATCGCCGGCCTCGTGCTCCTGGTGTCGCTGCTGCTCGCCGCGACGGTCGTGCCCTGGATCACCTCGCGTGCGGCGGCCGAGGCGGAGCGGGCGACCGCGCCGGAGCGCGGTCGGCTCAACGGCGACGTGCTGACGCTGCTCGACGGCGTCGGCGACCTCACCATGTCGGGCGCGGCGCAGACCTGGCTCGATCGCCTCGCGGCCGACGACGAGCGGATCGGTCGGCTCGCGGCGCGCAGCGCCCGCGCGTCGGGGCTCGCCCAGGGTCTCGGCATCCTGCTCTCGGGCGGCGCGGTCGTCGTGATGCTGCTGGTCGCCATCCCCGCCGTGCGCTCGGGGGCGCTCGTCGGCGAGAACCTCGCGGTGCTCGCGCTGCTGCCGCTCGCGACGTACGAGGCGGTCGTCGCGATGCCCACGGCCGCACTGGCTCTGGGCCGCGTGCGCGGGTCGGCGCAGCGTGTCGTGGAGGTGCTCGACGCCGTCGACCCGGTGCCCGATCCGGCCGCGCCCGTCGCTGCTCCGCAGGGCGTCGTCGGCGTACGGATCGACGGCCTGAGCGCCGCGTGGCCCGGTGGCGACGAGGTCCTCCGCGGGCTCTCGTTGGAGGTCGGCGCCGGGGAGCGGATCGGCATCGTGGGGCCGTCGGGCGTCGGGAAGTCGACGCTGCTCGCCGTCCTCGCGGGCTTCCTGCCCTACCGGGGCTCGGTGCGGCTCGGCGGGGTCGAGCTGCACGACATGACCGGCTCCGACGGGCGCAGCCTGGTCGGCTGGTGTCCGCAGCTGCCGCACGTGTTCGACACCTCGGTCGTGGAGAACGTGCGGCTCGCACGCCCGGGTGCGACCGACGAGGACGTGCGCGCGGTGCTCGACGCCGTCGGCCTCGGCCCGTGGCTGGACGCATCACCCCTCGGCATGGACATGCCGGTCGGCGACCACGGGGCCCTCGTGTCGGCCGGCCAGCGCCAGCGCCTCGGCGTCGCGCGGGTGCTGCTCGGCGGGCACCCCGTGGTGCTGCTCGACGAGCCCACCGAGCACCTCGACGAGGCCACCGCCGACGCCGTCGCCGACGAGCTGCTCCGCGCCCTGGCCGGCCGCACCGTCCTCTGGGTCGCCCACCGCCCCCACGGCCTCGAGCAGCTCGACCGCGTCGTCCGCCTCGCCTGAGTCCTTCCCGCAGGAGGAGGGGCCGGGTTGCGGGTCCCGGGTCGGGGGTGACGATCGTCGGGTGCGGCTCCTGGTCGCGGACCAGCTCGGGCCGCGCTTCCTCCACGACCTCGGTCCCGACGAGCGGGTGCTCCTGGTCGAGTCGCGCGACGCGTTCCGGCGCCGGGGGCGCACCGGCAGGAGGCTCACCTGCTGCTCGTGGCGCTGCGATCGCTCGCCGCGCAGCTCGGCAACCGCGCGGTGCACGGGCAGGCGGACTCGTACGGTGCGGCTCTGACCTCCAGATCGGGCTTGTAGGGGGTGACGGCGCGTCGGAGGCAACCTTTCGGGGAGGGTCGCGCGTAACTACTCGTGGGGGCGGTCGGCGCCCCTCGGCGGGGGACGGGAGGTGCGCGATGGGGGCGGCGCCGGAGTTCACCGAGTTCGTCGCGGCGCGCACGCCGGCGCTCCTGCGCACGGCGTACCTCCTCACCGGCGACTGGGCCTCGGGCGAGGACCTGCTGCAGACGACGCTCGAGCAGTGCTGGCGGCGGTGGAATCGGCTCGGTGAGCACCCGGAACCCTATGTGCGCCAGGCGATGCTGCGGACATTCCTGTCCTGGCGGCGTCGGCGCTGGACCGGCGAGCGGCCCACCGAGGAGCTGCCCGAGGTCGTTGTCGCAGACGCGACCGACGCCTACGACGAGCGCGAGCAGCTGTGGCGCGCGCTGCAACGGCTGCCGAGACGGCAGCGCGCCGTGGTGGTGCTCCGCTACTTCGACGACCTCTCCGAGCAGGAGACCGCCGCGGCCCTCGGGATCGCGGTCGGCACGGTCAAGAGCCAGACCAGCAAGGCCCTCGCGGCGCTGCGCGTCGACGGGTCGCTGGTCCTCGGGATGGACGGGGTGAGCTGACATGCCGGTGTCGGAGAACGAGCTGCGCGACCTGCTGCGAGAGCGCAGCGCGTCCGTCCCGACCACCCCGGAGCTGGCCCACCGCGTGCAGGACCGGGTCCGCCGTCGGCGCCGCCTCGAGGCCGGTGCGGGCATCGTGTCCCTCGTCCTCGTCCTCGTGGCGGCGGGCCTGGTCGTGATCCCGCGACGCGAGGCCGCGAGCCCCGCGTCGCAGGTGCCCACGCACCGCACCACCCAGGTCCTCGGCGGCACCCTCGTCGTGACCACCGAGGGACCCACGGAGATCTCGGGCGAGCAGCCCTTCGACGTCCGTCTCGAGATCGCCAACACCGGCTCCAGCACGTGGTCCGGCCGCGCCGCGGTCGGCGTCGTCACCGGGGGCACCGTGCCAGGCGTGGTCGGCGAGAACCCGCTCGTCGGACCGGTCGACGGCCTGGACCAGGGTGCCGAAGGCCCCGCCGCCACGCAGGGCCCAGCCGGCATAGCGGATCCGTCGAACGCGTCGCAGTGGTACGGGCTCGCCGTGCCGAGCCTCTCGCTCGCTCCCGGTCAGGACCGCACGTGGACCTTCCGGATGAAGCGGTACGCCGGCGCGACGGTCATGACGCCGGTGCTGGGCTGGCTGCCCTGGGTCGACCCCGGGGGCGCCGTCGCCCACGTGGTGTACGGCGACCCCGCGAAGGCTGCCTCGATCGCCGTGACCCCGACGCCGAGCAACCGCGCGTGCGACACCGTCACGGTGACATCGGCGACGGTCGGTCCTCCTGGCCCGTGGCGCGTCACCGACGCGAGCAGGGCCGTCGTAGGCCCGGACCTCGCGGCGACGTGGGTGCCGCTGGAGGTGCCCGACGCGCCGGGCACGACGGTCGACGCGACCGGGGACGCCCGCGGCTCGACCGTGATGGCGGCGATCTCGGCGTACCTCAACGACTCCCAGACGCCGATCCCGGCGACCGGCTACGGGTCCGACGGCGACGTCCCCCGGCCCACGGAGCAGGTGCCGGGCACCTACGTCCACTTCAGCGGGGTGCGGCTGGCCGACGTCGCGTTCACGGCGACCTGCGGCCCGTCCGGCGAGCAGATCACGGGCACCTGGTCGGCCTTCTACCGCCGGACGAGCGGGGAGCTCGACTGCTCCGTGGTGCCGCCGACGGACTCGCTCGCGGCGGCGGCCCGCCGCTTCTGCCAGCCCTGACCACGCGACAGCCGCCCTGCATGGCCGAGAGGTCCGTGGACGGGCCTCAGCCATCCAGATCGGGGCAGAGAGGACCGACGGCCCCGCGGCGTACCCCCGTGACGCCGCCGGACCGTCGGTGACCCGTCGCTGCTCAGCCGGTCCGCAGGGACACGACCGAGCCGGCGTCGTCCACGACCACGGTGAGCCGCGACTCGAGCCAGTCCGAGGCGGCGCGGGCGTGCACGTCGAGGACGCGCAGCGGGCGCTGCTCGAGGCGTGCCAGGCGCAGCACCTCGGCCAGCGGAAGGCCGGCGTACCGGGCCAACCACGGGCACGACGAGGACTCGTCCCGGTCGCGGATCGGGCTCATACGGGGATGATCGGCCCGTGCCGACCGCGAAGGAGGCTCGGTGCGTGGCGGAAACTCGCCACGGCGGGATAGCGCCAGCGGTCGACCGTTCCGCGTGCCCAGGGAGCCGGGTTAGAACCGCTCCATGGCCCCTCGTACGCCGACCGCCGCCTCGCTCGCCGCACCCCGCGCGGCCCTCGCCGACGTCGGCAGCGCATGACGGCGCGGCCGGTCGGGAGGCACGGACGCGAGAGCGCCGGGAACACCGTCACGCAGGACGCGGTGCGCACCTGCCGGTCGCGCGCTCGGTGACGGTGCCCGGGGAGTCGCGGTCGGCCGGAGTCGGGGGGCTCCGGTCGACCGCACCCCGGTCCCCGCGCCGCGGCATACCCGTGCAGGGCCGCTCGGGGCGAGGTGTTCGCCAGAAGCCGGCGGGTCCGGCTCGTATCCTCACGGGGTCGAACCGTCCTGGGGGGAACATGCTCGGTGCCGTGGGGCTCGGCCCTGCCGAGGAGGACGTCTACCGGCGTCTCGTCGTCGCCGGGGAGTCGACGGCGGAGCAGCTCTCGCACGACTCGGGCCACGCGCCTGCCGACGTCGCGACGATGCTCGCGGGCCTCGTCGCCCAGGGGCTCGTGGTGCGCCGAGGGCCCACCGCGTACGCCGCGGCGCCGCCCGCCGTCGCGCTCGGGGCGCTGCTGCGCGAGCAGCGCGACGCGCTCTACTCCGCCGAGCTCGACCTCGCCGAGCTCGCCGACGCGCACCGCAGCGCGACGTCGGGCCGGGTCCCCTCCGACGTCGTCGAGGTGCTGACCGACGTCGAGGCCGTGCGCCACCGCTTCGCGCAGGTGCAGCAGGGTGCACAGCGCGAGGTGCGCTCGATGATGGTGCCGAACCTCACCGTCGTCCCCTACGACGAGAACGACGCCGGCTACGAGGCGCTGCGCCGTGGCGTGCGCTACCGCGCGATCCTCGACCGCGCGGCGCTCGACCAGCCGGGCATCGTCCAGGCGATCCTGCGCGACCTCGCGCGCGGCGAGCAGATCCGCGTCGCCGACCACGTGCCGGTGAAGATGCTCATCGCCGACGACGCCCTCGCGATGCTGCCGCTCTCGGCCGAGCGCAACACGGCCCCCGAGTCGCTCCTCGTCCACGCCGGCGGGCTGCTCTCCGCGCTGTCGACGTACTTCGAGCTGTCGTGGGAACGCGCCTACCCCTTGTGGCCCAACCGCGCCGGCGACGATGTCGTCGAGCTGAGGCCCGGCGAGATCGACGAGCTCGACAGCCAGGTCCTCGCCCTGCTGCTCGCCGGCATGACCGACCAGGCGCTCGCCGGCCAGCTCGGCCTGTCGCTGCGCACCGTGCAGCGCCGCATCCGCACTCTCATGGACAAGGCCGGCGTCGACACGAGGATCCAGCTCGGCTGGCACGCCGGACGCGAGGGCTGGGCCTGACGGCTGTCTCGCCGTGCACAGCCACGGCGGCGGACGTGTCCGCCGAATCCCGCGTACACCCACCGCCATCAGCGGGCTCCCGCGTGCACGTCCGGTCCTGCGGCGTCCGGGTTCGCCAGGTACCTATGGGGGCATCCGGTGTGATTCGATGCGACTAGAGGCGCGACGGTGCGCCGGGGTGGGCGGCGATCCCGCGCTCCCGGCGGGTCGTCGCACGACGGCTACCGCCAGGAGGTCCACCCATGACCGCAGACGGAGGCCCCGAGCTCGTCCAGCTCCTCACCCCCGAGGGCGAGCGGGTCCACCACCCCGAGTACGACGTCGACCTGACGCCCGAGCAGCTGCGCGGTCTCTACCGCGACCTCGTGCTCGTCCGCCGGGTCGATGCCGAGGCCACGGCGCTGCAGCGCCAGGGCGAGCTGGGGCTCTGGGCCCAGTGCGTCGGCCAGGAGGCCGCGCAGGTCGGCTCCGGTCGAGCGCTGCTCCCGGGCGACTTCGCGTTCCCGACCTACCGCGAGCACGGCGTCGCGTGGGTGCGCGGGGTCGAGCCGATCTCGTTGCTCGGGCTGTTCCGCGGTGTCACCAACGGCGGCTGGGACCCGAACGAGCACAACATGGCGCTCTACACGATCGTCATCGGCGACCAGTGCCTGCACGCCGTCGGCTACGCGATGGGCATGCAGCGCGACGGCTCCGACGACGCCGTCATCTGCTACTTCGGCGACGGCGCGACGAGCCAGGGCGACGTCAACGAGGCCTTCGTCTTCTCCGCGGTCTACAACGCGCCGGTGGTCTTCTTCTGCCAGAACAACCAGTGGGCGATCAGCGAGCCGCTCGAGCGGCAGAGCCGGATCCCGCTCTACCGCCGCGCCGCCGGCTTCGGCTTCCCGGGCGTGCGTGTCGACGGCAACGACGTGCTCGCCGTGCTCGCCGTCACCAGCGCCGCGCTGCAGGCCGCCCGCGAGGGCCAGGGACCGACCCTCATCGAGGCGTTCACCTACCGCATGGGTGCGCACACGACCTCCGACGACCCCACCCGCTACCGCGTGAGCGCCGACCTCGACGCCTGGAAGCTCAAGGACCCGATCGAGCGGCTCAAGGTCTACCTCGCCCGCAACGGCTGGGCCGACCGCACCTACTTCGACGGCATCGACGCGGAGGCGGAGGCCCTCGCGATCAAGCTCCGTGACGACTGCCGCTCGATGCCGGATCCCGCGCCGGCGTCGATGTTCGACGACGTCTACGCCGAGCCGCACCCGCTCGTCGACGCGGAGCGCGAGGCGTTCACGGCGTACCACGCCTCCTTCGTGGGAGGGCAGCACTGATGGCCGTCACGACTCTCGCCAAGGCGATCAACGCCGGTCTCCGCCGCTCGCTCGAGAACGACCCGAAGGTCGTGCTCATGGGCGAGGACATCGGCAAGCTCGGCGGTGTCTTCCGCGTCACCGACGGCCTGCAGAAGGACTTCGGGGAGGACCGCGTCATCGACTCACCGCTCGCCGAGAGCGGGATCCTGGGAACCGCAGTCGGTTTCGCGATGCGCGGCTTCCGGCCGGTCGTCGAGATCCAGTTCGACGGCTTCGTGTTCCCGGCGTTCGACCAGATCGTGTCGCAGGTCGCCAAGCACCACGCGCGCTCCGGCGGCCGCACGAAGATGCCGATCACGATCCGCATCCCGTACGGCGGCGGCATCGGTGCGGTCGAGCACCACAGCGAATCGCCCGAGGCCTACTTCGCGCACACCGCGGGCCTGCGGGTGATCTCGCCGTCGAACCCGATGGACGCCTACGTGATGGTGCAGCAGGCGATCGCGTGCGACGACCCGGTCGTGTTCTTCGAGCCCAAGCGCCGCTACTGGGACAAGGCCGACGTCGACGACACGGTCGACATCGCCTCCGCGCTGTCGCCGGTCCAGGCGCGCGTCGTGCGGCCGGGGTCGTCGGCCACCGTCGTCTGCTACGGCCCGATGGTGCGCACCTGCCTCGAGGCCGCGACGGCCGCGGAGCACGACGGCACCGACCTCG
>JAKOVT010000228.1 GCA_029781935.1 Actinomycetes bacterium | reverse complement strand
CGCTTCGGGCCCGCGAGCGAGGGCCGGATCGTCGAGAGGTCGAGCGTCAGCACCTTCGTGTAGTCGATCTCGCCGGCCTTCGGCACGCCCCACAGGTTCTGCGCCTTGAAGTACGACTCGAAGCGGTCGATCTCCTCGGCGGTGCGCCCGGTCGCGCGCAGGTAGTCGACGGTCGCCTGGTCGACCGGGAAGAACCCCATCGTCGCGCCGTACTCGGGCGCCATGTTGCCGATCGTCGCGCGGTCGGGCACGGCGAGCGACGCGGTGCCCTCGCCGAAGAACTCGACGAACTTGCCCACGACCTTCTCCTTGCGGAGCATCTCGGTGACCGTGAGCACGAGGTCGGTCGCCGTGATCCCCTCGGCGAGCCTGCCCTTGAGCTCGACGCCGACGACGTCGGGCGTCAGGAAGTAGACCGGCTGGCCGAGCATCCCGGCCTCGGCCTCGATCCCGCCCACGCCCCAGCCGACGACGCCGATGCCGTTGATCATCGTCGTGTGGCTGTCGGTGCCCACCAGCGTGTCGGGATAGGTGACGCCGTCCTTCACGTGCACGCCGCGCGCGAGGTACTCGAGGTTGACCTGGTGGACGATCCCGATGCCCGGCGGCACGACCTTGAACGTGTCGAACGCCTGCATCCCCCACTTCATGAACTGGTAGCGCTCGGCGTTGCGCTGGAACTCGAGCTTCATGTTGAGGTCGAGCGCGTCCTTGCTGCCGTAGTGGTCGATCATCACCGAGTGGTCGACGACGAGGTCGACGGGCACCAGCGGCTCGATCGTCTTCGGGTTGCGGCCGAGGTCGCGCGCGACGTTGCGCATCGCCGCGAGGTCGGCGAGCAGCGGCACGCCGGTGAAGTCCTGCAGCACGACGCGCGCGACGACGAACGGGATCTCGTCGACGCGAGGGGCGTTCGGCTTCCATCCGGCCAGCTGGCGCACGTGCTCCTCGGTCACCTTCCTGCCGTCGCAGTTGCGCAGCACGCTCTCGAGCACGAGCCGGATCGAGACCGGGAGCCGCGAGACCTTCGCCACGCCCGCCGCCTCGAGGGCCGGGAGCGAGCAGAGCGTGCCGGTGCCGCCCGACGCGAGCGTGTAGGACTTGCGGACGTGGAAGGGGTCGTGTGCCATGGGGTGTCTCGTCTTTCGTGGTGGCCGGCTTCGGTCGCGCCTACTTGCCGGCCTGAGTCAGGTTGCGGATGTTGATCGTCTTGCCGCCGGCCGTCACGACGTCGCCCGGCTGCTGGCCGGGCTTGCAGGGGCCGGCGTGCCTCGCGTCGACCGTCGTCGTGGCCTGCTTGATGCCCATGAACGGCGGGTCGTAGGTCGACGAGCCCTCGATGTGGTAGGCCGTGTCGCCGACGACCGTCATCGTCGAGCGCGCGACCATGCGCGACTCGCCGAGCTTGCACACCGCCTCGCTCACGTAGCGGTTGCCCGTGTGCCTGACGTCGAACTTCGAGCACATGCCTTCCATCATGCCCTGCGAGAACCGGTACATCTCGCGCGCGGTGGCGTCGTCGAGGCACATCGAGCTCCGCGCGGGGGGCGAGTCCTTCGGCTGCTCCGACGTGCGCGACGAGACCTCCCACAGACCGGGCTTGAGCCGCGGGTAGTCGTCGAGCGACACGGCGTGCGCCGGCGCCGCCAAGGCGGCGGCGAGGACGAGGAGGAGGCGAGCGAAGCGCACGGGCGCCTTCCTACGGACGGACCATCAGGTCGACGTACTCGTGCACCGGCATCGCCTCGAGCTTCTTCTGGTCGAGGCTCACCTCGAGGATCGCGGCGATCTGCTTCGCCGGGAACACGCGCGCGAGGTTGACCTTGAACTTGTCGACCAGCAGCGGGATGCCGTCCCTGCGCCGGCGCTTGTGGCCGATCGGGTACTCGACGACGACCTCCTTGAGCTTCTTGCCGTCCTTGAGCTCGACGGTGAGCGCGTTCGCGATCGAGCGCTTGTCGGGGTCGTGGTAGTCCTTCGTGAACTGCGGGTCCTCGACGCAGACGATCTTCTCGCGCAACGCGTCGATCCGCGGGTCCTTCGCGACCGCGTCCTCGTAGTCGGCGGCGGTGAGGCGGCCGAAGAGGAGCGGCACCGCCACCATGTACTGGATGCAATGGTCGCGGTCGGCCGGGTTGTCGAGCGGGCCTTTCTTGTCGATGATCCGGATGCAGGCCTCGTGCGTGCGGATCGTGATCCTCTTCACGTCCTCGGCGGACTTGCCGAGCTTCGCGAGCTCGGCGTGCAGCGTCATCGCCGCCTCGACCGCGGTCTGCGAGTGGAACTCGGCGGGAAAGCTGATCTTGAACAGCACGTTCTCCATCACGTAGCTGCCGTAGGGGCGCTGGAACGCGAACGGCTTGCCCTTGAACAGCACGTCGTAGAAGCCCCAGGTCCTGGCGGTCAGCACCGACGGGTAGCCCATCTCGCCGGTCCTCGCGATCAGCGCGAGCCGCACCGCGCGCGAGGTCGCGTCGCCGGCCGCCCAGCTCTTGCGCGAGCCGGTGTTCGGCGCGTGCCGGTAGGTGCGCAGCGACTGCCCGTCGACCCACGCGAGCGACACCGCGTTGACGATCTCGTCGCGCGAGAGCCCCATCATCTGGGCGACCACCGCGGTCGAGGCGACCTTGACCAGCACGACGTGGTCGAGGCCAACCTTGTTGAACGAGTTCTCGAGCGCGATGCAGCCCTGGATCTCGTGCGCCTTGATCATCGCGGTCAGCACGTCGCGCATCACGAGCGGCTTGCCGCCGGCCGCGACCGCGTTGCGCGACAGCCAGTCGGCCGTCATCAGGATGCCGCCCAGGTTGTCCGACGGGTGGCCCCACTCGGCGGCGAGCCAGGTGTCGTTGAAGTCGAGCCAGCGGATCATCGCGCCCAGGTTGAACGCCGCCTGCACCGGGTCGAGCTGATGCGGCGTGCCCGGGACCTTCGCGCCGTTGGGGACCACGGTGCCCGGGACGATCGGCCCGAGGAGCTTCGTGCAGGCCGGGTACGACAGCGCCTCGAAGCCGCAGCCCAGCGTGTCGATCAGGCAGTTGCGGGCGGTCTCGTAGGCGAGGTCGCTCCTGATCCGGTATTTCGTGACGTAGTCGACGATGTCGACGAGCACCTGGTCGGGCTTGGGGCGGACGTTGCTGATGGCGGAGGACATGGATTCGGGAGGGCGGGCGACTCGGTTGGAAATCGGAGATCGGAGAATCGGAGAATCGGAGAATCGGAGATCGGAGAATCGGAGATCGGAGAATCGGAGATCGGAGAATCGGAGATCGGAGAATCGGAGCTCAGTCCTCGACGCAGTTGGCGAGCAGCGTCGAGCGGTCGGAGAGCCGGGTGAGCGTGCCGCCGTGGCCCTTGTTCCACCATACGAGGTCGGCCGCACGGCTCACGTAGCGTGCGCCCGATCCCGAGCGCGCGGCGGACATCGTGACGGTCTCGCCCATCCACGACAGGCGCGCCGGCTCGGTCCCGCGCGCGAACGGGGCGGGATAGGCGACCGCGAGCCGCCGGTCGCCGTCGCAGCGGTAGGTGACGACGAAGGCGCTCGCGTGGGGATTCTCGTTCACGGCCTGCGCCGGCGTCGCGGGCAGCGCGGCGGCGGCGAGGGCGGCGAGGGCGGCGGCGGCGCGTGCGGTCGTCGTCATGGCGCTTCCTCCTCGTGGAGCGTGGTCAGGCGCGCTCGGCCAGCGGGACGAACGGGCGGTCGTCGGGGCCGACGTAGTTCGCCGACGGCCGGATGATCTTGCCGTCGATGCGCTGCTCGATCACGTGCGCGGCCCAGCCGGTCGTGCGCGAGATCACGAACAGCGGCGTGAACATCGCGGTCGGCACGCCCATCATGTGGTAGCTGACCGCCGAGTACCAGTCGAGGTTCGGGAAC
>JAKOVT010000225.1 GCA_029781935.1 Actinomycetes bacterium | reverse complement strand
GACCTTGCCCGACAGCGGGGTGCCGTCGCCCTGGTCGAGCCACGCGCGCACCGTGAACGGCGCGGTCGCGTCCGTCGTGCCGGCCCAGCAGTACGACGCGAGGTCGCCGAGCGGCTGGCCGCGCCCGTTGGTGGGCGGCACGTCGCCGGGCTGGGTGTCGGAGTACTGCAGCGCCACGACCGGGACGGCACCGGTGTTCGGCCAGGTGCGGCACTGGATGTCGAAGGCCATGGACTTCGTGTACTTCGTCGGGACGGCGAGCACGACCTTGCCCGACGTGGGGATCTTGGCGAACTTCTCCCACAGCGGCTCGACCGTCGTGTTGTGGGCGCCGAGGCGGCCGCCGACGCAGTTCGCGTCGTCCTCGAGCGAGAACGTGAGCACCGTGACGCCCGGCGTGGTCGAGGGGCTCGCCGACGTGGGCGTCGGTGTGGGCGACTCGGAGGTCGGTGTCGGCGAGGGGGACGCCGAGGTCGACGACGACGACGTGCTCGGCGACGAGGCCGTGCTCGACGGGCTGCCGTCGTTCGAGCAGGCGCCGAGCGCGAGCGCCGCCATAGCCACCACGAGGACGCGTCCGCTGCGCATCTCTGATCCCTCCCCTGGACGTCGCACCCGTCCAGCCTCGCTCACGGCGGGCCCTGGGGCCAGGCGCGCAACGCCGGGCGGACGGGTGATGTCAGAACGTGACCTGCGGGGGAGAGGACTGGCCGGCCGGCGCCTCGTAGAACGAGCGCTTGCCGACACCGGCCATGCCCGCCATCCACATCCACGGGATGGTCGCCACGCTCGTGTTCAGCGTCGACACGGAGTCGTTGTAGTACTGGCGGGCGAAGGCGAGCTGGTCCTCGGTGGACGCGAGCTGCTCCTGCAGCGACAGGAAGTTCTGCGACGCCTTGAGCTCGGGGTAGGCCTCGGCGACGGCGTTGACGTGCACGAGCGACGTGTCGAGCGCCTCCGCCGCGGCCGCGCGCTGCTCGACCGTGCCGCCGGCCGACGTCGCCGCCTGCACCTGGGCGCGGGCGCGCGTGACCTCCTCGAACACGCCCTTCTCGTGGGCGGCGTAGCCCTTCACCGTCTCGACGAGGTTGGGCACGAGGTCGGCGCGACGGGTGAGCTGGACGTCGATGCCGCCGAGCGCCTCCTGCGCCTTGATGTCCTGGGTGCGGAGCCGGTTGAAGCCGGTGACCGCGAACAGGACCAGTGCGATCACGATCACCAGCAGGACGATGAACCAGATCATGGACGTGCTCCGTTCCTCGGTGCGGGCCCCGGCCCCCATGCTCTCCGACCGGTCACCACGACCCGCCGCCCCCTCCGCCGCCGCCGCTGAAGCCCCCGCCTCCGCCGCTGCTGCTGCTCGAGTGCGCCGCGCTGTAGGCGGCCACCGACGACGCGACCGCCGCGTCGAAGGAGTCGAACCCTCCGGAGGAGGAGAACATCGACGCGCCGTAGTACGCGTGCACCGGGTACCACGTGGGCGTCGGAGGCTCGTGGCCGACCGAGGCACGGTACTTCTCGGCCCAGGCGTCGGCGCAGCCGAAGGCGACGGCGTACGGCACGTAGGCGATCCAGAGATCGCCGCGCGCGGCGAAGTCGAAGCGGTCCTCCGACGACGGCGTCGACAGGAACTTGCGGAATCCCACGGCTCGCATCCAGGACTCGCGCGCGAGATAGGTCCGGCGGCGGGTCATCCCGGTCGCGAAGAGAGCGGCCGCGCAGACGGCGAACACCGCGAAGGGGAGCCCCAGCACCATCGGACCGACGATCGCGAGGATCCCGGCCGCGAGCAGCGACAGCACGACGCCGAGCCGCCCCCACCACACCATCGGCTCGGTGCGCCAGAGCCCCTGGTCCGACCACGTGCGGACCGCGCTCTCGAGAGCGGTGATGGCGCGGCGGACGGTGGCGCCCGCGGGCTCGGTGGCCGCCGCGGTGAAGCGCCCGCCCGGCGTGCGGACGCCGAGGGCGTCGGCGGCCGCCGTACCGACGGGGTCGAGGGCCGCCCACTTCTCCGGCGCGACGACGTTCGTCACCGTCCACGTGCCCCCGTCGTCGGTGAGCGTCACCAGACCGCGGTCCGCGAGATGGAGCACGGTCGCGGTGAGCGCGCTCGTCCCGGTGGTCTCGGAGACGAGGTACTCGCACTGCACCGGACCGAGACCGCTCGGCGGCTCGTACTGCAGCGGCTCGCCCGGCGGCGTCTCCCTCGCCGACCGCACCCAGGCGAGCCCGACGACGCCGGCGAGCACCGAGAGCAGGAGGAGGAGGAAGGGCAGCCACGCGACCGTGCCGAGCAGGCGGTCCCACCGCGCGCCCCAGGGGAGCGCCGCGGTCGGCGACGCGGGGGCGGACGAGTACGCCGCGGCCTCGACGCCCGTGCGCGGCACCATGCTCGAGGCGGTGATCGTCATGGTCCGCGATCCCGCGCCGGAGACGGTGCACTCGACCACGGGCGCGCCCGGGCGGCACAGCGCCTCGGTGATGGTGGCCGGGAGCGTCACGCGGACGTCGGCGCGCGCGATCGACATCTCCCAGTTGGGCGCGACCACCCACCAGGCGAACACCGACCGCTCGCTGCCGTCGCGCGAGCCGTCGACCTGCGCACCCGCCGTCGGGACGTCGCGCACCGGTCGCAGCACGTCGGGCACCGAGTAGGTCAGCACGTAGCGGTGCGTGCCGGGCGTGAGCAGGACGCCGGCATCGCCGATCTTGGCGACGACGATCGAGCCCTGGCGGGACATCGCCACCGGCTCGGGGACGCCGTCGCGCGTGATGCTGATGACGGTCACGGGGTTGCGCGCGGCCGGGTCGCTCGGGTCGATCTCGTCCCAGTAGCGGAAGATGCCGTGCCGTCCGTACGGGAACTCGGCGTCGATGGTCTCGACGGCGCGCAGGGTCCCGTCCGCGCCGACGACCAGCTGCGCGTCGTAGTGGGAGATGCTCACGGGGTCGGGTGCGGACGAGGAGCCCGACGACGAGCTGCCCGACTTCATGACCCAGATCGCGAACCCGCCGACGACCACGAGCGCGAGAGCGATGACGGTGGCCGCGGTCGCGGTGACCCGTACCGACATGCGCTGCGCCCGTGCCATGGGGACCCCTCCTGCCAGTAGCCCTCACGCTAGCGGTGCCCGGCCGCATCGCGGGCCAGGCGGCCTCGGACGAGCGGATGCCGGCTACTCCTCGAGCGCGCTGAGGGTGGCGCCGAGCGTGAGGCCCCACGCCTCGGCCCGGTCGCCCTCGCCGGCCACGAGCGTGCTGTCCATGTGCACCAGGAAGCTCTCCGGCGCCGCGACGATGAGGGCACCGGCACCGGCGAGGCCCTTGTCGATCTCGTGCACGGCACGACCGGTGAGGATGGTCGGGCCGTCGACCCGGGTGTCGAAGGCGACCGCCCGGCAACCGTCGGGGGGTGCGAGGGTGGTGAGCCACTCGCGGATGCCCGGCACGAGCGGGTCTGCGCGCATGTCCAGCGGGGTGAGACCCTGCTCGGCCACCACCGCGGCCACCTGCCGGCTCTCGCTGGTCGACAGGCCGTGATGGTGCGTCGGCGCACCGACGACGAGCGCGTCGGCGCGGGCCACCTCGTCGGCGGTGGCCCGTGGGACGGTCGTGAGGACAGTGGTGTGGATCCTGGTGAGCCCCAGGGCGATGCGCTCCGCCACAGCACCGGTCTGGCCGTACATCGACTCGTACACCACGAGGACCCGCATGCTGCCCACCTCGGCAGCAACGCTAGTCCTGCGTGCCGCACGACGACCGCCCAGACGGGTGCGGGTGAGCGGCGTCACCTGGTGCGGGTCAGGAACCGGCGACGATGGCGACGATCGCGGCCAGGGTCGCGAGGTAGCACAGCCCCACGGCGACCAGGGTCGCGGGCTTCGGCGTGCGGCCGGTCGCCGCGGCGCCGAGCGTGGCGAAGTCCCAGACGGCGTGCAGCACGATGCCGACGAGCAGCGTGCCCGTCGAGAGCCGCATCACGAAGAACGCGGAGCCGGCGACGAACGTGAGGGCCAGCTGCACGAGGGTGCCGCGCCAGGGGACGCCGAAGAACGCGTTGAGGGCGTGCAGCAGGGAGAACAGGGCTGTCGACAGCAGGAAGACGCCGAGCACCGACCAGCCGGCCTCCCGGGCGCCGACCACCATCAGGCCGCGCGTGAGCACCTCCTCGGCGAACCCGACGAGCAGCGTCCCGAGCGCGAGCATCGGCAGCAGCGACCGCTTCTCGGACCGCCAGTCGATCGTGGCGAGGCCCAGCAGGCAGGCGATCGCGAACAGCGCCGGCACGACGAGGGCCCACGACGGACCCGTGCGGCCGTCGTCGAGCAGGACCGGGTGCCACCAGCCCAGGACCGTGGTGGCGACGGCCAGCAGGAGCGCGCCGAGCCCGATCGGCACGACGATGCCGCGCACGACGCTGCGCCGGTCGTCGGCGACACGCAGGTAGTCCACGCGGTTGAGCCGCCACACCGCACCCACCACGGCGACGTAGGCGAGGTAGATCCCGACCACGACCAGCACCGGGTTCGACAGCGTCATGGGCACCTCCTGGGAGCGCAGCCTAGGGAGTGCGCCAGGAGGTCGCGCGCGCGTGCCGGCCCGGACCGCAGCACGACGGCCCCGTCCCCGTCGGGGAGCGGAGCCGTCGTCGTCGTGAGGTCAGGCGGCGGGGGCCCCGGCGAGGATGCCGTCGATCTGGGCCAGGGCCTCGCGCAGGCCTTCCTCCATGCCCATCGCGAGTACCTGCTCGAGGTCCTCCCGGGAGGCGTGCCGCGAGGTGATGGTCATGACGACGCCGCCGCCCTCGCGGTCGGCGATGTCCACCGCCATCTCGCCCTCCGCCATCCCGTCGAGGGGCACGCCGTCGGCGTCGGCGAAGTAGTCGCGGACGACGAGGCGACGGGGCTCCTCGACCTCGAGCACGTGCCAGCCGCCGTGCGGCTGGTCGCCCTCGGGGCCGGTCATGTAGTAGCTCACCCGACCGCCGGGGCGCAGGTCGTGGTCGACCACCGTGGCGGGGTAGGTGGGCGGACCCCACCAGCGCTCGAGCTGGCGCGGGTCGGCCCACAGCAGCCACGCACGCTCGGCGGTGACGTCGTACTCGGCGACCACGGTGAGCGTGAGCGCCTCGAGGTCCTTGTTCATGCTGGTGATGGTCATCGGGAGTCCTTCTCCGATCGCTGTGGGGGGCGGGTGTCCTCGTCGAGCAGGTCCTGCATGCGGTCGAGCCGGTGGCGCCAGAGGTCCTCGAGGGAGTCGAGCAGCTGCTGGGCCCGGCGTACGGCGTCGACGTCGCCGCTCACGCGGGTCTCGCGGCCCTGCCGTCGCCGGGTGACGAGCCC
>JAKOVT010000220.1 GCA_029781935.1 Actinomycetes bacterium | reverse complement strand
AACGGGACCTCGTGCGTCAGCTCGACCAGCACCAGGCCGCTCTCCTCGGCGCGGACGACCATCGGGTCGGGGAGCCGGTCGAAGCGACGGCCGGTCTCCACCAGCACGCCGGTGACGCCCGCGTCGGCCAGGCCCTGCACCCAGGCGACGAGCCCGTCGGTGTCCTGGGGGAGCAGCACTCCCGTGGTGAGCAGCAGCTCGCCTCCCTGGAGGAGCCGCGCGACGTCGGCGATCTCGGCGGCGTGCGTCCAGCGCACCGGACGGTCGAGGTGCGCCGATCCTGCCCGGACGACGGGCTCGCCCGGGACGACGGTGGGCAGCGCCAGGACCTCCGCGACGGTCGGGTAGATGCCCGCGAGCCGGTCCTCGCCGACGGGCGAGGGGGTGCGGGTCGGCTCCACGCCCCGCAGCGTAGACGGACTGCTCGACAGACCGTCAAGGCGGGATCCCTACCGTTTCCATCCTGTCGGTTGCACCGGATGCCCCGCAGGGCCGACGGTGACGCCTGGGGGGCGGGCGTGTGTGTCGCCTGTGTTACGGGATCCTGGGGTCGTAGGTCACGATCGCGATGCAATCCGTCGCGCAAGTGATCCACGGCGACGGAATCCCTTGTGCCAGGTATCCCCTCATGCGAGGATCGCGCCCGTTCGTCAGCGCCTGGGGGAGAGCGGCGCGACGCGGCGTGCGGACGAGGGAGGACTCGGGTGCTCGAGCAGGGCCACCAGTACGTCGACGGCGGGTTCCGCCGAGGCTCGCACGACGGCACGCACGACGTCGTGAACCCGGCCACCGGCGAGGTCCTCACCCGCGCCGACCTCGCGACGCCCGACGACGTCGACGCGGCCGTCGCCGCGGCGGCGCGCGCGCAGGCCGAGTGGGGGCGGGCGACCCCCGGCGAGCGCGCCGCGGCCCTCACCGCCCTGGCGGGGGTCATGTCCGAGCGCGCCGAGGAGTACGCGCAGGCCGAGACGGCCCAGGCCGGCAAGCCGATCAAGCTCGCGCGCGAGTTCGACGTGCCCGGGTCGATCGACAACGTGTCGTTCTACGCCGGTGCCGCGCGCAACCTCGAGGGCAGGGCGTCGGCCGAGTACGACGGCGCGCACACCTCGGTCATCCGGCGCGAGCCGGTCGGAGTGGTCGCCTCCATCGCCCCCTGGAACTACCCGCTGCAGATGGCCGTCTGGAAGGTCATGCCGGCCATCGCAGCGGGCAACACGATCGTGCTCAAGCCTGCGGAGATCACCCCGATCACCTCGCTCATGCTCGCGGAGGACTGCACGCGCGCCGGACTCCCGAACGGCGTCGTCAACGTCCTCAACGGCCCGGGCCGGGTCGTCGGCGAGGCGATGGTCGCCCACCCCGGCGTCCGCATGACCTCGT
>JAKOVT010000212.1 GCA_029781935.1 Actinomycetes bacterium | reverse complement strand
CCGAGGTCCGCGAGGGCTTCGAGTGCGGTATCGGCCTCGGCTCGTTCAACGACATCAAGGTCGACGACGTCATCGAGACCTGGGAGATGCGCGAGAAGCCTCGCGTCTGATCCGCACCGCCGAGGAGGACGTCGTGTTCGTGGGCACCCTCGAGCTCGACGTCCTCCTCGGCGACGTACGTTCCCTGAAGGACAAGCGCGCGCTGGTGCGCCCGGTCCTCGCGGACCTGCGACGGCAGTTCGACGTCGCGGTCGCCGAGGTCGGCCACCAGGACCTCCATCGCCGGGCGGTGCTCGGGGTGGCGGTGGTGTCGGGGGACCCCGCGCACTGCACGGACGTGCTCGACTCGTGCGAGCGGTTCGTCGCCGCCCGACCCGAGCTCGACCTGCTGAGCGCGCGCCGCACCCTGCGCGACAGCGACGACGACTAGCACGAACGACGACCGGCCCTCGCGGAGAGCGAGGTCACCGGACCTGGAGGAAGGACGCCGCCATGGCCGACCCGGCCCGCGCCCGCAAGCTCGCCGACCGCATCAAGGTGATCGTCGCCGAGACGCTGGAGCAGCGCATCAAGGACCCGCGCGTGGGGTTCGTGACGATCACCGACGCGCGCGTCACCGGCGACCTCCACGACGCCACCGTCTACTACACGGTCTACGGCTCCGACGACGACAAGGCGGGAACCGCGATCGCGCTCGAAAGCGCGAAGGGCGTGCTGCGCAGCGAGATCGGCCGCCAGACCGGCGTCCGCTTCACGCCGACCCTGACCTTCGTGGCCGACGCAGTCCCCGAGAACGCCGAGGCCATCGAGCACCTGCTGCGCGCCGCTGCCGCGTCCGACGCCGAGGTGCACGAGAAGGCCGCCAACGCCGAGTACGCCGGCGAGGCCGACCCCTACAAGAAGCCGCGCGACGAGGACGACGAGGACGAGCTCGACGAGGAGCCCGCCTCGTGACCTGGACGAGGTCGCCCGCGCAGGCCGACTGGGACGCCGTGGTCGCGGCGCTCACCTCGGGGGAGAAGGTGCTGCTCCTCGCGCACGTCTCGCCCGACGCCGACGCCCTCGGCTCGGCGCTCGCGGTCGGCCTGGCGCTCGAGGCGCGCGGCGTCGACGTCGTGGTGTCCTACGGCGACGACCCGTTCGTGCTGCCGCGCGTGCTGCGCTCGCTGCCCGGCCAGCACCTGCTCGTCGCTCCCGACTCGCTCACGCCGCACCCGGTCGTGGTGTCGTTCGACGTCAGCTCCATCGAGCGCCTCGGCGTCCTGCGCGAGGCGGCCGAGTCCGCTGCGACGTTCGTCGCCGTCGACCACCACGCGTCCTACACCGGCTTCGCGCCGCTGTCGCTCGTCGACGTCACCGCGCCGGCCACCGCCGTGCTCGCGCTCGAGCTCGTCGACCGGCTCGGCGTCGAGCTGTCGGTCGACATCGCGACCGCGGTCTACTCCGGCCTGGTCACCGACACCGGGTCGTTCAAGTACGCCGGCACCACCCCGGGCACCCACGAGGTCGCCGCGCGGCTGATGCGCACCGGCATGCGCCACGACGTCGTCGCCCGCCACATCTACGACGACGAGCCCTTCGCCGCGCTTCGCCTGCTCGGTGCGGCGCTCGACCGCTCGGTGCTCGAGGAATCAGCGATCGGCGGCCTCGGTCTGGTGTGGACAGTGGTGTCGGCCGACGAGCGCGACGTCCTCGACCTCCCGCTCGACGCCGTCGAGCGCGTGATCGACGTCCTGCGGATCGCCACCGAGGCCGAGGTCGCCTGCGTGCTCAAGCAGGACGACACCCGCGCCTGGCGGGTGTCGATGCGCAGCAAGGGCCGTGTCGACGTCTCCCAGGTCGCCATGTCGCTCGGTGGCGGCGGCCACCGCTACGCCGCGGGCTTCACCGGTCACGGCGAGCCCGGCGAGGTGCTGCGCTCGGTGCGCGCCGCGCTCGACGCCGCCCCGCACCTGCCGGAGTAGCAGGTGGCCCGCGGCCCCCGTGAGCGCACCGCGCCCGACTCCCTCGTCGTCGTCGACAAGCCGTCGGGCATGACGTCGCACGACGTCGTGGCGCGCGTCCGTCGGCTCGCCGGAACACGCAAGGTCGGCCATGCCGGCACGCTCGACCCGATGGCCACCGGCGTGCTCCTCGTGGGCGTCGAGCGCACCACCCGGCTGCTCGGTCGCCTCGCGCTCACCGACAAGGCCTACTCCGCCACGGTCCGTCTCGGCGTCGCCACCGTCACCGACGACGCCGAGGGCGAGGCGCTCGCGTCGTCGGACGCCTCGGGCGTAGCGCTCGCCGACGTCGAGGCCGCCCTCTCCGCGCTGCGCGGCGACATCCTGCAGCGGCCCTCGGCCGTCAGCGCCATCAAGGTCGACGGCGTGCGGTCCTACAAGCGCGTGCGCGACGGCGACGCTGTCGAGCTCCCCGCCCGGCCCGTCACGGTGTCGCGCCTCGAGGTGATCGACGCGCGTGTCGGCGACGGCGTCCTCGACCTCGACGTCGAGGTCGAGTGCTCCACCGGCACCTACGTCCGAGCCCTCGCCCGCGACCTCGGATCGGCTCTGGGTGTCGGCGGGCACCTCACGGCGCTGCGGCGCACCCGCGTCGGAGCGTTCGGTCTCGACCGCGCTCGCACCCTCGAGCAGCTCGAGGAGTCCCTCGACGCCGTGCCCCTCGCCGATGTGGTGCGCGACTCGTTCGGTGTCGTCGACGTCGACGCCGCGGCCGCCGAGTCCGTGCTGCATGGGGGGCGGGTGGCCACGGCGTACGAGGGACCCTCACCGGTCGGCGTCCTCGGCCCCGACGGCTGCGTGCTGTCCCTCGCCGAGCCGCGCGAAGGCCGCCTCGTCCCCGTCGTCGTCTTCTCCTGACGCAGCCATCAGGCACCGGATTCCGTTGCGCTGCAGGCGAAATCACCGTTCTTCCCTCTTGACACGAATCGTACGTCAGTGCGAGAATCAGGCTATGGACGTCGCGTCGAACCCCTGGGTCACGGCGCAGGAGCGCGCCCTCGCGCAGGAGCTGCGCGAACTCGACCGGTTCGACGACGACGCGTCGGATGCACTCGAGGTGGAGCAGGGGTGGGACCAGCCCGAGGCATGCGACATCGCCGGCCTCGCGCCTGATGAGGTCGTCGAGGCGCTGAGCGGCAGCGCGCACCCGGCTGATCTCCTGCTGCTGGCGTCCTTCTCGTCGTCCGACCTGACGACCCCGCTGGCTCGGGTCCGACGGTTGCAGGCGCTCGACCGGCTGGCAGCGCTGATCGCGGCGATGCGATCCGAGGACCTGGTGGCACTGGCGGGGGAGTCGTCGTCCGGGGCGCACCTCGACGAGGTCCACGTCGAGCACGAGGTCTCGGTGGCGCGACGTACCTCCCGCTACGCCGCCGGCCGCGCCATCGAGACGGCACGGTCGCTGACGACGACGTTCCAGTCCTTCGCCGCAGCGCTGCGCGCCGGCGAGGTGTCGGAGTCGCACTGCTCCGTGCTCGTCGAGCGCACTCGTGCGGTAGGCGACGCCGACGTGCTGCGCGCGATCGAGGCGCGCGTGCTGCCGAAGGCGCGCCGGCTCCCTCCGGGTGCGTTCGGCAAAGAGGTCGCGAAGGCGGTAGCAGCCCTCGATCCCGACGCCGCGGGCCGCGTGCGCCGGTCGCGCGCGGCGCGCACCGTCTACGCGCGACCGATCGACGACGGGCTTGGCTTCCTCGGCTACGTCGACGACTGGCCGACCGTCAGCGCCGTCCTGCAGACCCTCACCTGCGACGCGGAGGCGATGCGGTCCGCCCGGTCGGAGACCGCCCAGGCAGCGGATGTGGCCGACGCGACCCAGGTCGACGACGTCGACGAGGCGACCATGGGCGGCCTCCGTGCCGACGCGTTGTCGGCTCGGGTCCTGGGCGCCGTTGCCGACGACGGCTCGGTGTCGTGGGACCGGACGAACATCCAGACGACGCTGCACCTGGTCATGGACCTCGACACGCTGCGCGGCGAGCTCGACGGGCTCGCGTTCCTCGACCAGCAGCCGGTCCCCGCGCCCGTCGCCCGCGACTACGTCGAGTCCGCCACGGAGTGGCGGCGCATGGTCATCGACCCGATCGACGGACACCTCCTCGACTACGGCTCGCGTACCTACCTGCCCGACAAGCTGCGCCGCTACGTCCTCGCCCGTGACGGCGAGTGCCGCGCACCGGCGTGCGGCGACCACCACCCGCGTCGGCTGCAGATGGACCATGTCGAGGAGTTCCCGGACGGTCCTTCGTCGAGCGCCAACACAGGTGCGCTGTCGATCCCGTGCCACCAGCTCAAGACCGCCGGCCTCGTCGACATCACCGACTCGCGCCCCGACGGCAGCTGCACGTGGGCGACGGCATGGGGTCAGAGGGTCGAGATCCCAGCGCGCCCCTACCTCGACGACCCACCGTCACGGGCCCCGGGCACACCAGCGATGACCCACCCCGACGCCGAACCCGACGACAAGGGTGGACCGAGCGCGCCCCCGCCACCGTTGGGCGATCCCTCGTACGACGACGAACCCCCGTTCTGATCGTCCTCGCGCAAAGCAGCGACTCGCCCGTCCGGTCGTGCGCCACTGCACCAATATCCGGCAATAGGCATCGCCGTGTGAGGCATGATCGGCGCGTGGTCGAGGAGACTGATTGGCGGCTCATGGGCCAGGAGTCCTACCTCATGGCGCGCGAGTTCCGTTGGTCACCGTGGGTCGAGTACCGGCCCGGTTGGGATCACGACCACTGCGAGTTCTGCACCGGCGAGTTCGGTCCGATCGTCTCTGAGCACGTCGAGTTCGCCGTGGGCTACGTGACGGCTGACGACAACTACCGATGGGTGTGCCCGCAGTGCTTCCAAGACTTCCGCGAGGCATTCAGGTGGACGGTTTCTGCTGAATCGGGCGAAGGCGTGCCCACCGCGCGGCAGATCGAGGCGGCCTTCACTTCGTTGATCGCGGGTGAATCGTCGCGAGAAGACGTCGACCGCTGGGCGTCCCGATGGGTCGCTAGCCCGGCGGTGTCGAGTATGCCGCCGGACATCTGGTGGGCGTTGTCCGACGTGCTCTGTGGAATCGACCTACGGCACGGCCCCGACCAGCCGTACCTGTTCGATGAGAGCCAGATCCTGGATTGGTTCGCCGAGTTTCAGCGGAGAATCGCCAGCGAGTAGGTGCCGATAGGACTCGCTCCGCCGGCGGACACTCCGGCATTCTGACTCGCGTGTCCATTGCCCTCCTGATCCGACATAGAGCGCAGCTTCGCGACGTGCGGTGCAGCGCCGCGCGGCGGGGTTTGGCAGGATCCTCCCGTGCAGAGGTGGCAGGGGCTCGAGGACGTGCCGGCGGACCAGCCGGCGTCGGTGGTCGCGATCGGCGTCTTCGACGGCGTCCACTACGGGCACCGCACGGTGGTGGGCAAGGCCGTCGAGCTCGCGCACCAGCACGGTGCGCCCGCCGTCGTCATCACGTTCGACCCGCACCCCGACGAGGTCGTGCGCCCCGGCACCCACCCACCGCTGCTGTCGACCATCGACCACCGCTGCGCGCTCCTCGGTGAAGTGGGGGCCGATGCCGTCGTCGTAATGCCGTTCACCCGCGAGCTCGCGTCGATGTCGCCGGAGGAGTTCGTCGACCACGTGCTCGTCGAGCGGCTGCACGCCGTGGCGGTCGTGGTGGGGGAGAACTTCCGCTTCGGCCACCGTGCCTCGGGCGACACCGAGACCCTCGCCGAGCTCGGCGTCGAGCGCGGCTTCACCGTCGACGCCGAGCCGCTGCTCGCCGGGCAGGGCGGCGTCTGGTCGTCGACCTACGTGCGCGCGCTCGTCCAGACCGGCGACGTGCGCAGCGCGGCCTACTCGTTGGGTCGCCCGCACCGCGTGGAGGGCACGGTCGTGCACGGCGACCATCGCGGCCGCGAGCTCGGCTACCCCACGGCGAACCTCGCCACCACGCCGCACTCCGCGATCCCGGCCGACGGTGTGTACGCCGCGAGGCTCGTGATCGCGCCGTACACCGAGCACGCGGTGACCCAGCCGGCCGCGGTGAGCGTCGGCACCAACCCGACGTTCGACGGCAACGAGAGACGGGTCGAGGCCTACGTGCTCGACCGCACCGACCTCGACCTGTACGGCGCGCACGTCGCGGTCGACTTCGTCGAGCGGATCCGCAGCCAGGTCCGCTTCGACGGCCCCGACGCCCTGGCCGACCTCGTCGCGCAGATGGCGCGCGACGTCGACGAGGCCCGGCGCCTTGTCGGCTGAGCCGCTCGAGGGAGGCCCGAAGATCGGTGCCGACGAGCTGCGGGGCACCGAGCGGTGGTTCATCCGTCGCGGCCTGCCGATGTTCGTGGAGGACTACTCCGCGGGCCGCGACGTCTGGACCCGTGCACTGCCCGCGCTCGTGATCCTGTTCGTCCTCATGCTGCTCGCGGTCACGGTGCGCTCCGACGACAAGGTCGGGGTGGTGCTGGCCGCGCTCGTGGTGATCGGGTTCGTGGCGGGCTACGTGGTGTGGAACCGCCGGCGCTCTGCTCCGCACGTGTGGTCGCTGCCCGACCAGGTCACCCCGGTGTGGCTGCTCGTCTTCGTCGCGGTGCCCGCCACGCTCTCGTTCGCGTTCCAGCGCACGCTCGACGGCTTCCTTCAGGCGGTGCTCGGGCCGCTGGTCCTGCTGGTCCTCGTCTACGTCGTCACGCGCTGGACCCTCGTCGCCCTCACCGGCTGGGCGCTGCGATGGACCTTCGCGCAGCTCGGCGAGCTCGGGCAGCTCGTCACGCGCGTGCTGCCGCTGATGCTCCTCGTCGTCACCTTCCTGTACCTGAGCCCGGGTGTGTGGCAGGCGATGGGCTCGAGCCCCAACGCCACGGTCGCCGGGGCCCTGCTCCTGCTGGCGGTGGTCGCCGTGCTGTTCGTCATCACGCGCGCGCGGCGCGAGCTGGCCAAGGTCGACCAGTCCACCGGGCGCGACGGCGTCATCGAGGCCAGCGCCGGCACGCCGCTCGAGCCGGGTGTGGCCGACCTCCCCGACCTCGACCTCGTCGTACCGATGGCCTCGCGCCAGCGCGTGAACCTGCTCCTGGTCATGGCGGTCGCGCAGCTCGTGCAGGTGTCGCTGATCGGCCTGGTGGTGTGGGCGTTCTTCGTGATCTTCGGCTACGTCGCGATCCGCGTCGAGGTCCAGGTGCAGTGGCTGGCCGGCCTCGGCGACCCGCAGGTCGTGAGCCCGACCTACGACGGCCACGCCGTGACGGGCGCCTCGATGCGGGTGGCCGCGTTCCTGGGCGGCTTCGCGGCGTTCTACGCGACCGTGTACGCCGCCACCGACCGCATCTACCGCAAGCACTTCGCCGAGCGGATCACCCTCGATCTGGAGCGCGCCCTCGCGGTGCGACGTGCCTACCTCTCGGCCCGCCGCACCCTCGGGCTCACCGCCCCGCCGCCGCTCGAGCCCGAGGCGGAGGCGCTCTGACCCCGAGGTCGGCGTAACCCGAGCCTCTGACCTGCGGCGATGCCCCGGGGGAGGCCGGCCGCGCATTTGGGCGGACCGGGTGGCCGCTGATAGCCTGTCCCTCGACGGCCGCGGGGTGGGCGCCCTGCGGTCCGCGACTTCTCCAGAGTCCGCGCCCCCTGTGCGGACCGTGACGCGCCCGCGAAGGATCACTGCATGTCGCTCGACACCGCGACCAAGAACGCCATCATCGCCGAGTACGCCACCAAGCCCGGCGACACCGGCTCCGCCGAGGTGCAGATCGCGCTCCTGACGCGTCGGATCAACGACCTGACCGAGCACCTCAAGACGCACAAGCACGACCACCACAGCCGCCGCGGGCTGCTGCTGCTGGTCGGCCAGCGCCGCCGGCTGCTCAAGTACCTCACCAAGACCGACATCAACCGCTACCGCTCGATCATCGAGCGGCTCGGCATCCGCCGGTAGCGCGTGGAAGGGGAACGGCCCGCGGGTCGTTCCCCTTCTGTCCAGCCGGGGTCCGGTAGAACCGATCCCGGTGCACGGCACCACAACTGAACACCCGCAGCGCTGACATCCAGCGACGCACCACAGGGACGACCTGGGCGACCGCCCGAGGAGAGCACCTCCGTCGTCGGTCCTCGGTAGTGGCCCCCGGACTCGCCAACCCCCGCGCAGGAGCGTGGGCACTGGCTCGCCGCCCGGGAGCTTCGATCGAAGACCGGCCTCCTGCCGACTGGTAGGTACTCCCGCGCGCGACCCCGGCGTCCCCTCACGAAAGAGGAGGGCACCCGTGGAGGGTCCCGAGATCCACTCGTCCGAAGCCGTCATCGACAACGGCGCCTTCGGCACCCGCACCATCCGCTTCGAGATGGGCCGCCTGGCCCAGCAGGCCGCCGGCTCCGCCGTCGCCTACCTCGACGACGACACGATGCTGCTGTCGGCCACCACCGCCGGCAAGCACCCCAAGGACCAGTTCGACTTCTTCCCCCTGACGATCGACGTCGAGGAGCGGATGTACGCCGCGGGCCGCATCCCCGGCTCGTTCTTCCGCCGCGAGGGTCGTCCGTCCGAGGACGCGATCCTCACCTGCCGTCTCATCGACCGTCCGCTGCGCCCCTCGTTCGTCAAGGGCCTGCGCAACGAGATCCAGGTCGTCATCACGGTGATGTCGCTGAACCCCGACCACCTCTACGACGTCGTCGCGATCAACGCCGCGTCCATGTCGACCCAGATCGCCGGCCTGCCCTTCAGCGGTCCGATCGGCGGCGTCCGCGTCGCCCTCATCAAGGGCCAGTGGGTCGCCTTCCCGACCCACTCGCAGCTCGAGGACGCCGTGTTCGACATGGTCGTCGCCGGCCGCATCGTCGGTGACGACGTCGCGATCATGATGGTCGAGGCCGAGGCGACCTCCAACACCATCGAGCTGGTCAAGGGCGGCGCCACCGCGCCGACCGAGGAGGTCGTGGCCGAGGGTCTCGACGCCTCCAAGAAGTTCATCCGCATCCTGTGCGAGGCGCAGAGCGAGCTGGCCGCGAAGTCCACCAAGGAGACCCGCGACTTCCCGCTCTTCCCCGACTACCAGGACGACGTCTACGCCGCCGTCGAGGCCGCCGTCTCGACCGAGCTCGCCGCCGCCCTCACCATCGCGGGCAAGCACGAGCGCGAGGAGGAGCTCGACAAGGTCAAGGCCCTCGCCGCCGAGCGACTGGCCGGCCAGTTCGACGGCCGCGAGAAGGAGATCGGCGCCGCGCTGCGCTCGGTCACCAAGAAGCTGGTCCGCCAGCGCGTGCTGCGCGACAAGGTGCGCATCGACGGCCGCGGTCTCACCGACATCCGCACCCTGTCGGCCGAGGTCGACATCGTGCCCCGCGCCCACGGCTCGGCGCTGTTCGAGCGCGGCGAGACCCAGATCCTGGGTGTCTCCACGCTGAACATGCTCCGCATGGAGCAGCAGCTCGACACGCTCTCGCCCGAGACGCGCAAGCGCTACATGCACAACTACAACTTCCCGCCCTACAGCACCGGCGAGACCGGTCGCGTGGGCTCGCCCAAGCGCCGCGAGATCGGCCACGGCGCGCTCGCCGAGCGCGCCCTCGTCCCGGTGCTCCCGACCAAGGATGAGTTCCCCTACGCGATCCGCCAGGTGTCCGAGGCGCTCGGCTCCAACGGCTCCACGTCGATGGGCTCGGTCTGCGCGTCGACCATGTCGCTGCTCAACGCCGGCGTGCCGCTCAAGGCTCCGGTCGCGGGCATCGCGATGGGTCTCATCTCCGACACCGTCGACGGCGAGACCGAGTACGTCACCCTCACCGACATCCTCGGTGCGGAGGACGCTTACGGCGACATGGACTTCAAGGTCGCCGGCACCAAGGAGTTCGTCACCGCCCTGCAGCTCGACACCAAGCTCGACGGCATCCCCGCCTCGGTGCTCGGCGGCGCGCTCACCCAGGCCCGGGACGCCCGCCTGGCGATCCTCGACGTCATGCTCGAGGCGATCGACGTGCCCGACGAGATGTCGCCGTACGCGCCGCGCATCATCTCGATCCAGATCCCGGTCGACAAGATCGGCGAGGTCATCGGCCCGAAGGGCAAGATGATCAACCAGATCCAGGACGAGACCGGCGCCGAGATCACCATCCAGGACGACGGCACGATCTACATCGGTGCGACCGACGGCCCCAAGGCCGAGGCCGCGCGGGCGCAGATCAACGCCATCGCCAACCCGCACATGCCCGAGATCGGCGAGCGCTACCTCGGCACCGTCGTGAAGACCACCAACTTCGGTGCCTTCGTCTCGCTCATGCCGGGCAAGGACGGCCTGCTCCACATCTCCAAGCTGCGCAGCCTCGCCGGCGGCAAGCGCGTCGAGAACGTCGACGACGTCGTGTCCATCGGCCAGAAGGTGCTCGTGGAGATCACCGAGATCGACGCCCGCGGCAAGCTGTCGCTGTCGCCGGTCGAGGAGGGCGACTCCGAGGCGGCCGCGCCGTCCGACGAGCCCGCCGAGGTCGAGGCCTGAGCGCCTCGATGACTAGCACCACCGCTCCGGGCACGCGGCGCCGCCGCGTGCCCGGAGCGCGTGACCAGGCGGTCGGCAGCACCGTGACCCTCCTCGACGAGGAGGGCGCGAAGGTACGCCGCACCGTCCTGCCCGGCGGCCTGCGCGTCGTCACCGAGCGCCTGCCCGGTGTGCGCTCGGCCGCCTTCGGCATCTGGGTCGGTGTCGGCTCGCGCGACGAGACGCCCGCGCAGGCCGGTGCCGCGCACTACCTCGAGCACCTGCTGTTCAAGGGCACCCCGCGCCGCTCGGCGCTGGACATCTCCGCCTCGATCGATGCTGTCGGCGGCGAGATGAACGCCTTCACCAGCAAGGAGTACACCTGCTTCTACGCGCGTGTGCTCGACGCCGACCTGCCGCTGGCGGTCGACGTCGTCAGCGACCTCGTGACCTCGGCGCTGCTGCGTGCCGCCGACGTCGAGTCCGAGCGCGACGTGATCCTCGAAGAGATCGCGATGCGCGACGACGACCCGGGCGACCTCGTCCACGAGGAGTTCGCCGACGCCATGTTCGGGCCGACCCCGCTCGGGCGCCCGATCCTCGGCACGGTCGAGACCATCGGCGCGATCACACCTCGCGCGATCAAGAGCTTCTACAAGAGCCGCTACCGCCCCGAGAACATGGTCGTGTCGGCAGCGGGCAACGTGGATCACGCCGCCGTCATCCGGCATGTGAAGAAGGCCTTCGCGGCGGCGGGCATGCTCGACGGCGACGCCGTCCCGACCGCGCCCCGCAGCGGCGCGTTCCGCACGCGTGGCGCCGGCGCCGTCCGGGTGCTCACCAAGACCACCGAGCAGGCCAACGTCGTGCTCGGCGTACCGGGCGTGGCGCGCGACGACGAGCGGCGCTTCACCCTCGGGGTGCTCAACGCCTCTCTCGGTGGCGGCATGAGCAGCCGGCTGTTCCAGGAGATCCGCGAGAAGCGCGGCCTGGCCTACTCCGTCTTCTCCTTCGCGGCGCACTTCGCCGACACC
>JAKOVT010000188.1 GCA_029781935.1 Actinomycetes bacterium | reverse complement strand
GTGACCGAGGCCTCGAACAGCTTGCGGTCGAGGATGTCGCAGACGCGGGCGAGGACGTCGTCGTCGCTCAGCTCGACGGGGTCGCCGCGCAGCGGGCCGCGACCTCCCCGGGCGGCCTCGGCGGCCGCCATCGCCGACGTGACCGCGTCGACGAGCTCGGGCGCCTCGAAGTCCTTGGTGAGGAAGCGCTCGCCGCCGGCGCGCGCACCCCAGTAGCGGTCGCTGGCCGCGTTGAGCGAGGTGAGGAAGAGCACCGGGACGTCGGCGGTCTGCCAGTCGTCCTTGAGCACGCGTGCCGCGACGTAGCCGCTCACCCGGGGCATCTGCACGTCGAGCACGACGACGTCCGGGATGGTGCGGAAGACCTGCTGCACGGCCTGCATGCCGTCCTCGGCCTGCACCACGTCGAAGCCGGCACCCTCGAGGACGCCGGTGACGATGCGACGCATGACGGGGCTGTCGTCGGCGACGACGACCGTGACCCTGCGCTCGGACATGTGCGGTTCCTCCTTCAGCGGCCGACGAGGCGTCGGACGGCGTCGACCAGGACTGCCTGGTCGAACTCGGACTTGAGCAGGTAGGCGTCGGCACCGGCGTCGAGACCGGCGCGCTTGTCGGCGTCGTCGCCGCGCGACGTCATGATCACGACCGGCACGTTCTCCCAGCCGCGGGTGCGGCGGATCGTGCGGGTCAGGGTGAAGCCGTCCATGCCCGGCATCTCGACGTCGGACAGCACCAGGTCGACCGGCGCGTGCTGCAGGTGCGCCGCTCCGTCGAGGCCGTCGACGGCGGTGACGACGTCGTACCCCGCGCTCTGCAGGATGGTGCGCTGCAGCTCGCGGACGCCGACGGAGTCCTCGACGACCAGGACGCGCGGGCGGGCCCCGTCGTCGGCGCGGACGGCGCCGCGAGGCCGCTCCCCCGCCAGCTCCTCGACGGCGACCGGTGCCGCGGCCATCTGCGCCGTGCCGCGACGGGCGGCGAGCTCGCGCAGGTCGACCAGGAGCAGCACGCTGCCGTCGTCGTCGATGGTCGCCCCGGACGTGCCCGGCACGTGCCCGAGGAAGTCGCCGAGCGGCTTCACGACGACCTCGCGCTCGCCCTCGACCTCGTCGACCGCCCACGCGAGCGTCTCGCCGGACGTGCGCGCCAGCACGGCGACGCGCGACCGCCGCTCGCCCGGGCTGCCCAGCTCGCGGCCGAGGTCGGCCAGCGGCACCGGGTCGTCGTGGCGTACCACGACCGGCACCCCCGCCACGTCGTGCACGTCGCTGTCGCGCAGGCTCACGGTCTCGAGGACGCCGGGCAGCGGTACGCCGTACCGCTCGTCGCCGCACCGCACCACGAGGCAGCGCACGACGCCGAGCGTCACGGGCAGGGTGAGGACGAACGTCGTGCCCGCCCCGGGGACGCTGCTCACCTCGACGGTGCCGCCGAGCCCCTCCACCGCCGAGCGCACGACGTCGAGACCGACGCCGCGACCCGAGGTCTCGGTCACGGTCGTGCGCGTCGAGAAGCCCGGCTCGAACAGCACGCGGTGCAGCGCCGACGGCGTGACCGCCTCGCCGAGGGCGACGCCACGGCGCTCGGCCGCGAGACGCAGCTCGTCGTCGTCGATGCCGTTGCCGTCGTCGGAGACCTCCACGACGACCGTCGAGCCGGCCTGCCGCGCCCGCAGCGTGACGGTGCCCCGACGCGGCTTGCCGATCGCGGCCCGCAGGTCGGGCGTCTCGCAGCCGTGGTCGACCGCGTTGGTCACGAGATGCCGCAGCGCGTCGGCCACGGCGTCGAGCACGCGCACGTCGAGCTCCACGTCGCTGCCCTCGATGACGAGCTCGACGTCCTTGCCGGTCGCCGACGCCACCTCGCGCACGAGCGCCGGGAAGCCGGCCACGACCCGGCGCACCGGCACCATCGCCAGGCCCATCGCGCCCTCGCGCACCCGGGCCAGCCGGCCGAGCGCGAGCTCGCCGTGGCCGCGCAGGTCGCGGGTGGCCACCTCGAGCCGGTCCCCCGAGGACACCAGCGCCGTCACGAACGCCGACACCTCGTCGTGGTCGGCACCTCGGCGCAGCGCGCTGCGCAGACCGTGGACGAGACGCTGCTGCTCGGCGATGCCCGCCGACGTCTCGAGCGCCTGCTTCTCCATCCGGCGCACCTCGAGCTCGGCCTCGCCGACGACGTCGAGCAGGCCGTGGACGCGCCGGGTGGGCACCCGCACGTGGTCGCCGGAACGACCTGCCGCGGCGACGTCGTCGGCGTCCTGCTCGGCTGCTGCCGGCTCGGCCTCCGCCAGGCGCGGGACGGTGACGGGGTCGACGCCCGCGAGGGCGGCGTCGAGCGCCGCGACGACCTCGGCCACCGCGGCCGGCGACACCGGGCGGTCTGCGCCGGGCAGCGAGCGGCCCAGGGCGTCGGTGGTGACGAGCAGCAGGTCGACGAGGTCGCTGCGCACTCCCGTGCGCCCGTCGCGGAGCATGCCGAGCAGGTCCTCGGCGCGGTGCGCGAGCGTGACGACGCCGTCGAGCCCGAGCATCCGGGCCGAGCCCTTCACGGTGTGCGCGTCGCGGAACAGGGCGACGACGACCTGGCGCGGCGACGGGTGCTGCTCGAGTCCGAGCAGCCCGTCGCGCAGCGAGGCGAGCCGGTCCTCCACCTCCGCGCGGAAGGTGGCGACCAGCTCCGGGTCGTCGCCCCAGGCCATCGCTAGGCCACTCGGAATCGCGAGATGGACTCGCGCAGCTCGGACGAGAGCACGTTGAGCTGCGCCGCGGCGGCGGCCGACTGCTTCGAGCCGACGGCGTACTGGCGCGAGACGTCGGACACCTGTGTCATCGCGGCGACCACCTGGTCGGACGCCGAGCGCTGCTGCTGGGTCGCGATGGAGATCTCCTTCGCGGCGGTCGTGGTCTCGTCGACCATGCCGGAGATGCGCTCGAGGGCGTCGACCACCTCGCGCGCGAGGTCGGCGCCCGCGTGGACCTCCTTGGAGCCCTCCTCCGTCGCGAGGATCGTCGCGTTGGTCTCGGTCTGGATCTGCGCCACGAGGGCCTGGATCTGACCGGCCGACTCCTGCGACCGCTCGGCGAGCTTGCGCACCTCGGCCGCCACGACCGCGAACCCGCGGCCGTGCTCGCCCGCGCGCGCCGCCTCGATGGCCGCGTTGAGGGCCAGCAGGTTGGTCTGGTCGGCGAGGTCGTCGATCACCTCGAGGATGCGTCCGATCTCCTGGCTCTTCTCGCCGAGCGAGAGGGCGCGCGCCGCGATCTGGTCCACGCGGTCGGCGATCTGGTCCATGGAGTAGACGGACGCCGACACGGCCTGGCGGCCCTCCTCGGCGTGACGCAGCGTCTCCGCGGCGTACCGCGCCACCGCCTCGGCCGTGTCGGCGATCTGGGCCGCGGTCGCCGCGAGCTCCTCGATGGTCGAGGTGGTCTCGGCGACGGCGGACGACTGCTGGGACGCGCTGGCGGCGTGCTCCTCGGCGGTCGCGAGCAGCTCGACCGCGCTGGCGGAGATCTGCTCGCCGCCGGAGCGCACCTGCTGCACGAGGTCGCGCAGGCTCTCGAGCGCCTGGTTCACCGACATCGACAGCACGACGACGGTGTCGGAGTCGGGGTCGGTCTCCTCGGTGACGAGGGTGGTCACGTCGATGGTCGCCGACAGGTCGCCGGCGGCGGCGCGCTCGAGCTGCTCGGTGAGCATGTCGACGCGGGCGGAGAGCTCGCGGCGCTCACGGGTCGACTTGCTCTCGAAGGCGAGGACGGCCTCCGCGAGCTGGCCGTCGATGAGGGTCATGGCCGGAAGGCAGACGAGGGCGATCAGGCCGATCGGGATGGCCGAGCCGGTCCAGGTCTGGGTCACCGTGCCGGTGAACGCGACGCTCGCCGCGAGGAGCAGCGCGAACCCGAGCAGGGTCCAGCGCGTGAAGAGCAGGGACGCGAAGAGGACGTTGACGGCCAGCAGCACCGACGCGGAGCCGAGCAGCCCGCCGCTCGCGCAGGCCAGGCCGGTCACGTAGAAGACGTTCGCCACCAGGATCACGCGGCCGACGAGCAGCGTCTGCGCCAGCGGCACCTGTGCGCGGTGCGCGGCGAAGGCCAGCGAGGTCGTGATGATCGCGAGCAGGGCGCCGAACGCCGTCCACGCCCACACGCGGTACATGTCGACCGGTGCCGCCGGCACGAAGTGCTCGGTGAGGTACGCCGCCACCAGCCCCATCGCGACGCAGCCCCACGTGGCGACGCCCGCGATCACGGCGATGCGCTTGCTGAACTCCACGGTCCGCTCCCACCCCAGTCGGAGGAGCCCCCACGGCTCCCCCTTCTCCTGTCTCGGGAGGTCGGCCGTTCCCCTGAAGGGGTGAACCGGGTCGGACTTCGCAGGTCAGCGGCGCACGAGACGGCCGCGTAGGCCGAGCAGCCCGGCCGTCGCCAGGACCGCGACCGGCCCGGCCGGGTCGCCGTGCGCCACGCCGGCCACCAGGTCGTCGGCTCCCGGAGGCAGGGCGCCCGGCGCCGGAGCCGGGTCGTCGGCGACGTCCATCAGCCCCGACACGGCCTCGGCCAGCACGCCGAGCTCGAGGTCGTCGACGGCCACGACCACCACGCGGGCGCTCGTGGGCAACGGCGAGGAGGGCAGGCCGAGCAGCGGGCGGAGGTCGACGACCGGCAGCACGTGCCCCCGCCAGTTGGCCACGCCGGCGATCCAGCCCGGCGTTCCCGGCACGCGGGTCCGGACCGGCACGGGCAGCACCTCCGCCACGTCGGTCGCGCGCACGGCGTACCGCCCGCCGCCCAGCCGGACCACGAGGTGACCCGTTCCGACGGCGTGCTCGTCGACGACCTCGTCGTCGAACCAGGTGGGCAGGGTGACCGTCACAGGGTGACCATCGGCCGGCACGGCAGGTCCCTGAAGACCACCCAGCCCTTCGTGCCTGGTCGTGGTTCAGGGGGCGAGCCGCGCACCGCGCGACTCGGCGAGCTCGCGGGCGCCGCGCGGCAGCGGCACGGCCGCCGCGAGCACCAGCAGCAGGGTGGTGCCGAGCAGGTAGATCCACGTGCGCGGCACGTCGGGGAGCAGGACGTCGCCGCCGGGGCCGGCCAGCACGAACGCGATCGTGGGGAGCGCCCAGCCGATCGCGACGCATCCGGCGCCGAGCCGGGCGCCCATGATCCAGGCCCCGGCGCGGGCGACCACCGGGATCGCGACCACGACGAGGAGGCCCACCGGGAGCGTGACGCCGCCGACCTGCAGCCGCAGCGGCGCCAGGGCGACCCCGAACATGCCGGCGACCAGACCGACCACGAAGAGCAGGCCGTACCCGAGGTACTGCGGGGCGGCACCGCGGGTCGCCGGGGTCGCATCGACCGCCGGCTCCTCGACCTCGTCCGCGGTCGCGGGATCGGGGAGCGCGGCGTCGTCGGGCACGCGTGGAGCCTACGTGCCGGCGCGACGACGGGCCCCTCCCGGTCCGCCGCCGCGCCGCACGGCTCAGGCGCCGGGATCCTCCGGCAGCGGGGTGCTCGGCGCGACCAGCATCGCCGAGCCGCCGACGGTACGCCGGTCGCGCAGGTCGACCGACACTCCCTGCGCGCCCTCGAGCACCTCGGTGATCTCGCGGCCGATGAGCTCGTGCCGCTCGATCAGGGCGTCGCGCAGCGCCTCGACCAGGTGCCGGTTCTCGTCGAGCAGTGCGCGGGTGTACGCCTTCTGCTCCTGCAGGATCCGCTCGACGCGCTCGCGGCCCTCGCTGTCTCCGAGCACGCGGCCGACGATGTTGGTGTCGGAGAGCGCGCTGCCCTGCACAGCTGCGTAGGAGATGAGCGTGTCGGTCATGCCCGCCGAGCCGACCATCTGCGCGGCCACGTTGGTCGCGTACAGCAGGTCGCCGGCAGGGCCGGTCGAGACGTCGCCGAAGAACAGCTCCTCGGCCGCCTGGCCGCCCATGGCGATCCGGATCAGGCCGATCATCTCGCTGCGCGAGCGGGTGAACACGTCTTCCGCGTCGCCGTGCGCCAGCATGCCGAGAGCGTCGCGGCGCTTGATGATCGTGAGCACCTCGAGGCGGCGCTGCGGTGCGACGAGCCACGCGGTGACGGCATGACCGGCCTCGTGGGTCGCGATGAGGCGCTGCTCGTGGTCGGTGTAGGCCACCGGCTGACCGATGCCCACCTCCTCGACGAGGCGGGCGTGCTCGACGTCGGCGCGGTTCATCAGCTGGTCGCCGCGGCGCAGCGCGTTGACGAGGCCCTCGTCGAAGAGGTGCTCGATCATCACCGGCGTGTAGCCCTGGGTGACGGCGGCGAGGCTGTCGCGCATCTCCTCGGCGTCGAGCTCCTCGTGGTGCGCCTTGAGGTCGAGGAAGAAGTCGATCAGCTCCCGGCGGCCGGCCTTGGTCGGCGCCTCGAAGGTGAGCCGACGGTCGAACCGGCCCGGGCGCAGCAGAGCGGGGTCGAGGTTGTCGGCGCGGTTCGTGGCCGCGATGACCAGCACGTTGGTGGTCGGCGGCACCGGGCGCTTGAGCTGGCGGTCCAGCGGCAGGAACAGGTTCACGGCGTCGACGAGCTTGCTGCGCAGCTTCTGCATGCCGGTCGGGTCGTCGAAGGACTGCATCTGCACGAGCAGCTCGTTGACCACGCCGCCGACGCCCTCGCTCGTCATCGAGCGGTTGACGACGGCCGCCGCGTTGCCGACGAGGCTCCCGGCGTACGACGACGGCAGGCCCTCCATCCCGCCGCAGACCATCGGCGATCCCGCGGGCAGCGCCGTCATCGAGAGGCCGCCGCGCGCCATGGCGATCGCGTCGATCTCCTCGATGAAGCCGATCGCCCCGCCCTCCTGGCGCGCAGCCTTGCGCAGCGCCTTGAAGTAGGAGCGGATCTTGCGGGCGGTGGCGCCGTAGTACATCGACTGGAACGACGTCGCCGAGACGAACAGGAACGGCACGCCGGCCTCGCGCGCCATCGCCTTGGCGAGGTGCGTCTTGCCGGTGCCGGGCTGGCCCTCGAAGAGCAGGCCGCGGCGGGCGGTCCCGCCCATCTGCGCGGCGAAGGTCTTGTGCGCGAGGAACAGGTTGAGCGAGCGGACGACCTCGTCCTTCACGCCGTCGATGCCCTTGACGTCGTCGAGGGTGGTGTCGATCTGCTCGGGACGGTAGGTGACGTGCGGCGAGCGCCCGGCGCCGAGCGTGGACCCGACGAGGACGCCGATGAGCGCGAGGAAGAACAACCCCGGGAGCACGAGCATCGGGTCGATGGTCGGCCAGGTGATGTTCGTGATGTCGAACCCGTCGCCGCTGATGATGCGGCCCCACAGGTACAGCAGCGGGATGGAGAGGACGACGCCGAGCATCGCCACGCGCCGGCGTCGCGAGCGCTCGCGCGAGACGCCCACGTCGGCCCGCGAGACGTGCACGCGGCCGGTGCCCGCCTCGGCGAGCAGCTCGGACTGCGTGGCAGCCTCGGGGGCGACGGGTGCGTCGACGGCGGGGCTGGCGGTGGTGGCGCTCGTGGTGCGTCGCACGAGGTCTCCTCGGGAGGGCGTCACCCGGCGGGAGGTCCGGATGTGTCACCCATCGTGAGCGACACCGAGCGCGAGCGCCGCATCACGGAGCCGACCGTCACCCGTGCGGAGTACCCCGTCCGGCCCAAGTCGCACGCTGCGTGACGACCCGATCCCGCACGGCCCAGCCCCGTGGATCGCTCAGCCGCCCTGGGCGCTCGCCCAGCCCTGGCCGTCGAGGCGGACCCCCATCCACGCGGTGGCGTCGACGTTGTCGCCGTACGGCTCGATGTCGCGGTAGCCGGCCGCCAGGTAGAGGCGGCGCGCGTCGTGCAGCTCCCGCTTGCTGTCGAGCACCACGCGCGCGAGGCCCCGACGCCGGGCCTCCGCGTGCAGACGCTCGAGCAGCGCGCGGCCGGCGCCCTGACCACGCAGCTGCCTCGACACCCACATGCGCTTGACCTCGCCGACGGCGCCGTACGGCGCGACCTCGATGACGCGGAGCGCAGCGCACCCGAGCACCTCGCCGCGGTCGACCACGACGAGGAACGTGCCCCGCGGCTCGCGGTAGGACGCCGGGTCGGGATCGAGGATGGTCGGCGACGACTCTCCGAGAAGGTCGTCGAGCTCGGCCGAGTAGGCCAGGACGGCGGCGCGAGCCTCGCCGTCCTCGGGATCACGGACCTCGATCGCCCAGGTCGACACGGGTCCGCCTCGGTCCATCACCCGAGCGATCCTGCCGGTTCGGGCCTCCCCCAGGCGAGCCACCGCGGCACTTCTGCTCGCCTTCGCGGCAGCTGCTGCCTGGCCGCGATCCCGACGAGGGACGCCTGTCCTCAGGAGCGCTTGCCCCCCTCGAGCCGGCCGTAGAGATGGCCTATCACTGCTCCCAGGGCGAGGATCCGTATGCCGTTGAACAAGGTGGCGATGAGCAAGTAGTGGAACGGATCGATCAGGGGTGTCTGGAGCTTCGCCGGCGTCTCCAGGAACAGGGTGACCAGGGCGAGGACGACGAAGCTGAGTTCGAGCGACTTGGTCATGGCGCTGTTGCCGGGGATGGTGTCGAAGAACCGGAGCAGGCAGTAGCTGACGCACGTCCCGATGATCAGGCCCCCGATGAGGGCTTGAACGAGCATGGGCAGGTAGGCGATGGACAGAGCGGCTCGGTAGTCGGCTGCAACAGGAGTCAGGGAGATCAGGAGATTCGCCAGCCAGAATCCCAGTGCTCCACCGAGCGCCAACGGCAGCAGCCGGGGCCGCCTGCCGGCGAGCTTGGTCATGGGAGTGATCCTCGAAGGGCCTTGGTCGGACTTCCCCGCCTGTATCGAACGGCCAGGAGCCCCTTGGCCGTGCGGAACCCGCGGCTGCCGATGCCAGAACCACGACCGTTGCAGCTTCGCGCGTCGACTGCCACGAGCGGTCGGCGCAGGTCGCTCCGACTCGCAGTGGACCGCCCTGTGCGGCCGATGCCGCCCATGTCGCGAGGCTAGCCCTGGCCACCCTCCTGATGCAGCGCCGGAGGACCGCCGTCTGCGGTCGAGCGGCGAGACTCCGGTGGAGGGCCGCCATAGACTCGAGCCGGAGACCCAGGACGTCTGGTCCTGCGAGTCCATCGCTCGGGAGATGAGCACATGGCTTCCGTCTCGAAGTCATCGGTCCCGCACTACGTGGGTGCGGCTTTCGTGTTCCAGTTCTGTACCAGCCTGGCTGCCGGGTTGATGTCGAGCTCGATGCTCTCGGGCGACGTGGGCGACGTGATGGCCGCGGCGGGTGCCGATGCAGCCAGACTGCGCCTGATCGTGATGCTCGAGCTGGCCACGAGCGTGGGGATCATCGCTCTGGCTTCCCTGCTCTACGTCGCCTTGCGCAGCACGATCCGGTGGATGGCGACCGTCGCGTTCGCGCTCTGGCTCGCCGAGGCGGCCGTCCTCGCTGTGAGCATGCTCGGTCTCTACGAGTTGCTCGACCTCGGCAAGGCGAGCGCCAGCACGACGTCGCCCGTGCCGGTTCCTGATGCTGCGCTCGGTGCCTTCGCTCTCGGCCTGCACGATCGCGCAGCCGCGATCGCCATGTTGCTGGCCAGTGTCGGAGGGCTCCTCTGGTACTCGCTGTTCATCCGAGCGCGGTTCGTTCCGCGTTGGCTGGGAGTGTGGGGACTCGCCTCGATCGCCCTGGTTGCGGTGGCAACGCTGATCGATGTGTGGGACGCCGATCTGCAGCCGTCCATGCTGTTCTACGTCGCCTACATGCCGTTCGAGTTCGTCGTGGGCATCTGGCTCCTCGTCAGGGGCAGCTCGGTCCTGCCCGGGACGGCCGGAGGAAACCGGCCGACGGTGCTCTCGGCGCCCGAGGAGCGACGAGGTGCCAGCGCCGAGGCCAGCGCGAGGGGATGAGCGGTCGGTCAGAACGGTGGGGAGTCGTGGGGTTCCGGCGGTGGGGGCGGCGGCTGGGGCGGCGGGTCGGGGTCTGGGTGACCGGGGAGCACCGGGCGCGGCGGCAAGGGGACGTGCTGGCCCCACGCGGTGACCCAGGTGGCCGAGCCGTCCGCTCGACTGTCGAGGATGTCGGCGTACCCGGCGGTCTTGAGCGCGTGGCACGGGGTGGACAGGGCGCCGCAGTTCTCCGCGGATGACGCGCCCTCGGGGAACGGCGCGGCGTGGTCCATCTGCAGGCGCGGCCCGCGGTGGGTGCACCCGGGGCCGCGGCACACGTCGTCGCGCGCCAGCACGAAACGGCGCAGGCGAGATGGCAGGTACGTCGCCGCGCCGTAGTCCAGCAGGTGCCCGTCGACGGGGTCGGTGACCAGTCGGCGCCACCAGGTCGCCGCGTCGGCGAGGTCGCGAGCCAGCGCTGCGGGAACGGGCTCGCCGTCGACGAGTGCGGCCACGGGCTCGATCTCCAGCGTCGCGCGCTCGGCCTTCAGCGTGTCGACGTCCATCACGACGTTGACGACGACGGTCGCCTCGGACCGGTCCCACGTCGTGCCGCCCTCGCCGTCGGGCCGCCCGAGCAGCCGCGCGGCCATCGCGTCGGCTCGCAGCGCATCGAGCGACTCCTGCTCCCACTCATGGTCGTCCGACGCACACTCGGCGGGAGCTGATGCGTCCTGAGCCGCCGTCCGGTGCTGCACCTTCATGCCCTGGGCGTCGGCCGTGATGCCGGCCTTGATCGCGTCGATGGTCGAGGCGTCGTGCACCAGGCCGAGGAACGACATGCCGTCGTCGAGCGGGCGCGTCCAGACCCGGCGCGACTCACGGGCCCGCCGCGTCCGCGCGGCGGCGTCCGGGTCGACGTCGGCGATGATCGCGGCGAGCTCCTTGCCGAGCTCGCCCGGCGTCATCCGGCGCGCCTTCGGCAGCGCGCGGCGGCCTATCTCGACGAGCGCCGCCGGGTCGGACACCACGCGCGTGCGCTCGACCAGCATCGACACGTGCGCCTCCGACACCTCCTCCGCACGCAGTGCGTCGGCGAAACCGACGAACACCGTGGCGAGGGCTCGGGGGTTCTCGATGCTGCGGCCCGCGGAGTAGCGCGACGTACGTCGCGCCACGGCCACCTCGTGCTCGACGTGCATCTCGGCCAGCAGCTGCTCGGACGAATCCTCGCCGGCGAGATCGACCAGCACGTCGTGGCGGACCGACGCGACGAGCGCCGCGACCCGGTCGAGCCCTTGGAGCCGCGCCACCTTGTGCGCCGACGACTCGTCGGCCGACGCCGGCGCGGCGAGAACGACGAGATCCAGCGGCGACACCCGACCGCGCAGGTCGCCGACGAGGGGCGCGAGGTCGAGGCTGGCCCCCGCCTCGTGGTGCCGCTCGCGGTCGGCGTCGTCGTCCGCCTCCCGCAGGTGCGCGGCGTAGTCCTGCTCCTCGGGCGTCCCGGCGTGGTCCTCGGTATCGAGCAGCTCGCCCAGCCACGACGAGCACTCGTCGAGGGAGAGGAGGACGGCCACGGGTCCATCGTCGTACACCAGTACGGTCCCCGTCTAGTGCTTCAAACGCTGTAATCCGTTGCACCGCACGGCATTTCATGATTCATGATCCACAGGGACGCCCTGTCGGCCCACGCGATCGACGGCGGGAAGCTGCCCCCCGCGGTCGCTCCCGGGTGGTAGGCATGGCGCATGGCCACCCCGCCCCCACGAGACGCGGCCGCCGTCGAGGACTACGTCGCCACCCTCGACGAGCGCACCGCGGCCGACAGCCGCACGCTCATGGATCTCATGCACGCGATCAGCGGTCACGACCCTCGACTGGAGAACGTCGCCACCATCTCCTACGACAACTACCACTACAAGTACGAGAGCGGGCGCGAGGGCGACGCTGCGGCGCTGTGCTTCTACCCGCGGCAGGGCAAGCTCACGATCTACCTGCTCGACGGCACAGCCCGTCACACCGACCTGCTCGCGCAGTTGGGGAAGCACACGACGAGCCGGGTCTGCGTCTACCTCACGCGCCTCGACGACATCGACCTCGGCGTGCTCGAGCCGGTGCTGCGCGACTCCTACACCTACCTCAAGGAGCACGACGGCCGCATGCACCGCGCCGTCGAGTAGTCGACGTCGCGCGACGACATCGACACGACGGTCGCGGACCTGCACGCGCGCGGGGTCGGGACCACCGGGGAGCCGCAGGACCAGGGCTGGGGCATCGTCACGGCGATCCGACTCCCGAGCGGCGCCGAGGTCGGGCTCTATCAACCGCGCCATGCGACGGCGTACGACGCCTGACTCGAGCCGGCTCGGCGTCAGACTCCGGCGAACAGGTCGGTCTCCCAGCCCTTGTCGTCGAACGGGCCGGCCTTCTCGCCGTGGGCCAGGCGGTAGAACTCGACACCCATCACCCTGCTGCCCAGGTTGTTCGACAGGGCGAAGAAGCCGTCCTCGACCGAGATCTGCGTGGCGTGCTCGCGCATCGCGGCCATCTTCGCCTCGCCGAAGTCCTCGGCGTGGATGGCGGTGGTGATCACGTCGTCGTCCACGGCGAACGGCAGGTCGTCGGGATCCATCGCGGTGAACTCGTTGCTCTCGCCCGCGGCCTTGAGCGCCTCGATGCCCTCGCGCACGAACGACTTCGGGAACGCGCCCCAGTAGACCTTGCGGATCGACCAGGGCTCGCCGAGCTCGGGCTTGAACGAGGGTGCAGCGGCGAGCGCCGTCGCATAGGTCGCGACCCGGTGCGCCTGGATGTGGTCGGGGTGTCCGTAACCCCCGAAGTCGTCGTAGGTGAGCAGCACCTGCGGACGCACCTCGCGGATCACCGACACGAGGTCGGTCGCCGCGGCGAGCAGGTCGGCGCGCCAGAACGAGTCGGGATCGTCGTTGTCGGGCGTGCCCATCATCCCGGAGTCGCGGTACTTCCCCGCGCCGCCGAGGAAGCGGTGGTCGGTGACGCCGAGGACGCGCATGGCGTTCGCGAGCTCGATCTCGCGGTGCTCGCCGAGGGTGTCGTCGTGATGCGCGGCGCGGTGCGCGTGCTCGTCGACGAGGATCTCGCCCTCCTCGCCGCGCGTGCAGGTGACGAGGGTGACGTGGGCCCCCTCGGCGACGTACTTGGCCATCGTGGCGCCGGACCCGATGGTCTCGTCGTCGGGATGGGCGTGGACGAGGAGCAGGCGGCGGGCGGAGGTCGCATCGGTCACGCAGGGCAGCCTAAACCGGGTGTCGGACAGCCGCCCCCGGGCTGACAGACTGCGGCCATGTCGACCCTGCGCACCGACGAGCGCCAGCCCGAGTCCTTCCCCCGGCAGAACGCCCGGACGCACCGCTTCTCCGCCGGCGCACCCCGGCTCTACACCGTCTCCCCCGACGGTGCGCGGGTCGTCTTCGTCAGGTCGCTCGGCGGCACCGACGTGGTCGGACGGCTCTGGGAGCTCGACACCGCCACGGGGCAGGAGCGGCTGCTCGCCGACCCGACCGCGCTCCACGAGGGCGCCGAGGAGCTGTCGCACGAGGAGCGCGCCCGGCGCGAGCGGATGCGCGAGGGCAGCTCGGGCATCGTGGGCTACGCCGTCGACGACGCCGTGGCGCACGCGGTGTTCGCCCTCTCCGGCGGCCTCTACGCCGTCGACCTCCTCGATCCCGCCGCAGCAGTGCGCGCGCTCGACGTGCCCGGCCCGGTGGTCGACCCGCGGCTGTCGCCCGACGGCGAGCACGTGGCGTACGCCGCGGGCCACGCGCTGCGCGTAGTCCGTCGCGACGGCACCGATGACCGAGCACTGGTCGAGGCGCGGCACGGAGCCGAGCAGTGCGGTCTCGCCGACTTCATCGCCGCCGAGGAGCTCGAGCGCAGCCGCGGATACTGGTGGTCGCCGGAGTCCGACGCGCTGATCGTCGAGCGCGTCGACGAGACGCCCGTGCAGCAGTGGTGGATCAGCGACCCGCTCCACCCGGAGCAGGCGCCGTACCCGCACCGGTACCCGGCCGCCGGCACGCCCAACGCGGCGGTCTCGCTGGTGGTCGCGCGCCTCGACGGGTCGAGCGCCGAGATCCCTTGGGACAACCGGGAGTTCCCCTACCTCGTCGACGTGTCGTGGACGCGGTACGGCGACCCGCTCGTGGTCGTGAGCACCCGCGACCAGCGACGGTTCCTCGTGCTGGCCGTCGACACGCGGGACGGGAGCACGCGGACCGTCGCCGAGCTCGCGGACCCGCAGTGGGTCGACGCATCACCGGGCGGGCGTCGCTGGGCGCCCGACGGTCGGTTGCTCACGCTGCGCGCCGACCGCGAGAGCGACACCTACCGGCTCCACCACGGCGACGCCTGGCTCAGCCCTGCGGGCCTGCAGGTGCGGCACGTCGTCGACGTGTCCGCGGATGGTGTCCTGGTCGCCACGGCGCCGACGGCGCACGACCAGGCGATCGTGCTCGTGGGGTGGGACGGCGCGATCTTGCCTGTGAGCGGGCCGACCGGCTGGCACCTCGTCCGCAGCGACGGCGGCACCACCGTCCTGGTCTCGCGCAGCATCGGGAGCACCGAGGTCGTCCACGAGGTGCGCACCGCGACGGCGATCCAACGCGTCACGTCGTACGCCGAGCGCCCCGTCGTCACCCCGCGGGTGGTGCTGCTCGAGTCCGGCGAGCACCGGCTGCCGACCGCGGTGCTCTTCCCGAGCGACCACGTGCCGGGGTCACGCCGCCTGCCAGTCGTCATGAGCCCCTACGGCGGCCCGCACGGTCAGCAGGTGGTGGCGTCGGGCACGTCGTTCGGCGAGGACCAGTGGCTCGCCGACCAAGGCTTCGTCGTCGTGGTGGCCGACGGCCGTGGCACGCCGGCCCGCGGTCCGGCCTGGGAGCGCGCCGTGCACGGCGACCTCGGCAGCTTCCCGGTCGAGGACCAGGTGGCCGCGCTGGCCGCCGTGGCGGCGGCGTACCCCGACGACGTCGACACCTCGCGGGTCGGCATCCGCGGCTGGTCGTTCGGCGGCTACCTCGCGGCGCTGGCCGTGCTGCGCCGCCCGGACGTCTTCCACGCCGCGGTCGCCGGCGCACCCGTCACCGACTGGCGGCTCTACGACACCGCCTACACCGAGCGCTATCTCGGCGACCCCACGCAGGATGCCGGCCCCTACGACGCCTGCTCGCTGCCGGCGCTCGCGCCGGGGCTCGAGCGGCCGCTGCTGATCATCCACGGCCTCACCGACGACAATGTCGTGGTGGCGCACACGTTGCGGCTCTCCGGCGCCCTCACCGTCGCGGGGCGGCCGCACGCGGTGCTGCCGCTCTCCGGCGTCACGCACATGACGCCGCAGGAGGAGGTCGCCGAGAACAAGCTGCTGCTCGAGGTCGACTTCCTCCGCCGCGCGCTCGACGCCTAGATTCCGACGTCAGCGCCCGACGTCAGCGCCCGACGTCAGCGGTCGACGTCGTTGGTGTGCTTGGGCTCGACGTTGGTGCCGAAGATCTCGGCACCGAGCTCCTTGCTCGTGCCGACGGGGCGGGCCCGCTCGATCTCGTCGGGCAGGACCGGGGCGACGTCCTCGGGGCGCGGTCCCACGACGTGGCCCTCGACCTTCTCCACCGGGAAGTGGCAGGCGACCTGGTGCCCGGGCCGCAGCTCGCGCAGCACCGGCTTCTCGACCTTGCACTGCTCCTGGGCGTTGAAGCACCGGGTGTGGAACACGCAGCCGGTCGGGGGGTTGATCGGGCTGGGAAGGTCGCCCTGCAGCAGGATGCGCTCGCGCTTGCCGACCGACGGGTCGGGCACGGGGACGGCCGAGAGCAGCGCGTGGGTGTAGGGGTGCAGCGGCTGGTGGTAGAGGCTGTCGCGATCGGTCAGCTCCATGATGTGACCGAGGTACATCACCGCGACCCGGTCGGAGATGTGACGGACGACCGAGAGGTCGTGCGCCACGAAGACGTAGGCGATGCCGTACTCGTCCTGGATGTCCTCGAGCAGGTTGATGACCTGCGCCTGGATCGACACGTCGAGCGCCGACACCGGCTCGTCGCACATGATCAGCTTGGGCCGCAGCGCGATCGCGCGGGCGATGCCGATGCGCTGGCGCTGACCGCCCGAGAACTCGTTCGGGTAGCGGTTGTAGTGCTCGGGGTTGAGCCCCACCCGCTCCATGATCGACTGGACCTCGGCCTTGACGCCGCCGGGCGGCTCCACGCCCTGCACCTTGAACGGCGACGAGATGATCGTGCCGACCGTGTGGCGCGGGTTCAGCGAGTTGTACGGGTCCTGGAAGATCATCTGCGCCTCGCGCCGCAGCGGCACGAGCGCCTTGCGGTCGAGGTTGGTGATGTCGCGGCCGGAGAGCTCCACGGTGCCGTCGGTGGGCTTGAGCAGGCGCATCATCGTGCGCGCCGCGGTCGATTTCCCGCAGCCCGACTCGCCCACGAGGCCGAGGGTCTCGCCGGGGTAGACGTCGAGGTCGATGCCGTCGACGGCCTTCACGGTGCCGACCTGCTTCTTGAACAGCACCCCCGAGGTGATCGGGAAGTGCTGCTTGAGGCCCCGGACCTTCAGGACGGGCTCGGGGCTGGTCGCCTCGGCGGTCATGCGGTCTCCTCGTAGCGGGCGCCGAGCCGCTCGGCGGCGATCGCGCGGCGCTCCTCGATCGGCAGGTGGCAGCGCACCTCGTGGCCGGGGGCGGTGGGCAGCAGGTCGGGGCGCTCGGTGTCGCAGAGACCGCCGGGGACGCGGTCGTGGTAGGTGCACCGCGGCCGGAACACGCAGCCCTTCGGCAGGCGGATGAGCGACGGCGGCAGGCCCGGGATCGGGTCGAGGCGGTCCGAGCGCACCCTGTCCAGGCGCGGCATCGAGGCCAGCAGACCGAGGGTGTAGGGCATCTCCGGGCGGTGGAAGACGTCCTGCACCGTGCCGTGCTCGACGAGGCGTCCGCCGTACATCACGACGACCTCGTCGGCCATGTCGGCCACCACGCCGAGATCGTGGGTGATGACGATGATCGCGGTGTTGAAGTCGCGCTGCAGGTCCTTGAGCAGCTCGAGGATCTGCGCCTGCACCGTGACGTCGAGAGCGGTGGTCGGCTCGTCGGCGATCAGCAGCGACGGGTCGTTGAGCAGCGCCATCGCGATCATGACTCGCTGACGCATGCCGCCCGAGAGCTGGTGGGGGTAGTCGTCGACGCGGCGGTCGGGGTTCGGGATGCCGACGCGGTCGAGCAGCGCGATGGCCTGCTTGCGGGCCTCGGCGTTGCTGACGTTCTGGTGGACCTGGACGGCCTCCACCAGCTGCTTCTCGATCGTGTAGAAGGGGTGCAGCGAGGAGAGCGGGTCCTGGAAGATCATCGCCATCTCGCGGCCGCGCAGCTTGCGCACGTCCTCGTCGCTCATCGCGATGAGGTCCTGGCCGTCGAGGATGACCTCGCCCGACATGTTCGTCTTCTTGCGGTTGTGCAGACCCATGATCGCCTGCGACGTCACGCTCTTGCCCGAGCCGGACTCGCCCACGATCGCCACGGTCTGACCGCGTTCGACGGTGAACGAGACGCCGTCCACGGCGCGGACGAGGCCGTCCTCCGTGGGGAACTCCACGCGGAGGTCGCGGACGTCGAGGTAGGGGCCGGCGGCACCGCCGGAGCTGGTGGTCATACGAGCCTCACCCGCGGGTCGATGACGGCGTAGAGCAGGTCGACGATGAGGTTCGCCACGATGATGAACGTGGCCGTGACGAGCGTGATGCCCACGATGAGCGGCAGGTCGTAGTCCTGCACCGAGCTGACCGCGAGCGAGCCGAGGCCCGGGAGGCTGAAGATCTGCTCGGTGATGATCGCGCCGCCGAGCAGACCCGCGAGGTCGAGGCCCGCGGCCGTGACGATGGGGGTGAGGCCGGCACGCAGGGCGTGCTTGCGGATCACGATGCGCTCGGGGAGGCCCTTGGCCCGCGCCGTGCGGATGTAGTCCTCGCCCAGGGTGTCGAGCATCTGGTTCCGCGTGAGCCGCATGTAGAAGGCGGCGTACAGGATCGCGAGCACGATCCACGGGAGGATCATCGTCTGGAAGAACTGGACGGGGTTCTCCCACGGTGGCACGTACGCCGGGTAGGGCAGCAGCTGCCACTTGAGGATGATGAAGAACAGCAGGATCAGGCCGATGAAGAACGACGGCAGCGAGTAGCCGATGAGCGAGATGCCCATGACGGTCTTGTCCTGCCACTTGCCCCGGCGCAGCGCGGAGTAGATGCCGAAGGTGATGCCGACGGTCAGCCAGATCACGAAGGCGCCGAGCGCGAGCCACATCGTCGTGGGGAAGCGGTCCTTGATCAGGACGGTGACCTCTTCGCCCTTCTTGAACGAGTAGCCCAGGCACGGGGCGTCGCACTGGAAGGTCTGATCGCCCGAGCCGTAGGTGCGGCCGAGGAACAGGCCCTTGAGGAACTCCCAGTACTGCTGCCACACAGGGAGGTCGAGGCCGAGGCGGTGCCGGTTGGCCTCGATGATCGCCGGAGTGCAGGACTTGCCGCACGTCAGGCGCGCCGGGTCGGTCGGCAGCACGCTGAAGAGCAGGAAGACGACGAGCGACAGCAGGAGCAGCATGAACAGCATGCTCAGCAGGCGCCGCGCGATGTAGCCGCCCAAGGACCGAGCCTTTCCGGTGGTGCGAGACGTTCAGGAAGCGCCGAGCCGCGTGAGCAGGCTACTGCGCGGGTGTGGGGGCGGGGGTGGAACCCCGCCCCCACACCGTCAGTGCGAGTGGTGCTTACTGCTGGACGTACATGTCGCCGTACGGCCACGAGCCGTACGCCGCCCACAGGTAGGCGTTGCCGATCTTGGCGCCGGGGAGGCGCTGGTCGCGACCGAAGCGGGTCGGGACGACGACGACGTCCTTCATCGCGGCAGTGTTGAGCTCCTGCCACATGGTGGCCTGCTTCGCACGGTCGAGCTCGACCTTGGCCGCGTCGACCTTGGCGTTGTACTCGGCGTTGTCGTACTGCGAGAGGTTGAAGCCACCGCTCGGGGTGAAGAGCTCGGGGATGATCGTCGAGGCGTTGGGCCAGTCAGGGCCCCAACCCGCGTTGATCAGCTCGTGAGCCTTCGCCGGGTCGAACACCACGCCGTAGTACGAGCCGGGCTCGATCGGGTTCGGCTTGGCGGTGATGCCGGCCTTGGCCAGCGACGCCACGACGATGCCGGCCGCCTTGGTGTTGGTCGGCGTGTTCGGGTAGTCGAACGTGATCGTCGGAACCGGCGCGCCGGACTCCTGGACCAGCTGCTTGGCGTAGTCGATGTTGCCGGTCGGCGGGATCGTCTGGCCGAGCAGGCCGTCCCACATCTGCGTGGGGGCGTAGTCCTGACCCATGTTGGGCTTGATCACGCCGTCGGCGTAGTCACCGGCGTACTGGCCACCAGCGTTGGTGCGCAGGGCCTCACGGTCGAGGGCCGCGGCGATCGCCATGCGGTGCTTGACGTTCGGCACCTTCTTGACGTTGATCGCGAAGTAGCGCACGTACGGGTCGAACTCGTTGGTGCGACGGCTCGCGAACTTGGGGTCGTTGAAGACGACCGGCAGGCTCTGCGGCTGGAGCGTCAGCGAGATCGCGTTCTGGTCGGCCGGCGCGCCCTGGATGAGGCGCTGGTCGATGACGGTCGGGTCGATGCCGAACTCGACGTCCCACGAGTCCACGTAGGCCTTGCGGTACGGGTCGGAGTCCTGCGACCACTTGTCGTTGCGGACAAGGATCATCTTGCCGCCCTTGCCCTTGTTGTACGTCTGGATCTTGTACGGGCCGGAGGCGACGGGCTTGTCGTCGTACTTCTCACCGGTGTCCGCGGCCTGCGGGACGGGGGAGAAGGCGAGCAGCGTCGTGGTGTAGTTGAAGTCGGGCACCGGACGCTTGAGGTTGAACGTGATCGTCTTGTTGTCCGACGAGCAGGTCACGGCCTTGTCGAACAGGTCCTGACCGGTCTTGACGTACGGGCCCTTGTAGGCCGAGCCGCCCTTGGGGTCGTCGGGGATGTCGAGCATCGAGATCGCGTACGTCGGGCCGCCGGTGATGATGTCGGTGGCGAAGGTGCGCGACACGCCGTACTTGACGTCGGCGCAGGTGATGGCGGCGCCGGTCTCGAAGGTCACGCCGTCGCGGAGGGTGAACTCCCACGTCTTGGCGCCGTTGCTCTGACGGCCGGTGTCGGTCGCCAGGTCGGGGACGATGGTGGTCGCCTCGTTGCTGTCCTTGGAGAACTTGTACGCGGTGAGCGTGCGCATGATCGTGCCGTTGAAGAACGCGAGGTCCTCACCGGTGTAGACGCGCTGCGGGTCCACCTTGTCGAACTGCTCGTTCTGCGTCAGGTACTGGATGGTGCCGCCCTTGGTGGGAGCCCCGCCCGACGCGCTGGGGTTGTTCGAGCTGCCGCCACCGCAGGCCGCGAGCGCCAGAGCGCCCACGCCGACGACGATGGCAGTCCGCACAACCGGACTGACCTTTGCCATGTCTCCTCCTGGTCCTTCGCCGGGGCTCCCCGGCCTTTCCCCGCTCCTCCACCCGGTCCGGGTGCGAGGGTCGGGAGCTCTTAGGTGGTGCTGGTGCGGCTCACGCCCGGGCCGCGCGGGGGTCGAGGGCGTCTCGTACGGAGTCACCGACGAGGTTGAACGTCACGACGACGATCGCGAGGATCGTGCCGGGGATGAGCAGGTAGCTCGGGATGATGCTCATGTACTGCACCGAGTCGGCGAGGATCGCGCCGAAGGTGGGCGTGGGCGGAAGCACGCCGACGCCGAGGAACGAGAGCACCGCCTCCGTGGCGATGTAGGTCGGGAGCGTCAGCGTCGCGTAGATCATGATCGGCGCCCACAGGTTGGGCAGGATCTCCTTGAAGAGGATCCGCCCCGTGCCCGAGCCCATCGCGATCGAGGCCTCGACGAACTCCCGCTCACGGACGCTGAGCACCTGGCCGCGCACGATGCGGGCGAGGTAGGGCCAGCCGAAGATGCTCAGCACGAGGATCAGGTAGGTGATGCGCGCCGGGTTGCCCTCGGGCACTCCCATCGCCTCGAGACGCTGGGTGAAGACACCCGAGAGCGCGAGGATGATGAGCAGGAACGGGAACGCCAGGATGATGTCCATCAGCCGGCCGATCGCGGTGTCCCAGCGGCCGCCGAGGTAGCCCGACACGGTCCCGAACAGCGAGCCCAGGATCGTCGTGATGACCGTGGCGGACAGCGCGATGAGCAGCGAGATGCGCAGGCCGTAGAGCACGCGCGCGAACAGGTCGCGACCGGTGCCAGGCTCGACGCCGAACGGGTGCTGCCAGCTGATGCCGCAGAAGAAGCCGGAGTCGGGCAGGCCGCAGCCGAGGGGCACGCCGCCGTTCTCCTTGTCGAGCACGTCGCCGTTGAGGGCGATCGGGTCGACGCCCATGAGGTTGCAGATCTGCGGCGCGAAGACGGCGCAGAGAAGCAGGAAGATCAGGACGCCGAGCGCGACCATGCCGACCTTGTCGCGGCGGAAGCGCCGCCAGGCGATCGCGGAGAGCGACCTGCCCTGGATCTCCTCAGGAACAGCAGAGACCTCGGCCACGGTGTCGACGGGTGCCGTCATGGAGAAACCGCTGCCTTCCTGTGCGAGTGCGGGAAATCCTGCTGCCCGGTGGTGTGGAGACCGGACGACGGGTCGCACGACCCGATCGCGTCCCCCCACCGCTGAGACTCGCGCAACTTATGACATCCCCGGAGAGCAGGAAAGCACCGGGGACCCCCGTGACCGGATCGTGATTCGTTCGGTGCGAATCGGGACATCCCCGACACCTCGTCTCCACCGCTCCGTGACGCGAGATCGCAGGTCGCGCAAGGTGTCCGGGCCTCCCGGGCCTGGTCGGCCGGCACGGCGAGCGACGTCGCTGCTCAGCACCCCCGACGCCCGCTTACCGGACGGTAATCGGACCTCGTGGCGAGATCAGCGGACGGGGCGGAGCACCCCGACGTGGCCCTTCCCACACCGGCCGAGCCGCCTGGCGGGACGCGAGGAGGGCACCGTCGAGCGTCCGGTCAGCGGCCACGGGCTGCTGGCGGACGGCGCTCCCGTGATCAGCCCTGCTTCTTGGCCCGAGCCGCGGCCCGGCCCCGCTCGACCTGGTCGAGGACGACCTTGCGGATCCGCACGGTGGCCGGAGTGACCTCCATGCACTCGTCCTCGCGGCAGAACTCGAGGGCCTGCTCCATGGACATCTGCTTGTGCGGGATCAGCGGGACCAGCACGTCGCCCGACGACTGACGCATGTTGGTGAGCTTCTTCTCCTTGGTCGGGTTGACGTCCATGTCGTCGGACCGGGAGTTCTCGCCGATGATCATGCCCTCGTAGACCTCGGTGCCGGGGCCGACGAACAGCGTGCCGCGCTCCTGGAGGTTGGCCAGCGCGAAGCCCGTGGTCGGGCCGCGGCGGTCGGCGACGAGCGAGCCGGTCGGGCGCGTGCGCAGCTCTCCGTGCCAGGGCTCGTACTTGTGGAACACGTGGTGCAGCAGGCCGGTGCCACGGGTCTCGGTGAGGAACTCGGTGCGGAAGCCGATGAGGCCGCGCGCCGGGACGACGTACTCCATCCGGACCCAGCCGGTGCCGTGGTTGACCATCTGCTCCATGCGCCCCTTGCGCAGCGCCATGAGCTGGGTGACGACGCCGAGGTAGTCCTCGGGGATGTCGACGGTCAGGTGCTCCATCGGCTCGTGCTTCTTGCCGTCGACAATCTTGGTGACGACCTGCGGCTTGCCCACCGTGAGCTCGAAGCCCTCGCGCCGCATGATCTCGACGAGGATCGCGAGCTGCAGCTCGCCGCGGCCCTGCACCTCCCAGGTGTCGGGGCGCTCGGTGTTCTGCACGCGGATGGACACGTTGCCGATCAGCTCGGCGTCGAGCCGGTTCTTCACCAGCCGAGCGGTGAGCTTCGTCCCGCTCTGACCGGCCAGCGGCGAGGTGTTGATGCCGATCGTCATCGAGATCGACGGCTCGTCGACGGTGATGAGCGGCAGCGGGCGCGGGTCGTCGACGTCGGTGAGCGTCTCGCCGATGGTGATCTCGTCGATGCCCGCGACGGCGACGATCTCGCCGGGCCCCGCCGACTCCGCCGGCACCCGCTCGAGCGCCTGCGTCACGAGCAGCTCGGCCACCTTCGCCCGCTCGATGCTGCCGTCGTGGCGGGCCCACGCGACCTGCTGACCCTTGCGCAGGGTGCCGTTGTGGATGCGCAGCAGCGCCAGCCGACCGAGGTAGGGCGAGGAGTCCAGGTTGGTGACGTGCGCCTGGAGCGGCATCTCCGGGTCGTAGTGCGGCGCGGGCACCGTGTCGATGAGCGTCCGGAACAGCGGCACGAGGTTCTCGCTGTCGGGCATCCCGCCGTCGTCCGGGCGGTTCAGCGACGCACGACCGGCCTTGGCCGACGCGTACACGATCGGGAACTCGATCTGGTGCTCGTCGGCGTCGAGGTCGAAGAACAGCTCGTAGGTCTCGTCGACGACCTCGGCGATGCGCGCGTCGGGTCGGTCGACCTTGTTGATCACGAGGATCACCGGCAGGCGCTTCTGCAGCGCCTTGCGCAGGACGAAGCGGGTCTGCGGCAGCGGGCCCTCGCTCGCGTCGACGAGCAGCAGCACGGCGTCGACCATCTCCAGCCCGCGCTCGACCTCGCCGCCGAAGTCGGCGTGGCCCGGGGTGTCGATGATGTTGATGAGGACGCCGCCGTCGGGCGCGCCCTCGCCGGCGTACCGGACCGTCGTGTTCTTCGCGAGGATCGTGATGCCCTTCTCGCGCTCGAGGTCCATCGAGTCCATCACCCGCTCCTGCACCGACCCCTCGTCGGCCTGGTGCGCGGTGAAGGCGCCGGACTGCCAGAGCATGGCGTCGACGAGCGTGGTCTTGCCGTGGTCGACGTGCGCGATGATCGCGACGTTGCGCAGGTCGGAACGGACGGCCGAGCCGGGGCTGGACATGGGAGACCTCGGGATAGAAGACGGGGAGACACCCCAGTCTAGGTGCTGGCGCGCACGCTCCCGACCGCTCGGGACGTGCCGTCGGACACCGTCGGACCTGCGCCGACGCTCAGCCGACGGACGTCCGCTGCTCGAAGCCGTCGTCGGTGGGCCGGTACTCGACGCCGACCCGCGGCAGGTGCGTCAGGTCGGGCGCATGGGTCCCGCCGCACGGGATCACGGCCGGTCCGCCGGGTACGTCGCAGCGCCACGTCCGCCGCGCGGTCAAGGTCGGATCGCCGCCGGTGTCGATCCGGCCCACCGCACCGGTGGCGACCCACGCCGACAGCAGGCCCTCGGCCTCCGCGGCGACAGCCTCGCGCTCGGCGAGGAATGCGTCGGCGTCGAAGCCTGCCTTCCGCAGCGACCGCCCGCAGCGGTAGGCGTCGTAGGCGCCGTCGGGCTCGATCCGCGAGACCTGGATCGCGATCTGGTCGAGGAACGGGAAGCCGCGCGAATCCCGACGGGGCGGCTGCTTGGACCAGAACCGCGCGGTCGCCTCGTTGAGCGCGAGCGCTGCGAGATGGCACGCGGAGTGCCCGCGCGACAGCGCCGCTCGCACGGCACCGTCGACGGCGAGATCGACCGACTCGCCGAGGACCGGTGCGGCCTCGCGGTCGACGACGTGCACCACGACCCAGGTGCGCGCCGGGTCGCCGCGACGGACGTCGATGTCGTCGCCCACGAGCAGCCGGCCGTCGTCGTCGATCGTGCCCGTGAGGCAGTCGTGCACCCGAGCGCCGTCGAGGAGGCCGACGTCGCCGGGCTGGTCGGGCCAGCCGTGGTCGAGCGGGTGGAAGGGGGTGCGGTCGACGACGACGCCCACCCGCCCGTCGTGGAGCGCCTCGACTCGAAGCGCCCGGGCCCTGCCCTCGAGGGCTCCCGCCGGGAAGTCGACCCAGGTCGGGATCCGCTCGACCGCTGCGCGTGCAGGTCCGACGTCGGGCTCGAGCCACGCGACCGTGTCGACCTCGGTCGGTGCCAGCCAGCGCGCCTCGTCGTGCGCCACGCCCGGCAGCGGCTCCCCTGCGACGAGCTGCACGCGCAGCACGCGCAGCACGTGGCCGTCGTCGAGCGGCCAGTCGCCGCCGAGGGGGCCCACGACCCTGCCCACGACCTCGGTGTCGACGGCCAGCTCCTCGCGCAGCTCCCGCACGAGGGCTGCCGCGGGATCCCCCCCCGGCTCGACCTTGCCGCCGGGCAGCTCCCACCCCCCGGCGACCGAGGCCGGCCGAGTGCGCCGCGCCGCGAGCAAGCGGCCAGCCCTCTCGACCGCGGCCGCGACGACGACGCGTCGCCCGTCAGCGGTCACGTGCGTAGGTGCGGTCACGCGCTCGACTCTGCCAGAACCGTGCACAGCACTCGCTCGCCGCGCGACGCTCCGCTCGTGCGGTGCGCGGTCGCCCGTCGGCTACGGCAGGTCGTCGAGCCGGTAGACCCGGGCGTCGCCCGAGCGGAACACCAGCGTGAGGCCCGCGGGATCCGCCCCGTCGGGCACCATCGGCGGGATGTCGGGGTAGCTGCGAGCACCGACCATCACGAACTGGATGCGCCAGCGCCTGGCCTCCTCCTGGGTCTTGGGGTCGACGGCGATGCGCGTGATGGTGTCGCGCAGATAGAGGCGGCCGGCGAAGTCGGGGTTGCCCAGGAAGAGCGCAGCGGGCTTGATGGCGAAGACGGGCGGCGCCGTCCCGCCCGTCGCGTCGTACATCCACGGCGATCCGTCGCGGTGGTCGTTCAGCACCCGTCGGTCGGGATCCACGTGCGTCGCGAGCCAGGCGAACGCCGCCCGGTCGTCGGGCGTCACGACGGCGTAGTCCGAGATCGCCTGCGACGACGCCACCACGGTCTGGACCGCCATGACGAGAGCCACCGCGGTCGACGCCACGGCCAACAGTGCGGAAGCGGCTCGCCGGGTGCGAGCTGCGCGAGCCACCGCGAGCAGCCCCGTGCCGAGCAGCACGGGCAGCAGCCCCGCTGCCTGAGCCGAGACGCGGTCGCCGTTGCCGTACCAGGGGACGGTGACCAGCCCGGGGCTCGTCACGTACGCCGCGACGCCGAGCGCCGCGACAGCCAACCAGGTCAGGACCACCGCGCGGCCCACCGACCGGTTCCACGCGAGATAGCAGCCGATGATGGTCGCGACAGCCAATGCTCCGGACGCCAGGACGATGAGCGTCTGGGGCACCGGAGCCGCCTGGGACATCACCAAGTACGGGTGCAGCAGCTCGTTGAGGAGCGCCAGCACTGGTGGCAGGTTCATCGTGGGGTCCTGGGGCGTCCTGCCCACCTGCGTCAGGATCCCGACGACGGTGGGTCCAGCGATCACCATCGCGAACGCGAACGATCCGGCCGGTCCGACCAACGACCGAGCCCGAGCGCGGACGGACCCCCGTGCGAGGACGAGGGTGAGCGCCACCAGAAGACCGGACACCAGTACTTCGGACAGGTGCAGACCGAGCATCCCCGCCCAGGCCAGCGCCGCCGCGGCCAGACCTCCTCGTCCTCGCGCGGCGAGGACCAGGACCGCGAGCGCCGGGACGGAGGTCATCGCGACCTGGAACGGGACCGGGCCCCACCACACCTGGCCGTACGTCGCGAACGGCACGAGGAGCGCGGAGGAGACGGCAGCAGCGGCCGCGGTCCGCGGGCCGCCCACCGACCGGCCGAGCGCCGCGCTGCCCAGGCACAGCGCCACCGAGGCAACCAGGGTCAGGGCCACCATCAGGCTGGGTCCGCTGCCCACGACGCGCGCCACCTGGGCCGCCAACGCATGGATCCCCAACGGGTAGAACTCCGACGGGGACGCGGACTCGAGATCGAAGACGTTGACCGCCGAGGGGTCGAGCGAGCCGGTCAGCAGGATGCGCGCGACGCGAGCACCGTGCGCATTGCCGTCGGAGTTGGGAGCCACCGCCGCGAGACCCGGTGCGCTGCGGGCGATCGAGACGGTCCACAGCACGACGACCAGCCCGATCGCGGAGCCGACGACCTGGTTCGTCCGGTCGGCGGCAGCGCGGCGCAGCCGGCCCGGCACCGGGCTGTCGCGGCGCACGACCACCACCGCGCAGACGAGCGTGACGCTCGCGAGGGCCACGAGGACCACGTCGACCGGGCGGCCCAGTCCCACCACCCCGGCCCACGACCCCGCGGAGAAGCCGACGCCGATCGACACGAGCGGTGCGACGGCGAGGCGCTGAAGGAGGGTCGACAGCGGGAAGACGGCGCTGACCACGAGCGTCCCGGGTACCCAGGCCACCAGCACCCACAGGACCGCGGACACGACGAACGTCAGGGCGGACGGATCCCCCAGCACGTCCATCCACCCGCTCCCGATCGGTTGGCGACCCACGACGACGGGCCCAGTCTGTCTCAGCGAGTCGTGCGCACGGGTCAGCCGTACGGACGCCGCGCAGCGCCCGCCTGGAGCGGAGCCGCGTCGCGTGCAACCCTGGAGGCATGGCGAGACCCCGTCGGCTCGACGCGGAGGAGGTCGCCCGGCAGCTCGAGGCGCTGCCCGGGTGGACCGGTGACGTCGACCGGCTGACGCGCTCGCTGGCGTTCCCCGACTTCCGGACCGCGATCCGGGGGGTCGACGAGATCGCCGAGGTGGCCGAGGAGATGGACCACCACCCCGACCTCGACATCCGCTGGCGCACGGTGCACGTCGGACTGAGCACCCACGACGCCGGAGGCGTCACGCAGCTCGACATCGAGCAGGCGCACCGCATCGACGAGCTCGCCCGGCAGCTGGGGGCGACATGAGCCCCTTCGTCGCGATGTCGCTGCCCGCGCTGGTGATCCTCCTCGTCGTCGCCGGCGCCATCGAGGTCGCGCTGTCGCGCCGCAAGCGCCGGGCGGGCGAGCGACCGAAGACCCACGTCGGCACCGCGGCCATCGACGTCCTCGGTCTCGCGTTCGCACCGAGCTCGCGGCACAAGAAGGAGCACGACGAGTACCTCGAGCTCAAGCGCGACGAGGACGGCGACGCCGCTCCTCCGCGCAGCACCGTCGATCTCGACGCCGGCGTGGCACGGCTCGTCGTGCCCCGTGCCGGCACGGGCACGAGCACCGGTGCCGTCGACGCCGACGGCCGCGACCACGACTCGACACCCTGACGTCCCGCACGGCGGACCGATCGCGGGTCCGGCACGGGACCGCGCGCCGCAGACCGCCTATTCGCGCGTCACGTCGCGCACCGGGCCGCTACGTTGCCAGCAGGACCCGGCATCCCCGGCCGGGCTGAGAGCACCCGCAGACGGGTCAGGAAGGGAACGACGATGGACGACACCGTGCGCCGGCACAAGTACCTGCTCGACGAGGACGAGACGCCGACCACCTGGTACAACATCGTCCCCGACCTCCCCTCGCCGCCGCCTCCCGCGCTGCACCCCGGCACCCTCGAGCCCGCCGGGCCGGACGACTTCGCGCCGCTGTTCCCGATGGACCTGATCCTGCAGGAGGTGTCGCAGGACCGGTACGTCGACATCCCCGGCGGCGTCCTCGACGTGTACCACCAGTGGCGCACGACGCCGCTGTTCCGAGCGCACAACCTCGAGCGCGCGCTCGGGACGACGGCCCGCATCTACTACAAGTACGAGGGCACCTCGCCCGCCGGCTCGCACAAGCCGAACACCGCCGTGCCGCAGGCCTACTACAACAAGAAGGCCGGCGTCCGGAAGCTCACGACCGAGACCGGTGCCGGGCAGTGGGGCACCGCGCTCGCGTTCGCCTGCGCGCTCTACGACATCGAGTGCGAGGTGTGGCAGGTCGGGTCGTCGTACGACAGCAAGCCGTTCCGCCGGCTCATGATCGAGGCGTTCGGCGCCAAGATCCACCGCTCGCCCTCCCAGCTGACCGAGGCCGGCCGCGCGCTCGCCAGCGATCCGGCGAACATGAGCGGCTCGCTCGGCATCGCGATCTCGGAGGCGGTCGAGGCGGCAGTGGTCGGTGGCGACACCGTGCGCTACTCGCTGGGCTCGGTGCTCAACCACGTGCTCATGCACCAGACGGTCATCGGCGAGGAGGCGATCCTGCAGATGGCGAAGGCCGGCGACACCCCGACCCACATCGTCGGCTGCACCGGTGGCGGGTCGAACTTCGCGGGCCTCACCTTCCCGTTCCTGCGCGAGAAGATGGCCAGCGGCAGCGGACCGCGCATCATCGCGGTCGAGCCCGCCTCGTGCCCGACCCTCACCCACGGCGTCTACGCCTACGACTTCGGCGACACCGCCGGGATGACGCCGCTCATGAAGATGCACACCCTCGGGCACCAGTTCATCCCCGACCCGATCCACGC
>JAKOVT010000176.1 GCA_029781935.1 Actinomycetes bacterium | reverse complement strand
CTCGACCCAGCGCTCGAGCAGGAGCTCTGGCGCTACCTCGTCGGTGCCGCGATCGCCATGGTGAACACCGACTCGACCAGCACCCAGGGAGACCCCGCATGACCGCAGACCTGCCCGTCCGCGAGGGCAACGCCGGCCTCCCCCCGCGCGACGAGCGGCTGTGGTGGCGCGACGCGGTCGTCTACCAGATCTACCCGCGATCCTTCAGCGACTCCGACGGCGACGGCCTCGGCGACCTTCCCGGCATCCGGCAGCGGCTGCCCTATCTCGCCGACCTCGGCGTCGACGCCATCTGGCTGTCGCCGTTCTACCCCTCGCCCCTGCTCGACGGCGGCTACGACGTCGCCGACCCGCGCGACGTCGACCCCCGCCTCGGCACGCTCGACGACGCGCGCGCCATGGTGGAGGAGGCGCACGCGCTCGGCCTGCGCGTGTTCGTCGACGTCGTGCCCAACCACTTCTCGTGGGAGCACCCCTGGTTCAAGGCCGCGATGCAGACCGCACCCGGATCGCCCGAGTGGGCGCGCTTCCACGCGCTGCGCGGCAAGGGCGAGAACGGCGAGCTGCCGCCCAACAACTGGGTGAGCGCGTTCGGCGGCTCGGCGTGGACCCCGATCGAGGGACACCCGGGCTGGTGGTACCTCCACCTCTTCGACGACTCCCAGCCCGACGTCAACTGGGAGAACCCCGAGATCCACGAGGACTACGCCGCGACCCTGCGGTTCTGGTTCGACATGGGTGTGGACGGCTTCCGCATCGACGTCGCCCACTCGCTCATCAAGGCCCCGGGCTACCCGGACGGCCCCGAGCTCGACGAGGTCTGGACGCCGGGCAACGAGACCGGTCCGGCGTGGGACCAGCCGCGCGTGCACGACGTGTGGCGCGAGTGGCGCCGCCTCGCCGACACCTACGAGCCGCCGCGCGCGTTCGTCGGCGAGGCCTGGGTGCGCACCACGGAGGCGCAGGCGGCGTACACGCGGCCCGACGAGCTGCACACCACCTTCAACTTCCACTTCCTCAAGGCCTACTGGGACGCCGAGGTCATCCGCGACGTGATCGGTACGTCGCTCCTCACGTCGGCGGCCGTCGGCGCGCCGCCGACCTGGGTGCTGTCCAACCACGACGTGTGGCGGCCGGTGACCCGGTTCGCTCCCTGGCTCGATGCCGAGACCATCGACCTCGAGGCCGGCCGGCGCCGGGCGCTCGCGATGTCGCTGCTGTCGCTGGCCCTGCCGGGGTCGGCGTACCTCTACCAGGGCGAGGAGCTCGGCCTCCCCGAGGTGCTCGACCTCGCCGACGAGGTGCGCCAGGACCCGAACTTCTTCCGCACGAACGGCGAGGTGAAGGGCCGCGACGGCTGCCGCGTGCCGTTGCCCTGGTCCGGCGACGCGCCGCCGTACGGCTTCACCACGGGCGCTCCGTGGCTCCCTCAGCCCGCCGACTGGGCACCGCTCACCGCCGAGGCGCAGGCGCAGGACGAGGGGTCGACCCTGTCGCTCTACAAGCGCGCGCTTCGCGTGCGCAAGGCGTCGCCGGTTCTCGGTGACGGCGAGCTGATCTGGCGCGAGTCCGGGCACAAGGACGTGCTGGCCGTCGAGCGCCCGGGCGACGAGCCGGTGCTGGTGCTGCTGAACACGGGCCCGGCCGACCGCGCCGTCGCCGTCGACGGCGAGGTGCTGGTGTCCAACCGGCGGGTCGACCGCGACCGGACCGGGGCGCTCGTGATCCCGCCGGAGACGTGCGCGTGGGTAGCCCTGAGCTGACCTGGCGCCACCGCGCCTGGGTGGTCGCCGGGATCTCGTTCGTCGCGCTGGTCGCGGCCGCGGCCTTCCGGTCGAGCACCGGCGTCCTCATCGAGCCGGTCGCGACCGATCTCGGCTGGTCGGTGCAGACGGTCTCCCTCGCCATCACGGTGAACCTGGTCCTGTACGGCCTGGTCGCCCCGTTCGGGGCGGCCCTCATGGAGAAGTTCGGCATCCGCCGCGTCGTCGCCGCCGCCCTCCTGATGCTGTCGGCGGGCATGGCGCTGTCCACGCGCGCGACCCAGCCCTGGCAGCTCGTGGCCACCTGGGGCGTCCTCATGGGCGTGGGTGCCGGCTGCATGGCGCTGGTGTTCGGCGCGATCGTGGCGGGCCGCTGGTTCGTCGCCCGTCGCGGTCTGGTCATGGGCGTCTTCTCGACGGCGTACGCCACCGGCAGCCTGGTCTTCCTCCCTGTGGTCGCGCGGGTCTCGGTGTCGTCGGGCTGGCGCTCGGCGAGCCTCGGGCTCGCGGTGCTGGCCCTGCTGCTGGTGCCCCTGGTGCTCGCGCTGCTGCGCGAGCGACCGAGCGACCTGGGGCTGCGGCCGTACGGCGCTCCGGTCGGCTGGGCGGAGCCCGAGGCGCTCGACGACCGCGGGATGGGCCCGGCCCGCGTGGCGCTCCTGCGCCTGCGCGAGGCGTCGCGATCGCGGGCCTTCTGGCTGCTCATGGCCGGGTTCTTCGTCTGCGGCTGGTCGACCAACGGCCTGGTCGGCACGCACTTCGTCTCCGCCGCGCACGACCACGGCCTCCCCATCACCACCGGGGCCACGCTGCTCGCCTTCATCGGCATCTTCGACATCGTCGGCACGCTGGGCTCGGGCTGGCTCACCGACCGCTACGACGCCCGCGTGCTGCTGGCCGTCTACTACGGGTTGCGCGGTGTCTCGCTCCTGCTCGTCCACCTGCTGTGGGCGCCGACGGTCCAGCCGCCGATGTTCTTCTTCGTCGTCCTGTACGGGCTCGACTGGGTGGCGACCGTGCCGCCGACCGTGGCGCTGTGCCGCGAGGGCTTCGGCGTCGAGCGGGCCGGCGTGGTGTTCGGCTGGGTGTTCGCCTCCCACATGGTGGGGGCCGGGATCTCCGCCTGGTTCGCGGGCGCGGTGCGGGAGTCGACAGGGTCGTACGACGTCGCCTGGTGGACGGCCGGCGCGCTGTGCCTGCTCGCGGCGGTGGCGAGCTTCGTCGTACCCCGCGGCGACCAGCTGCGCGACCGGGATCGCGACCCCGACAAGGACCCCGACCCGGAGCTCGCCCCCGCCTGACCCCGAGCGTCTCGCCGTCGGTCAGGCGGCAGCGAGCTCGAGCTCGTCGAGCGGGCCGCTGCTGCCGACGGCGCGACGCCGGCTCGCCTCGACGACGGCGATGAGCGCGTTGGTGGACAGGGCGACCACGGCGGCCACGATCACGGGTGCGTCGACGGCCAGGACGGCGTACGACAGCCAGAGCACCTGCCCGACCACCTTGAGGACCTGCGTGGTCATCGACAGCGCCGAGGGACCCATGCCGCGGCGGAGCCACACGGTCTCGAGCACCTGCGGCCACGCGGCGAACAGCCCGATGCCGAAGGCGAAGAAACCGACCTGCTCGGGAGAGAGGTAGGTGCTGAAGAGCACGAGGGTGCTCGTGACGCCGAGGAGCGTCCAGGCCCGGCGGGCGCGCGACCACTCGGCCGGTACGAGCAGGACGATGGCGACGGCGCCCGACACGAGGAAGACGTTGCCGGGCACCTGCGGAATCGACCCGGCGCGCAGGCCGTAGGTGAGCCAGAGGGTGCAGGCGACGACGGTGATCGCCCAGCTCCACGGCGAGACGCCGCCGAGGTGCGGGTGCTTCACCGTGCGCACGATCTGCGGAGCGACCATGACGACGCCGACGGCGGACCCTGCGTATGCCAGCAGCTGGGCGAAGGTGTGGAGCTCCACGAGCGTTCTTCCTCTTCTGTATTGATACAGTCTGGAACTGTACAGCCTGAACGCCGCGTACGCCAAGCCTGTTCCCGAGGAGGTGACCCGCATGGCGGACCGCCCCACGCTCGACACCGTCGCGAAGGCCGCCGGCGTCTCCCGGATGACGGTCTCCAACGCCTACAACCGCCCCGACCAGCTGTCGGCGGCCACCCGCGAGAGGGTGCTGGCCGTCGCGGCCGAGCTTGGCTACGGCGGCCCCGACCCCGCCGGTCGCTCGCTGCGCCGCCGCAGCTCGGGCACGATCGGCGTCCTGCTCACCGAGCGGCTCCCCTACGCGTTCACCGACCCCGGCATGGTCGGGATGCTCCGCGGCATCGCCGCCGAGCTCGGTGCCGCGGGCCGCTCGATGCTCCTCGTCCCTTCCGAGGCCGACGACGTCGGCGAGGTGGTGCGCGGCTCCCTCGTCGACGCGTTCATCGTCTGCTCGATGGCCGAGACCGACGAGGCCGTGCAGGCCGTGCTCCAGAGGCGGCTGCCGATCGTCACCGTCGGCCACCCGCGGCTGCCCGACGTCCCGCTCGTCGGCGTCGACAACGTTCGGGCCTCGGCACGCGTCGCGGAGCACCTGCTCGGGCTCGGGCACCGGCGCTTCGGCGTCCTCGACCTCCCCGGCCGCGACCCCGGCGACACGGTGCACGTCGACATCCCCGTCCGTCTCGGGATCCGCGAGCGCACCGCGGGCTTCCGCCGGACGGTGGAGAAGGTCCCGCGGACGTCGGTCACGGTGATCAGCACGGACGTGCACACCCACGAGGAGGGCGTCCGCATCGCGCTGGAGCTCCTCGACGTCCCCGCGTCGCGGCGTCCGACCGCCGTCTTCGCCGTCACCGACGTCATGGCGCTCGCGACGTACGAGGCGGCCCGCCGGCTCGGGCTCGCGATCCCCGACGACCTCTCCGTGGTCGGCTTCGACGACATCGAGGCCGCGGGCTACGCGAACCCGCCGCTCACCACGGTGTCGCAGGACCTCGAGGGCAAGGGCCGCGCCGCGGCCCGCCTGGCGCTCGACCTCGTCGAGGGACGCCCGGCCAAGGTGCCCCGGCTCTCCGCCGAGCTCGAGGTGCGCTCCAGCACCGCTCCCCCGCACCGCCGGCACTGACGGCACTGACGGCACCACCAGGTAGTTTGCACATGCAAACTATCTGACGCAGGATGGCTCGGTGAGCACCGCGACCGTCACCGGACCACGGCTGAGCCGACACCACCCGCGCTACAAGTGGGTGGCCCTGTCGAACACCACGCTCGGCATGACGATGGCCACGATCAACTCCTCGATCGTGCTCATCTCGCTCCCGGCGATCTTCCGCGGCATCGGCCTCGACCCGCTCGACCCGGCGAACGTGAGCTACCTGCTCTGGATGCTCCTCGGCTTCATGCTCGTCACCGCAGCGCTCGTCGTGACCTTCGGGCGCCTCGGCGACATCCAGGGCCGGGTGCGCATCTACAACCTCGGCTTCCTCGTCTTCGCGCTGTCGTCGATCGCGCTGTCGCTCGTGCCGTGGGACGGCGCCGCCGGCGCCGAGTGGCTCATCGCGTGGCGCGCGGTGCAGGCGATCGGCGCGGCGATGCTCATGGCGAACTCGACGGCGATCCTCACCGACGCCTTCCCCGTGCACCAGCGCGGCACCGCCCTCGGCATCAACCAGATCGCCGCGATCGCCGGTTCCTTCCTGGGCCTGGTGATCGGCGGCGTCCTCTCCGAGTGGCACTGGCGCGCTGTCTTCTGGGTGAGCGTGCCGTTCGGGGTGCTCGGCGCGATCTGGTCGTACCTCTCGTTGCACGAGGTCGGTGATCGCCACAAGGGGCGGCTCGACCTGCCCGGCAACATCACGCTTGCGGTCGGGCTCGGCCTCCTGCTCGGCGCCGTGACCTACGGGTTGCAGCCCTACGGCTCGAGCCCGATGGGCTGGGGCAACCCGTGGGTCGTCGGCGCCCTCCTCGGCGGCGTCGCACTCCTCGTGCTCTTCGTGGTGGTCGAATCACGCGTGGCCGACCCGATGTTCCGCCTGAACCTGTTCTCGATCCCGGCGTTCTCGCTCGGCAACCTCGCGGGACTGATGGCCTCGATCTCGCGCGGCGGCCTGCAGTTCATCCTCATCATCTGGCTTCAGGGCATCTGGCTGCCGCGCCGCGGCTACTCCTACGAGAGCACCCCGCTGTGGGCCAGCATCTTCCTGCTCCCGCTCACCATCGGCTTCCTCCTCGCCGGCCCGCTGTGCGGCTACCTGTCGGACCGGTACGGCGCACGCCGGTTCGCCGTGGCCGGTGCCCTCGTGACGGCGGTGTCGTTCCTGGGTCTCATGGTGGTCCCGGTCGACTTCCCCTACTGGGCGTTCGCGTTCCTCACCTTCCTCAACGGCGTGGGCTCGGGCATGTTCAGCTCGCCGAACGCCGCCATGGTGATGAACTCGGTGCCGCCCGCCCAGCGCGGCGTGGCCTCGGGCATGCGCATGACGTTCTTCAACTCCGGCTCCGCGCTGTCGATCGGGGTCTTCTTCTCGCTCATGGTGGTGGGTCTCGCGTCAGCGCTGCCACCGGCGCTCTCGGGAGGCCTGACCGCGCAAGGGGTTCCGGCGCCGGTCGCCGACCATCTCGCGGCGCTCCCCCCGGTGGGGATCCTGTTCGCGGCCTTCCTCGGCATCAACCCGATCGCGTCGCTGCTGTCGTCGACGGGGCTGCTGGGCACGCTGCCGTCCGAGCGCGTGGCCACGCTCACCGGTCACGACTTCTTCCCGTCGCTCATCAGCGACCCGTTCCGCAGCGGCCTCGAGCTGGTCTTCGCCATCGCCGCGGCGATGATGGTGGTCGCCGCGATCGCGTCGTGGTACGCCGGCCGCGACCACGACCCCGACACGTCGCTGCCCGACGCGGGCGAGCGGCTCGGCGAGGAGCCGACGACGTACGCGCTGGTGGAGGGCGACGACGCCGATCCCGCCACCGGGCGGCTCGCGCACGTGCTCGGTTTCCCCGACGGCTCGGCGGACACGTCGGACCGCCCGAGGGACGGCGGACCGACCCGATGAGCGCCCGTCGCACCCTCGATGCCGGACTCGACACGGCGCGGCTGGGGTCCGCCGTGGCGGCGCTGACCCGCAGCGCGCGTCGCGAGATCAGGCTGCCGCTCGGCGCGAGCACGCTGGCGGCGCTCGTCACGGTCGAGGCCCAGGGGCCGATCCGGCTGGGCGACCTCGCCCGCCACGAGGGTGTGGCCCCGGCGACGCTCTCCCGCATCGTGGCCGTCCTGGAGGACGAGGGCTGCGTCGTGCGCACCGCCGACGACCACGACCGCCGCTCGTCGTGGCTGGAGATCAGCGCCGAGGGTCGCACGCTGCTCGACGGCGTACGCCGCGAGCACGCGCGCATCATGGCGCGGCGCGCCGAGCGGCTGACCCCCGAGCAGGCCGCGCGCCTCGCCGACGCGCTCGAGGCCCTCGAGGTCCTCGCGACCGACTGATCCGACCCCCATGCAGGACCGGTGGCCGGCTCAGCGCGGGTTCGGGACCAGGCTGAGCTTCACGGGCCCGGCGACGTTGCGCACGAAGATCTGGCCCGCCGGCGTCACGAGACGCTTCCAGCCCGAGATCGTCGACGTCTCTATGCGGGCACCCGGGTGGTTGAGGAAGCCGAGCAGCCGCGCCGCGTGCAGCGCGCGCATGGGCACGCCGCCCCACCCCGGTGCGTCCCAGGCCGCCTCGGCGACGAGCTCGGCGTTGAGCGACCCGGATCTCGGCACCGTGCGGCGGAACTCGGCGACGGCGTCGTCGACGATCGGGCTGATGTCGCCGGCGATGCCGCGCTCGCCCTGCAACCAGGTGCTGCGCGGGGGCAGGACGGCGAGCGAGGCAGACCCGGTGACCGGGTCCGGCAGCCGGACGTCGGAGGCATCGGGGAGCCGCGACACGTCGCCGACGATGTCGCGCAGGCGCCCGGCCGACACGGTCTCGTCGGTCTCCTCGGCGACCTCCGAGGCCAGCGGCAGCGCGACGAACGCCAGCACGTCGAGCGGGCTCGGCGCGTAGACACCGACGACGCGGCCGCGGGCCTGCACCCGCACGGCGGCACGGTCGTCCCAGCCGACGATGCGACCGAGGAACGCGGCGAGGAACGCAGCCTCGTCACGCGCGAGGACGAGCTCGCTCACGCGGGCACGTCCGGGTCGACGAACTGCTCGAGGTAGAGCCGGAACGGGTCGCCGATGTTGCGCGGCCGCGCCGTGCCCTTGTCGACCTGCACCATCACCGTGCGTGCCGTCGCGTAGACCTTGCTGCCGTCGGGCTCGAGGACCTCGTGCCCCAGCGTGTACGACGTGTGCCCGATCCGCTCCACCCAGGTGTCGATCGCCACGGGCTCGGGGCGGAAGTGCAGCGGCGCCTTGTAGGTGATGTCGGCCTCGGCCACGACGGTGGCGAGGTCGGGCAGCGTCAGGCTGCCGCCCCGGAAGTCGTAGGCCAGGTCGACCCGCGCCTCCATGAGGTACTCGGCGTACAGCGCGTTGTTGACGTGCCCCATCCAGTCGAGATCGCTCGTGCGCAGCTGGAGCAGGAAGCGGCGGCGTGCCATCGCCGCTAGTCCCGGGTCAGCTTGCGGTACGTCGCGCGGTGCGGACGCGCGGCGTCGGCACCGAGCCGCTCGATCTTGTTCTTCTCGTAGGAGTCGAAGTTGCCCTCGAACCAGAACCAGGTCGAGTCGCCCTCGTAGGCCAGGATGTGCGTCGCGATGCGGTCGAGGAACCAGCGGTCGTGCGAGGTGATGACCGCGCAGCCGGGGAACTCGAGCAGCGCGTTCTCCAGCGAACCGAGGGTCTCGACGTCGAGGTCGTTGGTGGGCTCGTCGAGCAGGAGCAGGTTGCCGCCCTGCTTGAGCGTGAGCGCCAGGTTCAGCCGGTTGCGCTCGCCGCCGGAGAGGATGCCGGCCTTCTTCTGCTGGTCGGGGCCCTTGAACCCGAAGGCCGACACATAGGCGCGGCTCGGCATCTCGACCTGGCCGACCTTGATCCAGTCGAGCCCGTCGGACACCACCTCCCACAGGTTCTTCTCCGGGTCGATGCCGGCGCGGGACTGGTCGACGTAGGAGAGCTTGACCGTCTCGCCGATCTTGAGCTCGCCCGCGTTCGGCAGCACGTCCTTGTCGTCGCTGCCGCCCTCGGCCGCCGCCACGATCATCTTGAACAGCGTGGTCTTGCCGACGCCGTTGGGGCCGATGACGCCGACGATGCCGTTGCGGGGCAGCGTGAAAGACAGGTCGTCGATGAGGAGCATGTCGTCGAAGCCCTTGGTGAGGCCCTTCGCCTCCACGACGACGCTGCCCAGGCGCGGGCCCGGCGGGATCTGGATCTCGTCGAAGTCGAGCTTGCGGGTCTTGTCGGCCTCGTTGGCCATCTCCTCGTAGCGGTCGAGGCGGGCGCGGCTCTTGGTCTGG